>NZ_JBHMIW010000005.1:0-423766 GCF_042436655.1 Sinorhizobium sp. P24N7 | reverse complement strand
TCCTCGTCAACGGGTCAGTGGCCGCCAGCTTTACGGCGGCGCAACTCGCAGCCGGCCTCGTCTCCTTCCGCCACAATGGCTCGGAGACCACCGCCGCCTCCTTCCGGGTCGTCGTCGAAGACGGCAATGAGGACAACTCCGCGCCAACCCCTGCGACATTCAATTTCACCGTCAACCCCGTCAACGACGCTCCCATACGCAGCGGCGATCTGAGAGCGGCGGTCGCAGAGGGCGGAACCTATAAGCTCACGACAGCCGATCTCGGCTATTCCGATCCCGACGACACCGCGGCGGGTGTTGGCTTCAACGTCTCGAACGCCGTCAATGGCGCTGTCCTCGTCAACGGGTCAGTGGCCGCGAGCTTTACGGCGGCGCAACTCGCAGCCGGCCTCGTCTCCTTCCGCCACAACGGCTCGGAGACCACCGCCGCCTCCTTCCGGGTCGTCGTAGAAGACGGCAACGAGGACAACTCCGCGCCAACGCCTGCGACATTCAATTTCACCGTCAACCCCGTCAACGACGCTCCTAGCCTTACGCTCACACAGCACCTCACCCGCATTGCCGAAGATGCCTCGACGGGAACGGCCCAGAAGGTTGCTACTCTTGTGATCGCCGACGACACTCAGGGGACCAATCTGCTGACTTTGAGCGGCGCGGATGCGTCGCTGTTCGAAATCCGCGGCAACGTCCTCTGGTTGAAGGCAGGAGCACGGCTCGATTTCGAGACAAACCCATACCTCGACGTGACCATCGGGCTTGACGACCCGTCTGTCGGAACAGGACTAGAAGCAACCAAGACGATCAGGGTGTCCGTCACCGACGCCATTGAGCGGTATATCGGCTCGGCCGGCGCCGACCGCCTCACCGGCACCGCCGCGAACGAGACCTTTGACGTAGGAGCGGGCAACGATGTCATCAATGGCGCAGCCGGCAACGATACGATCATTGGCGGCGCAGGAGCCGATCTGCTGACGGGAGGAGCGGGGAACGATATCTTCGTTTTCAAATCTACCAACGACTCGGCGCCCGGTTTCTCCGGCTATGTGAACAATGTTGCATATGGGCCGGCCTCTGGTGCCGGACATCGCGACACCGTGACAGATTTCGCGAACGGCTTCGATCGACTCGATCTATCGGCCATCGATGCGAACACCGGTGCGGCCGGCAATCAGGCCTTCACGTGGCGAGGCACCGGCGAATTCTCCCGTCACGCGGGCGAGCTCATCTACAAGACGTTCAATCCGGCGGGCACCCTCGACGACAAGACGATCATCTATGGTGATGTCAACGGCGACGGCCGCGCTGATTTTCAGATCGAGCTTTCCGGGTTGAAGAGCCTCGCGACGGGAGATTTTCTGTTGTAACCCAGTCCGGCACGGCAAATTCCGACCTCAACCGGCGCCGGTCGCCCGAATGGCAATCGCCCTTCAGGCCGGAATCTTGGTCCTCGCGTTCAACGTTCTCACCTTGGTGAGGGTATCGAGGTTCTGATTGACGCGGCAGTAGAACTCCTCGTTGACGAAGGGACGGACGATAAAATCGTTGCCGCCGGCTTTGAGGAAACGGGCGGAAAGCAGCCGGTCCGTCGACGACGACACACCGATGATCCTTAGCTGATGCGGGCCGTGGGCGGCGCGGATTCGCCGCGTAAGTTCGAAACCGTCGATATCGGGCATATTGTAGTCGGTTATGACGAGGGCGATGTCCGGATTGCTCTTCAGGATTTCCAGCGCCGCAGAGCCGCTGTCCGCCGAGCTCGTTCTGAAATTGTAGCGCTTCAACTGCGTCGTCAACACGGCCCGCGCCGTCGCACTATCGTCGACGATCAACACGTGATGCTGCTGGTTCGTGAGGAATCGGCAGACGGATTCTGCCAGCATATCGACAGCAAAGACGCTGTCCTTGATGACATAATCGACAATGTCCTTGGCGAGGATCGCCTCGCGCGTGCTCTCCTGAAACGAGCCGGTGAAGACGATCGTCGGTACGCTCATCTCGATCAGGTAGGTGAGCGCTTCGCCGTTCTCGGCGCCTGGAAGGTTGATATTGGAAATTGCCAGAGATGGCGCGAAGGAAGCGTTTTCGACCGCGAACTGCAAGTCCTCGTAGTCGCGACAGACGATCACGTCGATATCGAAAAGCTCCTTCAGCCGCTTCGAGACCATCGAGGCAAAGAGGTTGGAGTCCTCGGCAAGCACGATACGGTGTTCGCCGAGGGATTCGCCGGAAAAGTACATTCCGGAAATGCCGAAGAATGACATTGATCGCCTATGAAAAAGAGTGTCCCCGGAAGGCACCCTAGGAGCAAAACGCTTTATCCGGTGTTAATGGGCGCACTCATCCCGATGTCCGGCGAAGGCATCCCTCAAACGAAGACGACATCATCCGCCGAAAGGTCGGCAAGTGCGACCTTGTCCAGCAACAGACCGAATGTATCGGACCCGTTGAAGGCGATGTAGAGCCCGTCTTCGGTTTCCGTCGCGGCGGCAACCAGGTCGGCGAAGCTGTCGATGCGCGTCGTGTCGGGTGCATATCCGGAAAAGCGCAGCAGGTCGCCTCCGTCCGCATCGAAATCCGTGATACGATCCACACCTGAGAACGAAAACGTATCAGACGACCAAAGGAAGGTATCTGCGCCTGCTCCGCCGGTCATGACATCGTCACCCGCGCCCCCCCAAAGCACGTCGCTTCCGGCGCCGCCGTCCAGACGGTCGCTGCCGGCGTTGCCGGCGAGCTGGTCGTTGCCTCCAAGCGTGCGGATGGTATCGTTCCCCGAGCCGCCGGACAGCTCGAACCTCTCGATCCCGGTGAAGATCAGCGACGTACCCAGCATGCCGGTCGAAGCGTCGAAATTCGTGCCCGGCAGGGGATCGACGACGCGCAACGTATCGCTGCCGGTCCCGCCATCGATAAAGCCTGATGGCGCAACCACCTGGATAAGGTCGTCGCCGGCGCCGCCGTCGATATATGTCTCTCCGTCGCCGACACTCGTTCCGCCGTCGTAGATGTCATCGTTCCCATCGCCGCCGACGAGCACGTCGTTTCCGCCGGCACTGATCAGGATGTCATCACCAGCGCCCCCATAAAGGGCATCGTCGCCGCTTCCGGAGGCGACATAGTCCCTGCCGCTGCTGCCGGCGACATAATTGTCGCCCTCGCCCATATGGGCGCTGAGCGAAGACAGATTTCCGGCAATCAGCGTATCACTGCCGCCGCCGAGATCCACGCTGGCAACCTCGATCCCGCCGATCCGCGTGCCCGTCGAGGCAAACCCCTGTCCGAAATCGACGGTGACGTCGTCGGTTCGCCCTTCATCGAAGATGGACAGTTTATCCCAGCCGCTCCCGCCGTCGATCACCGCGGAGGAAAGCGTGGTGATGATGATGTCGTTGTGGTCGCCGGCAAAGATCCGGTTCGCGCCAACAGTGTCGTTGATGATGTCGCCGCCGCTGCCTGTGTCGATCGTGTCGTCGCCGAGCATGCTGGTGCCGTCGTCGCCGTCGACGCCATATGGGCCCACGACGTCGTTCCCGGCGCCGGTCGAGATGATGTCGTCGGTGGCGGCGCCGAAGATCCGGTCGTTGCCGCTGCCGGTCGTCAGCACCAGCCGCTCGATGCGATTGAAGAAGATGTGTTCCCAGTTCGCCGTGTTGTAGCCGATGATGCCGTGACCGTGCTCGCCGCTGAACCGGACGTCGGAGCTGACGCTCGACAGGTCGACCACCAGCGTATCGACGCCGGCACCGCCTGTAACCGCGCCGCCGGTCCCGATCAGGCTGATGAGATCATCTCCCTCGCCGCCGTCGAGTCGGTCATACCCGCTCCTGCTTGTCAGACGGTCGTTTCCCGCCCCACCGTCGACGAGGTCATCGCCGCCGCCAGCTTCGATCTCATCGGCGCCGGTTAGACCCCAGATGCGATCCTTCTCCCCGGTTCCGGATAGCGTATCGTCTCCGGCTGTCCCCACGACTGTGGTCATGTCGCTCTTCCCCCATGAATTGCAAAGCATGCCACTAATATGGAATTTCAAAGTATAAATCGAGACGCAGGCGAAAATATTTTCTCGCTCAATAAATATAGATTACATTACTTCAAATATAAAATTACTTTGTACCCAAACCGAAATGCGAACTGACCGCCCGCCGATTTCCGTATAAGACGTGTTCATGAGCGAGGCCCAAACCCTTTTCGATGTGCTGCGCCATTCGGCAAGGACGGAGGTCGCCGATGCATTCGAGCGGCTCGTTCTGGATGCTCCCGATCACAAGCTTTGCCGCGTCAATGCGCTCGCCTTCGCAGCGCGCGAGGGACTGGACGAGGAAGAGACGATCGCAGGCTTTCTGCATGCCTCGCGCCTGGGAATTTTCGAGCTTTCCTGGAACGTGCTCTGTCCCGGTTGCGGCGGTGTACTCGATGCCAACACGTCCCTGAAGACGGTGCAGAGTACGGAATATACCTGCGCGCTGTGTGCCGCCGGTTACGAGCCGACGCTCGACGAGATGGTCGAAGTCACCTTCACGATCAGTCCGCGCGTGCGCCACATAGGGGCACATACGCCGCATGAATTGCCGCCGGCCGAATATTTCCGCCAGATCTATTGGGGTTCCGGCATCGACCTGCCGGAAGAGGATTACGAAGCAAAGCTCGATGAATTCCTGCTGGAGGCGCTGGAACTGCCGCCTGGCGAGAAAGCCGTGATCTCGCTGCAGCTTCCCGCGGAGTTCGTCATCGTCTTCGAGCCGGTGACGCATGCTGCGCAATTCCTGGATGTGAGCGGCGAACCGACAAGGGAAAGGAAGAATCTCGGGCTCGTCTTCGATCGCTCGCACCGCCATCACGAGACGCTGAGCTTGCCGCCCGGCCCCTTGCGCGTTTCGGTGGAGAACCACGCCGAAGTTCGTACCCTGCCCTCGATCTGCGTGGCAGGCGAAGCGCTGCATGCCCTGCTCGGCCGCCGTCGGCCGTTTCTCACCGCCAAGCGGCTGCTCTCCAACCAGACATTCCGCGACATCTACCGCACCGACACGCTCGATGTGGACCAACGGCTGAAAATCACCAGCCTTACTTTCCTCTTCACCGACCTGCGCGGCTCGACGGAACTCTACGAGCGCGTTGGCGACCTCGCGGCCTTCGACCTGGTGAAAACGCATTTCAACGTCTTGAACGAAATCGTCGCGGCCGAGACCGGCGCCGTCGTCAAGACGATCGGTGATGCGGTTATGGCAACTTTTCCAGCGCGCGACCGGGCTATCACCGCGGCAATGCGGATGCGCGAGGCAATGCGCAGACTCAACGAAGAGCGCGGCAGCGAGGACCTGCTCCTCAAGATCGGCATCCATGAGGGGCCATGCATCGCGGTCAATCTCAACGACCGGCAGGACTATTTCGGTCAGACCGTCAACATCGCCTCGCGCGTCCAGCATCTCGCCACCTCGCGTGAGATCTTCGCGACCGGCTCCGTCCTCGAGGATCCTCGAGCATCCAGTGTGCTCTCTGATCGGGGCCTAAGCCCGGTGGCGCACAACGTGGCGCTAAGAGGGATCGCCAACGAGATCAGCATTTTCGCGATCCCGTGAGCCGCTCCTGCGCTAAAGTTCTCAAAGAAATTCTTGCAGCTTGTGGCGTTTCTGTCGGTATCGGCCTTCGTCCAGCGTCCTAGCTTCGGTAACACCACGAACGAGGAGAGCCGGAATGAGAAAGATCATCGTTGGCGCATTCGTAAGCCTTGACGGAATCATGCAGGCGCCGGGCGGACCGCACGAAGACCCGGTCGGCGGCTTCGACCATGGCGGCTGGGCCGCTCCCTATTTCGACGAAACCATGGGACAAGCGGTGGACGAGATGTTTTCCAGGCCGTTCGATCTTCTGCTTGGTCGGAAGACCTACGACATCTTCGCCGCACACTGGCCCTATGCCGGCCCTGACGATCCGATCGGTCCGCTCTTTGACCGGATCACCAAATATGTCGCTACGCGCAACCCCGATCTGAGGCTCGACTGGCAAAATAGCCGTACTCTCGGGTCCGACCCGGTAGCCACGCTCAAGAAACTCAAGAGCGAGGAAGGCCCCGATCTGTTGACCCAGGGTTCGACCGATTTCCTGCAGACCCTGTTCAGCAATGATTTGATAGACGAGATGTACATCTCGTACTTTCCGGTCGTGCTCCGAAAGGGCAAGCGGCTCTTCGGTCACGACGCCATGCCGATGGCGTTGAAACTCGTCGGTTCAAAAGTCTCGGGGACGGGCGTCACCGTCAACCAATACGTCCGCAGCGGTCCTGTCGTGCCAGGTTCGTTCGAGTTCGACCAGCCGACCGAAGCGGAGCTGGAGCGGCGAAGAAAGCTGAGCTGATCTTCTGCCTATAGTGCCGTCGTTCGTCACTGATGCGGGGCTACGGCCCCGCAATTGTCGTGGAAAGACTCCAACCTCCGGCTCCCGGAGGGGCGTCACTTCACAACGACGGAGCCGTTGACGATTTCGATCGTCTCGTCGCCCTGGAGCCCCACGCGGTCGCCGCTCGGCGCAGTGACGAAGCAGCCGCCGGGGCAGATCACTTCCGTGGCACCTGCATCGATTGCAACTTCGACCCGGCTCTCCCCTTCGACGATCACCAGAACAGCGGCCTCGCCGTCCGTGTTTGTAACAGTTGCGGCATGGGCCACGCCAGCCCACAGCATTGCAGGCACCAGAACAACAGCATACGTCTTCATCACATTCGGCGCACGAGCGCCGCCCCCCGTTTCGGCCGGCCGCCTTCCCGTCGCGAGAAGAAGGCGCCGGCCACCCCTCTAGCCGCGGCCAGCCTACCGCATATTTGATTGATCGTAACCGAGCAAAGGTCAAAAACATGCGGCAGATCGAAGTGCTGCAGGCCTTTGCGTGTCTGATGAGACGCGCGGCGCGGTAGCGCAGAATTTCTCGAAGCGTAAGGCGTGCAGGAAAAAACGATGCGGCGGCTCGAGTCGCGCCGGAGGCACCGGAAGCTGCTCGACGATCGTATCTCTTTCGAAAGTGCCGATTAGTTGACCCGGCCACTTGATCCGTCGATTGTTCGCGGTCTATGCGTTTTGCGACGCCGCAGGCGTTTCGGGGACAAGAAGGGTTACCACACATGGAGATTTTCACTTCCGCCGGCCTGACGGCACTGCTGCAGGTCATTGTGATCGACCTGGTGCTTGCCGGCGACAACGCTGTCGTTATCGGCCTTGCAGCAGCCGGCTTGCCGCTGGAGCAGCGCAAGAAGGCTATCCTCGTCGGCATTCTCGCCGCCACCGTGCTTCGCATCGTGCTCGCCATCTTTACGGTCCAACTGCTTGCGATCATCGGGCTCCTGCTCGCCGGCGGGCTTCTCCTGCTTTGGGTCTGCTGGAAGATGTGGCGCGAGATTCGCACTGGCGGTCACGAAGGCGTTGACGGGCTCGAAAATGCGGACGCCTCGGCCCCAAAGAAGACTTTCAAACAAGCGGCAACACAGATCGTGATAGCGGACGTGTCCATGTCGCTCGACAACGTCCTCGCCGTCGCCGGCGCCGCCCGAGAGCATCCGACCGTGCTCGTCTTCGGTCTGGCGCTCTCGATCGCGATGATGGGCATCGCCGCCAGCTTTATTGCCCGCCTGCTCAGCCGCTATCACTGGATCGCTTACATCGGCCTGGCGATCATCTTGTACGTCGCACTCGACATGATCTATCGCGGCACAATGGAGGTGTGGCCACACGTTGTGCCGGTGGCTCAGGCGCTGGCTGGGCTGTAAAGCGCTCCGGGAAACCTGCGTAACGGTTTTCCGTGCGGAAGTGCGTCATTTCAACCTGCGGCCGGGGCTCGGTCAAATAGAGAAGAAGGAGCGGCATTTCCGCTCCCTCTTCGCTTTTCCGGCCTTCGCCAACAGCACCGGCGCGTCAGGCGTTGTTTTCAGCCAGCTTAGGCCTTCTCTTTTTCGATAACAGACGGTTCGGCGCCGGCGCTTCCGGCTTCTTCCTCAGGCGTTACATCTTCGACCCTCATCGGGAACGGCGCGCCGATCCCCTCGTCACGAAAGCGCTCGTAGATCGAGACGCGAAGGTCGTTGCGAACGCCGCCGGCCGTCAGCACGTCAGCGACATAGATCCGCAATTCGAACGTCATTCGCTCGTCTTGGAAGGCCGTGAACCCGACATTGGGAGCCGGATTCTTGAGGATCATCGGATGGGCTGCGGCGATTTCGTAGAGCAGTTCGATAACCCGGCGGGGATCGCTGGCATAGGTCACGGTCACGGCGATTTCCGACCGGCCGAGCTTGTTGCGGTGCGTCCAGTTTCCGACCGACGCGTTGATGAGCAGGGAATTCGGCATCATGATCGATTGATGCTGAAAGGTCTCGATCTCGGTCGCGCGGACGGAGATGCGCCGCACGAAGCCTTCGGTCGTACCGCTGACGATCCAGTCGCCCACCTTGAAGGGACGCTCCACCAGCAGAATCAGCCCCGAAACGAAGTTGGAGACGATGTTCTGCAGGCCGAAACCGACGCCGAGGGAGAGAGCGCCGGCGACGAGGGCGAGGCTCGAAAGATCGATGCCGGCGGCAGACAAGCCGATAAGGCCGGCAATGCCCACGCCCGTATAGCCGATACCGGTTCGTATGGAGTTGCGCACGCCGGCGTCGACACGACTGCGCGCCATGACGTTGCCGTCGATCCAGCGCTGCACCCAACGCGTGACGAGATAGCCGAGGGCAAAGAGCAGTACTCCCGCGAGAATGCCCACCAGCGAAATCGTGATCGTACCGATCCTGATTTCGGTCAGCACCTGATAGGCCCAGGACTCGATGTCCGCAGTCTTGAAGCCCCACTGCATCAATATCAGCGGGATGAAAAAGGAGAGAACGAGCACATAGATGCCGAGACCGGCAAACAGGCCGAATTGGTCGAGCGCAACCGGCTCCAGATGGAAGCGGCGCTCCAGATAACGCCCGGCTACCGTTTCGGCAAACGCGCCCTGCTTGGAGACAGACTTCCCCGTGAGGAGGCCGATATAGACCGTCACAAGGATCGCGCTCGTTACCGTGATCTGGGTAGCGATGAAACGCGCCAGGCCGACATAGCCCGACAATGCAGTCGCGATAAGCGCCGCCCCCAGCAGGAGGAAGGAGAGCGAGATTACCCGCGGCCAGGCATGTCCCGGTGCATCGTAAGGCTCATCGGCCCTCAGCACAGGCCGGATCCACGCCATCGACATCAGAATGAGACCGATGATGATGGATGCCACGAAGCTCTTGGCAATCGTCAACACCACCGGGGAACCGAGAGACTCGCTGATGCTGCCGAGCAGATAGTCGAGCCCGTTGACGAGCGCCATCGCGAAGATCGGCACCATCAGCATTTTGGCACCGCGATCCGAAACACGCACGAGTCGCCAGCTCGACCGGTGCGGCGATAGCACCGCGCCTGCCAGCCTGGCTATGAAGAACAGCACGACGCCCATGGCGAGCGTGATCGCAACGATGGGGGCGATATCCGGCCGCAAGACGTTGAAGCTACTGAGGAAGAAGTAGCTCGACATAGCGAAGGCTGCGAGCGCCAGAGTGGGGATGAGCGTCGACCAGAACGCAAGCGAAAGCTGCCGGAAATAGGTGGGCTCGTCGTCTTCCTCGTCGCGCATGAGGACCGGCGAAAAAAGCCTGTAACCGCCGACCAGGAAGAGCAGCGCGGCGCAGAGCGAAAGGAAGATCGCGCTCAGCAGCGGCACGCGCTTGTAGTTCCAGGCGAATGTCAGCCAACCGCCGATGCTGCGCGACAGTGCCATCGCTTCGTGCATCGTTGCGGTGATTGCCTCGCTCAGCATCGCCGCCGAGACATCCGTATGTCTCAGCAGAGTGTTGGAGAAGATCGCCCGGCGCGTCGCGGTGATCCGGTTGGCAAGTTTCCTCGCCTCGATCGACAGGTTCTCCGCCTTGCCCGTCAGAGCATTGACCGCCCCGCGCTCCGCCAGGAGCCGTTTTCGCTCATCGGTGATGACCGCGTCTTCGGGCGGCTGTCCCTCACCGGGAGGATCGCCGAGTTCCGTGAGCCTCGCCTTGATTTCGTCGAGCCTCGGACGAGTGGGGACGGAGGCGGCGATGATCTGCTTTGAAAGCTCGTCGACCTGCACCCTGAGTTCGGCGAGCATGGCGTCGTCGTCCTCGACGGCATTGGTACGCTCGATGAGACGCTTCAGCTCCCGGTCGGCCTGGGCAAGCTGACCCTCCGCCTGCTGCAGTACCGGCGATGCGGCATCCGGCGCCTGACCGGCCCCCCTTTGCTCCGCCCGCTGTCCCGGTTCGGCCTGCGGCGCAGGCTGGCCGGCTTGGGCAGGCTGGGCCGGTGCGGCCGGCCGGGTTTGCTCAACGCTCGGCGCGGGCTCCTGCGCAACTGCGTATCCGCCGGCAGCAAGCGTCAGCGCACCGAAAGACAGGGCAATCGAAAGCGCCCTTAGTTTATCCAGGAGATGCAATTTCCTACCCTTCGATAATCCCTGCGCCGCGCAGAACCCCTCCAGGCTTCGCGGATGACCGGTCTGCACATGCATAACGGCGAAAAGATGCAAACCCTTTGAGATCTAGGCTGATCTGAACAGTCTCGCGGTTCAATCCCCTTCGGAATGCGCGGCGTAGTCTGCCAGCAACTGTTCGTAATCCTCCAGCGGTGGCAACGCCGCATAGCTATGAACGGCGGATGTGCTCACCCACGGCAGCTTTTCACTGGTCCAGGTTTCGATGAAAGGCCTGCACCAGCTGGGATCGTCGAGCATGGTCGCGCGGAGATTGACGAACCAGTCCATGCCTTCCGGGCGCGTGAACATCCAGCTCATGCAATGAGGACAGAAATAGTGGCGCGTTGCGCCATGAAGGCCGCCGATGACAGGCTCGCCGCGTGTGACCTCGAAGCCTTCGCTCGGAATGGCGACACTCAACGAGAACGCACTCCCGGTCATTCGCTGGCAGCCGGTACAATGGCATGCCATCGTGAGAAGCGGTTGCGCGCTCACCTTGATGCGGACCTCTCCGCAACGGCATCCCCCTTGCCAGGGCAGTTCTCCGGCACTCATGGTTTCCTCCTGATCTCAGCGTTTTCCGCCATGGTTCATGTCTAGAACCCGGCGCCCGGCTGCGCGAGGTACTCTTCCTCGGCTGGTGACGAAGTGCGGGCCAAAATGCCATTGCGATGCGGGAAGCGGCCGAACCGCTCGATCACGTCCCGATGCCGGATCGCATAGTCGAGGTAGCCGGCGTCTCCTAGTTCCGTGAACAGCTTGACCGACATGGTCTGGTCGGTCAGGTTTTCGGAGTGTTCGAAGGGCATATAGAAAAACGCGCGCCATTCCGTCGGCACTGCCATGTCGGCGCTCGCGCCGATGGCGAGCTTCGCCTCGCGCAATGCCAGACAATCGGTGGCAAAGGCCAAGGGCGACCCGCGATACATGTTGCGCGGCATCTGATCGAAAAGAATGACCGCCGCCAGCCAGTTCTGCGGGGTCTCGCGCCAGACATTGTCGAGGTTTCTGGACAGGGCCAGGTGCGACGCCTGAAATCGCCGCGCGCACTGCTCATCGAGTCCGGGATCCGGCGTGAACCAGTGGTCATAGGAAAGTTCCGTGAACCAGAATTTCAGCACCTCTTCCGGCGTGCAGATCTCGATATCGCCAGTCATGACGCCCACATGCCTCCCTGCTGCCAGAGCAATTCCACAAAAGATACGCTTCCGCCGCAAGATAGGCGGCGATCAGGCCGTTTCCACCGAATGCCTGCGATTTAGCAGGCGATCCGTATTCGCGCGGTTCCATTTGTCCCCGGCATTCTAACGCAGCGGCCAGACCCACATCAGCATCGGCACCGCGACGATCACGATGACGATGGAAAGCGGCAGCCCCAGTCGCGGGTAGTCGCTGAACCGGTAACCCCCGGGTCCCATTACCAGCGTGTTGCATTGGTGGCCGATCGGCGTGAGGAAGTCAGAGCCGGCACCGATCGCTACCGCCATCAGGAACGCGTCTGGCCTGTATTCGAGCGCTGTTGCAAAACTGGCGGCAATCGGCGCCATGACGAGGACCGTGGCGGCATTGTTCAGGAAGGGTGTCACCGCCATGGCCGCAACGACCATGATGGCAAGCGCCCCCGCAGGCGGTAGATTCACCGCCATCCCGCTCAGCCAGCCCGCGATCAGGTCCGAGCCGCCCGTCGTGCGTAAAGTGTCGCTGACGGGAATCAGCGCGGCAAGCATGACCAGAATCGGTCCGTCCACGGCGCGGTAAACGTCACGCAGAGGGATGACGCGAAACACCACCATGGCAAGCGCTGCGGCAAAAAAGGCGATTTGCACAGGCACGACCCCAACCGCGGTCGCCCCCATCGCGGTCGCCAGAACAAGCAACGGGACAGTGGCACGCCGAATGGTGCCGAGCAGGATTTCCCGTTGTGCGAGCGGCAGGCAGCCGAAGTCCTGCAGGAAAGACGGCAAGTCCCTGCGGGTACCCTGCAGCACGACGATGTCGCCGGCCCGCAGCCTGATGCTGCCAAGCCTCTGTTTCAGTCGTTCGCCTTGGCGGCTGACGGCCAGCAGGTTGATGTTGTGATTGTTGAAGAGCGCCAGGCGCTGAGCCGACATGCCGATGAGCGGTGAGCCGGTGGCGATTACCGCCTCGATGGCTTCGGTCTCGGCTTTCTCCTTGTCGTTCGGCATCGGCGCACGATCGCCGGAGATCTTGAGCTTTGCCTGGGAGACGATGCGGTCGAGCGCAGCGGGACCGCCTTCGAGCAGAAGGATATCGTCCAGTTCGACGACGACATCGGGCAGCGGCGCCAGATGCGTGCCGCGACGGAAGACGGCGATCACCACGGCTCCGCCGTCGCCGATCTTGACCAGATTACTGAGCGGCTTGCCGATCACCGGCGATCCGGCGGGGACCATCGCCTCGGACGTGTAGTCGGTGATCTCGATCGCCTGATGCATGCCGACCTGCTGACTTTTCCGCTCCGGCACCAGGCGATAGCCGAACAGCAGGAACACCGCGCCGACCAGTGCCAGCGAAGCGCCGACGGGCGTGAAGTCGAACATGGTGAAACTCTCGCCCGTCAGATCCGCACGCACCCGGGACACGACCACGTTGGGCGAGGTGCCGACCTGCGTCATCAGGCCACCGATCAGCGAGCCGAAAGCCATAGGCATCAGGAAGACGGACGGTTGCACATTCGAGCGACGCGCGAACTGGAACGCTACCGGAATCATGATCGCAAGCGCGCCGATGTTCTTGATGAAGGCGGAGAGGACCGTGACCGTGACGACGAGAAGAGCGAGCTGTGCCCTTACCGATTGCAGGTCCGGAAGAAATCGCTGGATGGCGGCATCGACCACACCCGAACGCGCCACGCCCGCGCTGACGATCAGTGCGCTGCCGACGATGATGACGATGTCGTCGCTGAAGCCG
Source organism: Sinorhizobium sp. P24N7 (assembly GCF_042436655.1). Classification (NCBI taxonomy): domain Bacteria; kingdom Pseudomonadati; phylum Pseudomonadota; class Alphaproteobacteria; order Hyphomicrobiales; family Rhizobiaceae; genus Sinorhizobium; species Sinorhizobium sp. P24N7. The sequence goes on along the minus strand of NZ_JBHMIW010000005.1, from coordinate 410,329 downwards.
TCAAAAGCGTTATCGAAAGGAACGATGCCGACGGCTACCGAAAGCATCAACGCCGAGCAGGCGACGATGTCGTAGCGAAAGCGACCCCAAATGAAGAAGATCATCATGGCGCCGAGCACGAGAAACGAAAGGGTCTGTTCGGCGGTCATGGGCAGTACCTGAGCAGCGACTCGTCGGAAACCGGGGTTCTGTTTGCAAGCCCATTTACCGACACCGAATCAAACGCGCGATACCACCCGAAGGTTCGGGCGGCATTGCGCGAGCATCGGCGGGCTTCGGCCATTACATCGTTCAAAGATTTCTGCCTATGCAATCGAAATATCGCGAAATCCCCACGAAACGCGGGTGGTTGCCGCGACACGCCGAACTTCCTGCTTTCTTTGCACGTTGTCGAATAAGGAATAAGGTGGTGCAACTCATGTGAGGCGAAGCATGTACATGAACCGTCACGCGATGCAATCCGCCGCAGCCTACTGCATCTTCCCCGAAACCGAAACGAAGGCGGAGAACCGCGCGACAATGCAAGCCGATGCAGGACATGCCCACACGTCCATCCGGAGGCGCGGTGCCCTGAGCACAGCTCTCTTCACCCTCTGCGCCGCCGTCGCGCTCAGTGCCTGTACATCGACGCAAACGGTTGGCTACGGCCCCAGACTGGAACCGATTCCCGGCAGCATCACCTATGGCGGTCAGCCGCGAACGAAGCTGACGAAGGCGCCGATCGGCAGCATGGTGCCGCACCAGTTCTTCGACACCTATGGTCACCGGGTTTACGAGACCTATGTCATTAATCCGGACCGCTCGTTGCGACTGACCAGCCGCCGCATAGATTACGACATCTTCAGCGACTGAATGCCGGCGAGAATCATGCAAGTGCCGAGGATCGTCATGAAATATGTTCTTCCTATCCTGTGCATGCTCACACTTCTGACCGGCTGCGAGGCGACCTCGATGGGCTATTCGCCCTATTTGGAGCCGATTCCCGGCAGCATCACCTATGGTGGCCAGCCGCGCACCAGGCTTACCAAGGCACCGGTCGGCAGCATTGTGCCGCATCAGTTCATCGATCGATTCGGCCGCCGGGTCTACGAAAGCTATGTCATAGAGCCGGACCGATCGTTGCGGTTGGTAAGCCGCCGCTATCGCGACCTTCCACTCTTCGACGACGACTGAATTGGGCTACGTTCCTGCGCCGGAGCACCCTGGAGCATCTTCCAGGGAAGTGACGCCGGTCGGGCCAACGGATTGCGGTAAAAAAGGAACCTATTGCAACGGCGTCTTCAGCGCCGCTGCAACGTAATTACTGCGAAAATTTCTCTACCCTGCCTTCGTGAGCATCAGCACGCGTTTTGCCACATCGGCAAAGGTCACGCCGAGCGCCGCCCCTCCGATCCCGATAACGCCGAGAGCGCCCATCCCCATCAGCTTCCATTTGCGCACGTCCTCGGTCACCGGTTTCATCGCGGCAATATCGTCCTTGACGAGCATCATCGAGCCCTCGAGGGTCCGCATGCGCTCGACCAACTCGTCCATCCGGCGCGTCATGGATACGCGGCCGGCATCCGATCTGTCCTCCGATCGGCGCAGGTCCTCCCGCAGGTTCTTCACCTCGGCGACCAAGGTGCCGAGCTGTTGGTGAACGCCGGCGTCAATCATCTCCGCCCTCCCCGTGTCTCGCACACTCCGCCCTGGTCCAGACGGACGCCGCGCAGAGGCCGACCACCGTGCGGTCGATCTTGCGCTGGTCGATCTGCGTCGCGCCGCGGGCGCCGGTAAGTTCAGTTCCCACGATGCTGCGAAGGCCGCTCACATCGGCCGGTCCCGAAGTTCCACAGCCCGCCAGAAGAAGAACAGACGTCATAGTCAAAGCGCTTCGCGTCAGCGCTCTTTGCTGCTTCATTGTTCTGCCTTTCGATTGAATTGCGGACCGCGTGCGCGGCATTCGAACGGATTTCGAGTATGGCCCAGGAAATTCCGGCCAGGATCAAGGCAGCGATGACCAGGTTGCTCCAGGGAAACGTCATCGTGTGAGCCTCAAAGCGTCGCGGACCGCCGGCATCGACCAGATCGCGTAAACGGCAAAGCTGACGATTATGACGAGGATCGCAAGCTGCACCCTCCAATCCAGCGCGACGAGGTTCAGCTCCTTCAGCGCCGTGACGATCGTACCGCCGGCCGTCAGCAACCAGGTCCAGAAGCGGCCGGACCGGGAAACCGGCTTGCGCGGGCGTGCCGGAACCGCAACCGCCGCCGCCTCGCCCGCTCGGTCCGCCTCGACCTCTCGTGGACCGGCTGCCAGCACCGCGCGAAGCACGGCCTCCAGCTTTTCCGGCCGCACCAGCGCTCGGTTGAGCCCGTCGCCGGCATAATAGGACTGCCCGCGCCTTATCCGCTGCCGGTCACCCTGGCTATCGGCGAGAACCGGCAGAGACGCCCATTCCATCGCCAGGCGCCTCGCGAATTCAACGGGGCGGATTTCGCCGGAGATAAAGCCGGCGAAACCACGGCGGTTCAGAAGGTGAAGGGCGAGCCGGTCCTGAAGCGCAGGATCGAAGCGCTGATCTCCGCCCAGTCCCGGTACTTCCTTCAAAAGCCCGGAGAGCGTGGCCCGCATGAACTGATAGCCCCCCGCCGCACTCGATCCATGCGCCCTCGCCCACCCCTTCTGCGCACGGATCACCTCGGCGATCGCCATGTGCGTAAGCGGCTTTGTGAGCTTTCCCTGGTTATGTCCGTAGATCACGTCGTAAGACGCGCGGCCTTTGCTGCCGACTTCCGCCTCCCGGATAAAGTCGAGCAGCATCGCCGCGCCCGGAGGCACGGTTTGGGTCATGGGTTTCCTTTCTGCTGTTGGTTGGAAAGAGTCGATCGGGCCAAAAATCCGAAGACGTATTCTCTTTCGATTTCAGGTGCGATAGTGATGCCCCCAACTAACTGGGGCTATGGCGTCGTGAACAGCGTTCTTATTACGGGAGTAAGCGGCTTTCTCGGCCGGCACATCCCCCGGTGTGTTCTGGAATCGGGGGCTTCGGTCCATACTGTGGGAAGGACGCCATGGCCAGAAAAGGCAGACGGCGTGACTTTTCACAACATAGACCTTTTGTCAGCCGATGCGGCCGCGTTTGAGAAGATATCGGAAATCGGAGCCGATACACTAGTTCATGTCGCCTGGTGCACTGAACCGGGCGCGTATTGGACTAGCATCGACAACCTTCGCTGGTTGGCCGCCTCCCTGCAACTCGTCCAAGCCTTCGTTCAAGGCGGCGGTAGACGAATTGTGGTGGCAGGCACCTGCGCAGAATACGACTGGAGCTACCACACTCTGATAGAGAGGCAGACGCCCCTTGACCCGTCAACCCTCTATGGTCAGGCTAAGGCCGCCCTTCATAAAACGCTTGCGTCCTACTCAGAAGCGCACAACATCTCATTTGCCTGGGGGCACATCTTTTTTCCGTATGGCCCTCATGAAAAGCGCTCACGCCTGCTGAGTGACCTGATATTCAGTCTGCTTAACGGTATTCCGATGGCGGTCTCTGAAGGGCGGCAAATCCGAGACTTCCTGCACGTCGCAGACGCCGCGGCCGCAATTCAAGCTTGCAGAAAGCGACGTGCAAGGGCCAGTGAACATCGCGAGCGGCGATGCGCGGCCTCTGCGAGACATCATTGCAATGGTGGCGAGTGAGACTGGGCGGGCCGATCTTGTCCAATATGGCGCGAGACCACCGATTCCAAATGACCCTCCCTGTCTAGCAGCATCCGTGAGCCGATTGCGAAACGAGGTCGGGTTCAACCCGCGTTACGGGTTGGAGGAAGGTATCAAATTCACTGTCGATTGGTGGCGATCAGCCATTGCGTCCTCCCTCGTCAGACCTCAGTGAGAACAACATGTACAGAGCTTGCCCAGTTTGCAAGGGAACGGCCCCCGTCCCTACAATCACAAGAGAACGCATTCCTATCCTTCAGAACCGCGTCTATGGCACCAAAAAGGAAGCTATTGCGGCTCCCACAGGACAGCTCACGCTATGCACCTGCAGCCAGTGTGGCTTCTGCTACAATGGCGAATTCAATGAAAGCTTGGTGTGCTACGACGAGCACTATAATAATGATGTTCCTTCCAGAACCTTTGAACTCTACGCGGAAGAAATCGCACGAGCGCTCATCGAAAGATTCGATTTAACATCCGGCACCGTCTACGATGTCGGATGTGGGAAAGGCGCATTTCTGCGCACATTGTGCAAGCTCGCCCCCGGTATTACGGGGATCGGCATAGATCCGAGTTGCACGCCAACCACCGACGAGAACTTCACGCTCATACGAGATATCTTTAGACCAGGATCGTTTGCGTCAAACACGAAGCTCGTTGTCCTGCGACACGTCCTTGAACATATTACCGAACCCGTTACTTTCCTCAGGGAACTCGGCCAAGCGGCTCCCGAAATCCCGCTCTATATCGAGGTGCCTGAAGTCCACTGGATCTTCGAGAATGGCGCTTTTTGGGACTTCTGCTATGAGCACTGCAACTATTTTTGTCGCGGGTCATTGCGGAACGCCTTGGAACGTGCGGGCTTCTCAGTCATCGAACAGGGGCCCGCATTTGGCGGACAGTATCAGTGGGCCATCGGCACGGCGAACACCCTGGTGACAACCCAGACAACTAATGGGGCTGACGCTATCGCAGCCGCGATGAATTACAAGTCCTCTGAGAACCTCATGATCGAAAGAGCACGGTCGATTATAGCTACCAGCGACAATACAGCGGTATGGGGGATGGCAACGAAGGGGGTCATGCTTTCCTGTCTAGTAGGAACTGACCTCATCTCTGCTGGAATCGATATCAACCCCAAAAAGCAAGAAAAGTTTGCTCCGCTATCCGGCGTTCGAATTCACGCCCCCGCTTGGCTCAAGAGTCATCCCGTAAAGACCATTTTAGTTATGAATGGCAACTATGCGGCAGAGATACGCCAAATGATGCACACCACCGGCATTGCCGCCGACATTGTTGTCATGTGACGCCGCGCACGATTGATACGTGTCCAACTCGTACCACCGACAGTAAAAGCCTCAATCGTGTCGGCATCGACGGAAGAATATTCTTCTATGGGCATTCCCGCTCACGAAGCTCCGCAGTGTACAGTTGCAGGACATGCTAACATACTATATGTGTGATTTGAATCCGACATTCGAGAACCATAATGAAAAAGAAGGTCGTCATCGTCTTTCCGGTATACAACGGCGAAAAGACGCTCATAAGCAGTTTAAAAAGTATAGCTGATCAGACTTTTAAGGAGTTTGAAGCGATAATTCTCGATAATAAATCTTTAGACAACACGTTCAGTCTCGCTGAGCAGTTTTGCAGATCGGATCGTCGGTTTTCCGTAATACGAAACGAACAACATATAGGCGCGATAGATAACTTCGCGAAAGCGGTCCGGCTTGGCGCAGAACGTGGCGAATATTTTTGCCTGCGCGCATGCGATGACCATTCATCGCGGGATTTTTTGGCCCGCCTGGTGGAAGCACTTGAAGCCAATCCGGAGAAGCTTCTTGCCGCATGCTCGACAAAGCTCGTAGGGCCAAACGGGACCAGAATCAAAGCCCCGGACGACTCTGTATTCGACTTCACAAGAAAGTATGTATCAGGCAAGGTCCCAAGAAATCTAACGTTCCCCGCCGAGTGGATTTACGGATTGTATAGGGCCAGCGCAAAAGAAACCCTTATGGCCCGCTGGTTCGAGCTCGGAAATCCTTGGTGTTTCGCATCATACGTCGTTTCAGAACTCGTCGTCCGCGACCTCGTGGTGTACGTCGACGGACCAACATTCGACTTCACAGAGGGATCTGGCTCTGAGGCGCGTTATGGGGCCAAAAGTTTTCGAGATCGCCTAACTCAGAGACTGAAATATACTCTGGGGTGCTACGACCTTACAAGAAAACTCCCACCCGTTGGCCTGACGATACGGATTAAATTCTTCAGAATGTGTTGGAACGATGCGCGACGAAAGACTAAATATAAACTTCTCTGGATTTTCTAAATGAAATATCCATTTGACCGCAATTTTTCGTTCCCGCGCCGCACCTTCGTTGATCGTCTATTAACGTTCTATGACAATTGGAGGGTTGCGGCGAGAGAGCGCCGAAAAATTGAAAAGGTGACTATTATACCGGCAAAGGATGCGCCTGCGCTGGGCGCAAGCGATCTTCCGTTGGTATTCGTCACACACAACGAGATCGCCCTCATTCCGGCATTCCTGAGTCATTATCGGAGACTTGGCGTAACCCGATTTATTTGCCTTGATGACGTATCAACTGATGGGACGCGTGAGTATCTGATGGGCCAACCGGACGTTGATGTCTGGACTTCCCCAATTCGCTTTGAGGCGGCGCGGCGAGGGCGCCGTTGGCGCGAAGCCCTGTTTGAGCGATATGGCTATAATCGCTGGTACCTAAATCTCGATTCGGACGAGTTCCTGGTCTATGACCAGTGCCTGCGCGAACCGCTAAAGACTTTGATAAATGTGCTCGAGGAACATAATATCAAACGGTTGCCGGCTCCCATGGTCGATTTTTATCCATCTAGCGAAGCAAAAAGCAGAGACGGCAACATGCCGTGGCACGTCGTGGATCACATCGATAGCAGCGGCTATGAAGTCACGCTTCAAAAGCGAGGCATAAGCGTAAAGGGCGGCCCAAGGAAGCGCCTGTTCAGCGAGGACAATGAGCTAATCAAGTATCCCCTCGTATATTGGGATAAAGATTGCCGGTTCGGAAGCAGCATTCATCGTCCACTTCCTTATAATCGCAATTTTTCGCCCATTTGGGGTGTTCTGTTGCATTTCAAGTTCTTCACCAACTACAGAGAAAAGATTGCTGAGGCCGTCTCCGATAAACAACATTATAACGGTTCGCAGCATTATCAAGCGATGAAGAGTGAAATAGACGAGGCAGGCGCCATCGATTTCGTCGACGAAGCCTCAATTCGTTTCGTCAATCCTGAGCAACTTATTGATCTTGGGTTTATGCCAACGATTGAATTTGATCCGGATGACGCACGACTAGCGCCCTCGCGAAACTGGGGCGCAAGCGTCTAATTGAGGAGCTTACGCCTCTGCCGGTGCGCTTCACCACGCAACGACCTAAGGCCTGCTGAGATTGGGGACACCCGCGGCCGCTTGTTTGATTTCCTCATTCCTGTGCTTGTCACAGGAATCCAGCCAGACCAAGTCCTTGGGCTGAGAGAACGCTTCCCGCGCCGCAGACGCGGCGCTGCTGGATCCCTGTGACAAGCACAGGGATGAGGGGAGGAGAGATTGCACGCCTCCGAAAAGTTTCCTACAGCGCCGCGCGTCTTACACACGCGCAAAGTTCGCTGGAGCACTTTGACCTGCAGCATTTGTCCATTGATCGGCTACGATCAATGGTCAAATGCAGTGGCGCACGGTCGGCACTCGATTCAAGCGCATCGTCATGCGTGCTGACAAAAGCGAACAGAGCTTCAACGCCATTATCAATCTCACAGAAGCCGTCATAAACTCCAAATGAATCTCAACAGGCTTTAGGCCAGCGCATAGTGGTGTATCTGATCGACCAGCAGATCTATAGCGATACAACGGAGCCACCGTCGGATATCTTCCTAGGATGTCGCCTCCCGACCCGATCTAGGTTCCGGTATCGGTGGCACCAGCCTGATCGCTTCTTCGGGGTGACCATTTCGTGCGTGTTATCCTGATTTAGATGCCGGGAAGTAGGCGCAGGGCCCGCGCGCATTTTCGTTGATATCTCAAGGTGTACGTCGGCAAAGAGGCCCAGATCGCCACGGAATGAATGGACACATGTCACGCGGCTTGCTTCATCCGGACAGCCTCGGCTCGCACCCAAGCGTCGACGGGACGTCGGTGCCCCATAGAACGCTGATTCGTGCTTCATCTTATTTGGAGAAACATTCAGTTGCTGCGCATGACCAGCTGATTTATCTGTAGGCATACCATCTCGATAGCTCATTGATACTGGCCCAGATATGCTCATTTTCGACACCTTCCTACTATGGAAGAAGATTTCGCACTCAATTCGGCGTAGTTTAGCCGGTAAGAAGAATTTTCAAGCACGGAACGCAGGCTATGGGTACGAGACGATGCCCAAGAAATTGCGGCGCGTAATTTGGATGTACTGGGACAGGCCGCTTGAGGAGGCCCCGGCGATTGTCCGATATGCCGTAGATTCTTGGGTCAGAAAAAATCCTTCATGGGATGTACGGATACTAAGTGATTCCAACGTTGCCGAATTCGTCGAAGTTCCTCCGCACAGAAGTGATCGCAAGATTCAGTGGCGGGCCGACCTCATAAGAATAGCTCTCCTCCGGGACTATGGTGGGGTTTGGGTCGACGCCACGACCTTCTGTGTCAGGCCTTTGGACGGGTGGCTCCCGCCCTTAATGGAAAGCGGCTTCTTCGCGTTCCCGGACAGCTATCCTGGCAGAACCATGGGCATATCGTTCCTGGCCGCAGTGCCTCAGAACTATCTCGTGGCCAAGTGGTTGCGGTTGATGCTTAAGTACTACTCGAAACGCGGTAACGTGCTGCATTACTTCTGGGTGATGTACCTGTTCGAGTACATCATACGAACGGACCGCAGAGCCTCCGCAATATGGAAGGCTACGCCTAAACTCAGCTCGAAGGGGCCGATCCTTCTCAAGCGCCTTTTGACACAGCCGAACCTCTTGGAGCCGATCCCCGAACAGATCGATGAGACCGCGATTGCGTGGCTGAAGATAAGTTCGGACACCAAATTGGAAAATCAGGAAATCCTCGAAGGAATTGCGATCGGCAGGGACTTCGATTTACGCAGGGTCGCTGATATAGAGCTTCGGAAAAATAGATCAAAACTCGAGCGCGGCAACCCACATCGTGTCGATCTGCTCGTCAGAGATCCCGAGCGCAGCGCCAACAGTTGAAACAAGCGTATGCGTTCGTTTGAAGGTGGTCGCGTATTCCCATTCGATCTGCGCCGCTTCTCTAACTGAAGTCGGCAACGCCTCGATCACCGCAGCGACTTGGGTTTGGCTGAAACCAATGCTGACGAGGGCAAGCCTCAGTTGGCGCGCTGATAAAGGCGGCATTGCCGCTCGCGTTTCGTCGGCAATCGGCGGCTGATAAGGGCGGATCATGAAACCGGGATTGTCCGCCATCCACTGACGGATAGTTGGATTGAGGCCGAAAGTGTCATCGGGACGAGAGATATAGTGGCAATCGTACGTTTCTTTGATGGCGTCGGTCATGTTGATCAAGAGCTTGTAAACGCCTTTCTCCTGTGTTTCGGCAATTGAGTAAACTTGGTTAAGGGCCATTTTTCCGCCTACGATTGTCATTCTATGCGGTCCTCTGGACTATTTGCCAATCTTGTGAAGCAACGTTTCCGCGTGCGCGCCAGGTACCCGCTAACGTAGTTCCTGCGCCCGGATAGCCGCTTTCGACGAAGGAGGTTGTGGAGTATAGGCAAGGGGTTACCTCGCTGTTTCGAACATTCCCCCCGTTCACTGCCATCGGCAGTATAGTCCCGACGGGATAGTTCGCGTTGTCCTGAGTTGTTCCAACATAGACCTCCGCCGCAGTAAACCCGAGGGCATGGGTGTGGCTGGTAGAGGTGACGGAGTTTGTCGTCGAGTTGGTAATGTCGCCAGGCGTGCCGAGCGTCAGGGTGCGATCTGCGGCAAGCGTGCCGCCGCCGGTCAGGCCGTTGCCGGCGATGATCTGTTTTGCAGAATTCGCCGGCGTGTAGCCATAGATCGAGTTGAGGTCGGCCGAGGATAGATTTCCGGAGTGATAGACGACGTGCTCGGCGCCGTTGACCTGGAATTCCAGGCTGTCGACGCCGCCGGAATTCTTCAGTGTGAGGGCCGTGTCTCCGCCGGTCGCCGTATCGTTATAAATGCGAAGCCCTTGATTCACCCCCGTGCCGTCGGTGTGCTGGATATAAGCTTGGCGAGTGGCGCCCTTATAGAAGGTCACATACGGATCGTCGGTGGAGGCGGGGCCAACGATACGTATCGCCTCGCCGGGGGTGGTGATCGTATGGGTCCCGGTCTGGCCGAGCGTCGTGATGCCGTCATAGGCTCCGGAAATTCTGGCGTTCGGAACGGTTCCGGTCGTGAGATTGGAAGCGCTGTTCGCACCGAGATTGGACCTCGCCGTCGCGGCGTCCGTCGAGCCCGTACCTCCTTCGGCGAGCGCAAGCGGTGTTGCCAGCGTCAGGCCCGAGGAATTGAGGCGGCCGACTTCCGTTCCGTTTAAGTTCCACACATGAGAGGAGTTGGCCGGGACCGTATAGTTCAGGGTCGAACCCGTGATCGTGAATCCGTAACCGCTGTAGAGCTGGATATGCTTCGAAAGATCGGTGTTCCCGGCAGCAACCGCATTGGCGAAGCTTATGCCCGACGAGAAATTCTTGCCCGCCATCGAGCCCGGAAGCCGTGCGTCGGAAATCGTTCCCGAGCTGAGATCCGAGGCCGATCCGGACGACGCCACTGCCGCAAGGCCGAGCGTGGTCTTCACGGCAGCGGCGCTGGTGTCGTCGAGGATCGTTCGCGCAAATGGCGTCAGCGCCGTGGTCGCATAGACATCCGATGCGGTCGTGTAGACCGTCCTGTCTGCGGCGGTCGTCAGCCCGGAGATCGACTGCAGACCGGCGTCGTAGGCCTGCACGTCCGCTCCGATTGCCACTCCGAGCGTCGTCCGGGCGGTAGCCGCATCCGTGTCGTCCAGGAGCGCTTTGGCGAAAGCGGACACACCCAGGGTCGTCAGCGCCGCCGCTGCGTCTGCCTCGCCGAGGATCGTGCGCGCGAACGGCGTCAGCGCCGTCGTCGCATAACCCATGGCGATCAGGTCTGAGCGCCGCATCCGCTTGACGATGCCGGTGATCGCGCTGTCCTCGATCGAGATGGCGTCCGGATGGATCAGGAATTCCTCGAGCGGCACCGCCGCCAGCCTCGGCGTACCGCGCTCGGTGCGGCGCCGGATCTTGACGCTGTAGCTCGGCTGCTCCACCGGCCCCTGCGGCGTTTCCATCCTTTCGACCGTTTGCGACTGTTCCAGCACATCCACCTCGTCGTCGCCGACGAGCTGGACGAGCGCCGCTTCGTCCAGACCGGTATGGGCCGAGATCGCAATGGAAGTCTGCTTCTCGTACCACCAGCGGATCACGCCGTTCCTGAGTTTCAGCGCATCATGCGCCGCATCCTGCACGGCGTCGTAGCCATTGCTTTCGGGAAAGACGACATAGTTGATGTAATCGCTCGCCTGATCTGCCGCCGCCTCGTCGCCTTCGTCGACCGGGGCGTATTCCACCACCTTGTCGTTGCCGAGGATGGTGCGGATCAACGAGGGCAGCACCTTCTTGATCGCAGCGCGGACGTCGCGCGAGACGACCTTGGAGCGGTTTGCATCCGCCGGCACGTCCTTCATCGTACCGTCGTAATACTCCATCGCCTTGATGCGGTCGACCGCCAGCTCGTCGCGGTAGTTTTCGCAGTCCTTCACCAGCCGGCTGACGTAGGCGGACAGGCGTTCATCGGTCATTGCGGCCATCAGAGAACCTTTCTGGCGGTGAAGTTCCAGTTTGCGTAGCCGTTGTTCGCCCGTGCGTGGCGCTTCATCATCAGGGCGTAGCGTGAGGCGGAGATCAGATCGTCGCGTTCCTTGACGATCCTGCCGTCCTTGCGGTGATAGAGGCGGAACTCCTCGAACCATTCCGTGCAGGTGGAAAAGACCTTCCAGCGCCCCGTCTGCATCCGCTGCAGCATGTCGGAAAGCCCCGCTTCCACGCCGTTGGTGCCGTCGTCGAAGGTCGCCCGCTCGGGAAGAAGGGCCAATCCCTGCGCGCGGTATTGCGCCGCCAGTTGCTCGCCGCTCCCCTTGTCGTGCTGCAATCCGTCGTGCGGCCATGCCCAGGGCATCGCCGCTCCCCACGGCTTCAATGCCGCCGCGTGGATGATCGGCGTCGCCTCCCGCTCGCGATAAATCTTCGTCACATGGAAGACGTCCGCGTCCCGGTCCCAGGCGCAGCCCACCGCCGCGAAAGGATGGTCCCAGCCGAAGTCGAGCCCGCCGATCTGCACCCAATGCTTTGGGATTTCGAACGGATCGACACGTATGCTCTCCTCCGTCACAGGAAATATCCTGCCGGATCCGAGCGCCGGCACGCCCCTGGTGCGCGCCTCGCGCTCATGGGCGGGATAGCTGTCGATCACCCGCTGGCGATCCTCGAGCGTATAGTGCTCCGCATCCTCGATCGTCATGGTGATGACCGCGCGATCCGGCGATTTTTCCATGAGGTACCTGGCCACGACCGCGCTCAGGCCCCTGAGCGGCGTAAAGGTGACCGCGATGGCGCCGCGCGTTGCATTGGTGCGGGTAATCCCTTCGAAATAGACGTCTTCCGGCGGCTCCTCGTCGAACCAGACGTAATCCACCGTATTGGCCTGCCATTTGGCGCGCCCCTGTTCGTATGCCTTGAAGAGCAGCGTCGAGGCTCTGCCCGAAACATGCCGCACCGTCACGCTGTCGAGAGCACCGGAAGCGCCGGCGCGGCGCGTCGTCGCCTTGATCGCCGCTTTCGGGAGAAATCCGGTGCCCCACTCCTCCTCGTTGAGGGGCGGCCCGACCAGTAGCCGTTGCACGCCGTCGCGGGTCAGTTCATAGGACTCCGAGCCCGCCAGCAAGACGATCGGCCGGTCGAACCGCCGGCCCTGCCACCAGTCGGGATAGCGCCCGGTCAGGTGCATCGCCGCCTCCGCTGCGCCGGCCAGCGTCTTGCCGAGCTGGTTGCCGGCCATGAACAGCCTCTCGCGAAAAGCCGCGCCCGCCGCATGGAACTCCCGCTGCTTGGCATAGGGCCGGTAGGCGGCAACGATATTCGTTCGTTGCCGCCTGTGGAGCTCCGCCATCAGCAGCATCTGTTCCCTGAGCATCGCGGAAAGGCCGGACGCAATTGTCCCCTCGGATGGGTTGGATACGCTCATCCGTGATCACGCCTCTATATTTTTGCGAATTGCGGTCGTAGCCGGCGTAAGCATCGCTTCGTCTTTGCTGGACTGCGCCGGAATAAGATCAATAATGTCCCGAATGCCGTGCTGACATACGAAGCGCCGATGGGAGAAAATCATGATCGAAGGCCATTGCCATTGCAGGGCGGTCCGCGTCGCGGCCCCCGTCCGCCCGGAGACGCTCGGCGATTGCAACTGCTCGCTCTGCAGCAGGCTCGGCACGCTTTGGGGCTATTACCCTTCCAGCGAGGTCAGCATCACCGATCCTGAAAGAAAGCTCGTCGGATATGTCCAAGGCGACAGGACCTTGACTATGCACCACTGCGGCGTTTGCGGCTGCATAACCCACTGGTCGCCGGCCGGCCGCAGCTCACCGCGCATGGGGGTCAACATGCGCGTCTTCGATCGTTCGGTCTGGGAAGACATCCCGCACCGCCTTATCGACGGCGCGAGTTGGTGAAATCGGCTCTGTGTGCCTCGGGCCTTCAGATTCTGCCCATCAAGAGCAAGATCAACAGGACCACGACCAGAACGCCGAGAATTCCCGAAGGGCCGTATCCCCAGCCGGACGAGTAGGGCCAGGCCGGAATGGCGCCGATCAAAAGCAGGATCAGAATAATGAGGAGGACGGTGCCAAGCATATTGCGGTTCTCCCTTGCACGATCGAAATTTCTGCGAACGAAATAACGCGCCAAATCGAGTTTCTGCAGCGACTTTTGCGCGCCTCCGAAGATGTGGGTGCGCTACAAAGAACATCGTTCATCCTACGAATGCGAGAAGTCAGAATATGTTCCACGCCCCACGCGACCCGTATGCGGGCAACACTCAATCAGAACGGGCAGTTTCCTTGGAAGCCTGGTCCTCGTTTTCCGATTTGTCACACCTGGAACAGCGAGGCGGCGTGAAAGAGCCTTTTATCTGCATGTTCTCATACGCATGAGAACATGCTAATTTTCTTTTTTTCTCGGAGGGGAAACCGATGCCACGTATTGCAAATCTTTATTTCAGAACGGCGATTGTTTTTTTGATCCTGGGCATTTCGATCGGCCTGCATATGTCGATCACAGGCAACCATGCCGCAACGGGCGCCCATGCCCACGCCAATCTGCTCGGCTGGGTAACCATGGCGATTTTCGGCGGCTATCACGCGCTTAATCCTCAAAAGGCGGCAAGGCGGCTGGCGGTGATTCAGTATGCGGTCTACACCTTCGGGGTGGCCGTCCTGATCCCGTCGCTCTACCTGATGCTTTCCGGAAACACGGCCGTGGAGCCGATCGTCGCCGTTTCGTCGCTCATCGCCTTCGCCGGCGTTCTGCTCTTTGCCGTCATCATCTTCTCGAGCAGCGAAGCGTCTGTCTCGGCAAGAGTGGCGCCGACGCATTAAAGCTGCACTTTCGCGGGCGGCACGCGCTTTCGCAGGCCGCCTGCCCTCTTCCTGGCTGGAAGCAGTGGCCGGATCGCAGCGTCCAGCGCGCGGATCCGGTCGATGATCTGTTCGTCCGACAAATCGTCAACCCCGCCGGTTGCGGCACTCAGGTCCTTCGGCAGAACCGAGGCGACGAGCTTCAGATAGGCTTCCGGCTTCTCGTCGCGAATGCGAGCGATGACCTCGCTGCCATGCTGGGCGAAATCCGCGCGCACGGCACCGAGAAAGCTGCTCCCCAGCGGGCTGCCCTCACCTCTCGCAGCCGGCATGCCCGCCGCGTCCGGCGCTTCCGCCTCCGGCATGGCGCTCTGATCTTTCATCATGAATTTCTCCGCTCCTCGTCCTTCTCCGGCCGGCAGCTCATGACCACAATTTCTGGAACAATCTTCCCGCCATATGCAATCCATAATTGCGCCGAAATCCCGGATCAGATTGGCGCAACAGGACTGTGCCGCCTCGTTTATCGAAGAGAAATCCGCCACGCCAGGAGGGAATATGCGCCGAAGCCTCGCCACCGCCTTTCTCATTGCCGCATCGACGATCTCCGCCTCTGCCGGGGAACGGGGCGAACCGCAATACTTTGTGAAGGCCTGGCTTCAAATGCCTGACAGAAGTTTCGAGCACACGAGCGGCTGGTGCGATGGAGAAGATGATTGTTTCGTGCCGATCGGTGAGCACGTGATCCAGTTGCGGGATATGTCGGCCTCATCTTACACGTTCAGCTTTTGGAACGACCCCACGCAGCAGGATGCCTGCTGCGTGAGCCACACTGGTTTTCCTACGTTGCGCCTTTGGAGCGGACGTCCCCGCGTCGTTCCTCTTTACTACACCCCGAGAGTATCAGGCGACCCGGGGCAGATACTCTTCGGCAATCTCGTCATAGCAGTCGAGTACTTGGGCTAACCGCCTCCGGTCGCCGAAGCCAGGTCTCTGAAGCGGATCCCTTGGGAAAGCATGTTGGATGCCGCCTGTTCCCGCCATCTCGATAACGCCTGTTTAAGTGTCATCGTTGGCCCAGGAGGGGTTGGCCCTTCCTTTCACTCATGGACTTCTCCTCATGAACATTTGCGTTTCGCGGGTATTGCGGTGGATCAAATTCATTTGCGGCCGGCGATGCCGCCCACTCGCCCGGCGCCGCTGGCGCCTGGATCATGCGAGATATTGGGGTCAACGCGTCTTCACGCAGAATCCGCTTCGCGGATTCGGGTGACGCGGAAGCGCATCGCCGGCCGCGCCGCGGCGTCTTGGAACGCGCGGCATCGCCGTGAACCATGAATTGGAAGTGAGGAGCACGCCGCGCCGAGAGGAGCGCCGGACGTTTTCGAGGTCGCCTCCGCAGGATCAGAGCAGGATTGCAATTCCTCCTCCGTGCTCATCCCTGTGCTTGTCGCAGGGATGAGGAGATCGGGAGGGTGGACATTACGGCAGCTGCCGTTTGCGTGTATTTAAGCCATCTTGCCGACTGCGCGGCCCGGGAAACATACCGGAGGACTGCAATCCCCTCCCTCATCTCTGTGCTTGTCACAGAGATCCAGCAGCGCCGCGTCTGCGGCGCGGGAAGCGTTCTTTCGGCTCAAGGGCTTGGTCTCACTGGACCCTGTGACGAGCACTGGACAACCCGGGGCGGGTATCAGAATCTCAACAAGCCATAGATCACAATGCTGAAGCCCTGAGAGGATAAAATTCCTATCCTTGATTTATGGAATACCGCAATGCCTCTCGGTGCGCAAGCCTTCGTCACGCCAAGAGCGCTTGTTTTTCGATTTGCCCACGGGAAATCTCTCCGATGTCTCACGACGGACCGCAGGAGGTAAGTTCGCCTGCTGCTGCCAACGCGCGGCCCGCTATGAACCCGCTGCTCGGATGCCTGCTTGATGAAGAGGCTGCTCAAATTTTGTTGTACAGATGTATATTATAATTTCCTTGCATAAGACATTGGTCTCTGCTTCAATCCTGAAAGGCTGATGCTTGAGGGCTTGGGTATATATTTCGATAATGATGTCTCGGATGAACGGCAGCGATCGGTTCGCTATCGTTGCTCGATGTCGGACGACGTTTCGTGCCGAGGCAAAACACATTGCTTTGAACATTACTATAGAGACTGAAATTTAGGCCAGTATCCCGATCGTCGGGGAACCACGACAGCCCGCAATGCATTTGCCTTCCCGAGAGAAGGAGCTTCGTCCATGCGCAATCCTTGGATCTATGTCGCCGTCGGTTTCATCGTCGGTGCCGGCTTGTTCGTCACCACGGCCTGGCACCGCACGCCCCTCGCCGAATCCGGTCAGTTCGCCAGCGTAAGACTTGAAAAGACCGACCGCCTGCAGGGTGGCGTCCAGACTTCGTTCGTCATGGAGCGTTTCGGCCCGGTTAAATCCGTCGAGTAACCGGGGACGACGTTCAAACCTGCACTGGACCATTTACAGGTGCGGCAGGCAGCGCTTCAGGCATGCCGGGCACCGCCGCGAACTCTTGCTTTCCGCCGCCGGATGCGCAAGTTACTCGCGCCGGGGTCATGCCGGCGCTGAATGGCGAACGAGGAAGACTGCGGTGAGTCCAGATAACAAGCCCGATGCCGAAATCAGGGTCGAAAAGCGAACGAACGGGCGCTGGGCCTTCGTGCTCAGCTATCGCGGCGTCACCTATCCGGCCCAGGGTCAGTTCGCCACTCAGCTTCAGGCGCAGTCCGCGGCTTACGTCGCAATGAAGCTCCTGCGCAAAACGCGCTGACGGGTTACCCCCTCTAATTGTAAGGCGAGTTACACCGGCGGCGCCCGCCGTCGAAGGGCTGAAACGTGTCGTCCGCAGCGCGATACGAAGCGTACCGCTCCTGGCACCAGCGAAGATGCGCATTGGCGTCGAACTGCCCCCTTTGCCGTTGGCGCAGGCGCGATCTGTCCACCGCCCGGGGCGAAGGGCCTCCCACCGTCGCACCGGGGCCTATGCCGATGTCGGGAGCCCTGCCGCGATAGCGGGAGCCGTAGTTCGGATATCGCTGTTGCAGGAAGTCGCGGTATTCCCTCTCGATGAAGAGATCGTGGTTGCTGCTGCCCGCGGGACGACCGGCGCAAATTCCCGTGCTGCACGTCTGGGCTTGTGCCGGTAGCATACCTGTCGCTACGGCAATCACCGCAAAGGCGAGCATTGCTGAAGCTTTCACGGACTCACCTTCTTTCTGCTCCGGGGAAACGGTCGATGCGCCTCGACATGCTCGTTCGAGGCGCCTTCGCATTGAAAGCATTTAACCTCTATTCGCCCAAAAGTGCAGCGGTTTTGGGACGATGGTTTGCCCGGCATTCTTGTGGCACGGTCTGAACCGGCTTAGGCCGGCTCGAACTATAGGATATTATTCCTATTGTGGAGTAAACGAAATATCCTTCTTCCCATATTCACGCAAGCCCTTTTCGAAGAGGAGGGCATTCAGGCCCCGCTTCAGCCAATCCAATTGGGCTTCCGGCATCATTCTCAACCCTTCGTAATCCATCACGCAGACGTTGAAGACGGTGGCTTTCACCTGCCGCCCCCCCTCGCATCCGAGCAACAGGCCTTCAAGCCTCATCATTCTCTCCGCCGCGCTCTTCGCCTTCACGGCGCGAGCCTCGCTCGGCTCGCTTGCATGTCCTCTTACGTGGCCGATCTGCTGGGCCCTGACGCTTGGAAACGGAATGCCGGTCAAATGATAATAGCGCACCATCGCCGCCGCGTAGTCGTCGCCCGCCTCCCGCTGCTGCTCGGTAATCCGCCCGTCTAGAAACAACCGGCCGAGCGTGTAGCCGGCGAGCGCGCCTCTCGTCTCGAGGCCATGCATGCGCTTGCGCGCTGCAAGCGCCACAGCCATCGCTTCCTTTTCGCTTTCCTGTTTGGACCACTCCGGCTTTATCTTGCCGCATGCAAAGCGCTCGGCATTGGCCTTCCGCGGCCGTCCGAGTTGTGCCTTGCGCTTTGCACGCAATTTCTGAGCCTTGGTCAACATGGGAATCCTTTCGAGCGTGGTGATTGAGACATCCGTTGCGGGCGCCCTGCCGTGAAGCGGCGGGACGTGACGGTATTCAGGGTGAACTGAGGGTGGGTATGGAATGCGAGCCGCCGCAAGGCTCAGCCGACGGTGTCATCTCTGGAAGCTGCCCGGCTTCCGGCACCGCCATCATTCACGACCGCAAGCACGGTCGTGTGGTCTCTATGGAAGATGCGGCCGATCCCCGCCAGCGAGAGATCCCGGCGGCGCTCATAGACCGCGCGCATGCAGGCATGCCTCGGCTTCACCAGCCGGCGCTCCCGGCGCACACTGATGATGTCGTCCCAGCTCACACCGGGAAAATCCTCGAGCACGGCGGCAACGATCTCCTCGATCGGCGCTCTGTCGCGGCCGGCCTCGTTCGACGCACCGGTATCTCGGCTGCCAAGCAGAATTCGGGCCTGGGCGAGCAGCCGCGCTCCCGCATCGGCGAGATCGGCTTCCAGTCTCGCAATCCGCCGTCCTTTCGCTTCGCTGTCGGAAGCAAGTTCGACCAATTGTCCTTCGAGCTCTTTGATGCGCGCAGATCGGCCCATCGCTTCGCTCGGGCGAGCCAGCCGCTCCCGTACGGCGCGATAGTGTCGCGTCTGCCTTGCCAGTTCCGAATTCTCCGCCACTGTTCTCGAACTCCCTTTCCCGTGCTCCCAGCAGTCGCGGTGCCTCCGCAGCCGCGACTTGACTTTACCAATGACATCTATAATGTCGTGTTGTCAACATGATTTATGTTATCAACATTGCTAAGTCCCGTGTCATGAGCGAAAGAGCTGAAAGATTGCGCGAGGCGCGCGTCAAAGCGGGCTATCGGTTCGCCTCCGACGCAGCGAATGCCTTGGGCATCGTGGCCTCGACCTATCGCGCCCATGAGAATGGGCAGAATGAGTTCGAACTCAGCGAAGCGGAGATCTACGGCCGCAAGTTCAATGTCGACCCGCTTTGGCTGCTGACCGGCACCGACCGCCGAAGCTCCACGGGCTCCGCCACCGGCTCGACAATGGTCGAAGTCGACGCGCCGAACGCCCGGATCGGCGCCAAGGTAATCGGCCAGGGGGAAAAGATCCCGGTCTTCGGTCAGGCCGTCGGCGGGGTTGATGGTGAATTCATAATGAACGGCAACGTGCTGTACGAAGTGATGGCGCCGCCGATACTCTCGGACATCTCGGGCGCATATGCGGTCTCGGTTTCAGGCGATTCGATGTACCCGCGCTACGAAGACGGCGAGGTCTGCTTCGTTGATCCCAGCCGCCGCGTCCGGAAAGGCGACTACGTGATCGCTCAGATTCGGCTGGAAGAAGGCGGGGCCCTGCTGGCCTACGTCAAGAAGTTCGTGCGCCACAACAGCTCCGAACTGGTTCTCGAGCAGTTCAACCCCCATAAGGAACTGCGCTTCGAAGCCTGTACCGTTCACTCGGTCCATTATATCGCGCTCGCCGGCAACGCCTGAGGGACGCAAAGCCCCCAGTCGTCAGGCGAAAGTCGAACCAGTGAGCTTATTCCTTTGCCGCACCCCGACGACATCACTCATGTCGGCGGACTCAACACAATTCGTGTTGACATGTATCGTGTCGGATGCAATGTTGGGTGAACACAGGGCAGAATTGCACGGCGGACGAACGCCGGCAGCGATACGAGGAGAATAAGCGCCACATGTCCCTCTCCCGCATCAGATCCGATCTTCATGACCAGGTCGACGAACTCTTCGCCGCCGACTTTCTCCGTTCAACCGACGCGCAGAACCAGATGGCGCTCAAGTGCTTTCTCTCCTCCGCCTATTCTAGTCTGGCTTCGCTCGCCTGGCATCTTGGTGCAGATGGGCATGTCTTCCAGCGTGAAGCCCGGCCCGCGTCGGATCTCGTCGACGACGCCTTCTTCGCACTCAATCGCGAGCGCGAGTTCGGCAGCGGCGTGGATGCAAGCCAGGTCCAGCGGCAGCTCGGTACGCACAATCCCCGGCAGCAATTCGGAGGCGCCCTGTGATCCGCGCCGAGACATACGCCGTCGTCAATCTCGCTGCCCTCAATCTCATCGAGGCTGTCAGTGCCGCCTACTTCGTCACCGAAAGCCAGGCCATCGCCCGTCATGAGTTTCGCGCTCGCGAAATGCTGAAGAAAATCGCCTTCGCTCTCGGCTATGATCTGGCTGAAGCGGCGGCGCAGGACGATCGGCCGCAACGGAGAGCCGGCGCGGAGTCGCCGCAGGCACGACCGGGTCTCAGGCTTGTATCCGCTGAGCTTGCGGCACCGAACGGTGATCGTTGAAGCGCCCGCCCTTCACGCTTCAATCGTCGTCGGGAGGGCACGGCCATTTAGCGGGCGCGGCCAGTCCCGACGGCAACTTGGTCGCGCCGTCACCGCAGGTGAGATCGACCTGTTCCTGTGTGAGCCCGGACGCTCTGGAAAGGTCGACGCCCTCTATCCTCGTCAGGAAAAGGAAGGCGCGGTCCAGATCGATCGGTCCTTCGAGAACCGCACCGCTCAGCTTGGCGCGCGAAAGATTGGCCATCGCGAAGCGCGTGCCCGTCAGCACGGCCTTGTCGAAATTGGCGCGCCCGAGTTCCGCTTTCTCGAAGTCGGCGCCTGCCAGCCGTGCTCCGGTGAAGTCGGTGCGCTGCAGCTCGGCACTTGCGAAGGATGCATTCTCCGCAGAGATGGCTGAAAAGTTGCCGCGATAGGCCTCCACCCTGCTGAAATTCGCCTTGTCCGCTTTCGCCCTGGCGAGCGAAGCACGAACGAGCGTCGCCTTCTCCAGATTAGCGGACGTGAGATTGGCCCCGCGCAGGTCGGTCATCGTAAAATCGGTGTTGAACAAATTGCTGTCCGGGAGGTCGCTACCACCCAGCATGATCTGCTTCTTGTTGCAATCCTGCCAGTCCGTGCCCGGTCCAGCGGCGCTTTTGCAATCCGCCGCTGCGGCGACGCCGGCGGCAAGGGCCCACACCGTGATCGCCGCAGCGCAGAACGTTGTACGCGCGCTGCCACCCGTCTTGCCAAGCTTCGTCATATCGCCGCTCCTCGATCGGCTGCGGGCGAAAGATCAGCAGGCCGACACGTGCCGGACTGAACGAACCACCGCGCAGAACTCAACCGGAATTCAAGATGTTAAGGCGAATCCGCCCGTCAGAAAAGAGCGGCAAAGAGCGGCGCCGTCAATAGCCGATCTTCGCCTTCTTCTGATCGGATCGTGATGCCGGTGGCAGGCTTGCCGCCCGGCGGTTAGGCTGGCGGGCGTTCAGGCCTCGACGCCCTGGATGGCAGATACCTGCCAGTCGGCGCCGGGCTTTCGCGCGAACGTCCATATCTCGACGGCGTCTGTCGCCTCGTCGGCATTGCCGCTCACGACCCTGCCTGTGGCCCTGTCACGCATCACGTCGATGCTCTCGTAGCGCATGGCGACCGTCGCATATTCGGTACCGTTTTCTCTCCATGCCTCCGCGAGGTCGCCCTGAACGAGGTGAACGTCGCGGACTTCGTTCTTGAGACCCTTTGTTGCGTTGTCGCTCAGCTCTTCCGCGAGGTAGGACATGGCTTCGGGTGTGGTCAGCTTACGCAGCGCCGCATAATCCTCCGCTCCGTAGGCAGCCTGGACATCCTTCAGCATCGCCTCGAAGCGATCGAGATCGTCCTGCCCCACGCTGATCTCATCTGTCTGCACCGGTACCGGTGCGGCGGCTGACGCCCCTGTGGCAGCACCACCCATGGCTTCACCTATCCGCGGAATACGGAAGGACGGGGCTGCGCCGGCTGCCGCCGAAGAGCGGGCCGCGGCAGCGGGCGCCGAATAGGCCGGACGCTGGTTGCGGCCGAAGAAGCGCATTGCCAGGGAGATCAGCAGAACGACGAGGCCGACCTGCAGCAGCAGGCCGAGGAAGCCGATGCCGCCGCCGATGCCATGGCCGAGCAGCATGCCGATGAGACCGCCCATCATGAGACCGCCGAGCATGGATCCGCCGAAACCATTGAAAAAGCCCGGCCGTGCATTGGTTCGGTTCTGGCTGGCCGGATTGGTCGCGGTAGAGGGCTGG
This sequence comes from Sinorhizobium sp. P24N7, assembly GCF_042436655.1. Classification (NCBI taxonomy): domain Bacteria; kingdom Pseudomonadati; phylum Pseudomonadota; class Alphaproteobacteria; order Hyphomicrobiales; family Rhizobiaceae; genus Sinorhizobium; species Sinorhizobium sp. P24N7. Next base: position 387,837 of record NZ_JBHMIW010000005.1, on the reverse strand, counting down.
GTGCTCTGCCGCGGTGTCATGGTTCTGTCGATCGGCGCGGCCGGTGCCGGTGCCGTCCGAGTGACCGGCGGGGCGGAAAAGGTCCGGCTGCCGCGCGAGCCGAAGCCACCGCCTGCCCGCCTCGCGTCAGCGACGTCGACCACCGTCATCATCGCCGCAACACCGATTGCCGCAATGGCCAGAACACGTCCGAAACGCTGCATTTCCACCCTTCCCTGTCTCTCGACCGCAATCGGTCAATACGAGGTCATATAGAGCCGGAGGCGCAGGAATTTAAGAGTGCTGCCCCGTCTTTCCTCGTATTCGGTGTGAGCTAACGGTAAACTGTCCACCAGATTGAGGCGTTTGGCGCCGTTCCTCCCGATGCCTCGGACGCGGCTACGGCTAGCGCACGGGTCCGATAAAGCCGAGTTCAAGCAACTGCCTGGAACTCGAGAACCGCGTCGAGCACGCATCGGAAAAGTCGAACTCACCGGTTTCCTGAAGATCTTCAAACATCTTGCGGTAGACGGCCGCAGCATCGAAATACTGCCCGTCGGCGACTGCCTGTTCGATCTTTTCCTTGTAGTCGGAGAAGAACTTGAAGTGCAGCAGCACACCGGAGACGGCGGTGAAATTCCTTTCGCAGGGCAACGGCTGATGAATGCTGACGCCGAGGCTGCATTCCCTGTCCCAGAAGATGACAGGATATTTGACGAGTTCGAGCAGATGGGCGAATTTGCGCTTCCGCGGGCCGCCCGTGATGCTGATCGCCCGCTTCGTATAGCTGATCTCGTATCCGGAGCCGTCGAAATGATCGGCGATTTCCCACGGCATGCGGCCATCATCGCTGTCGAGCGTGGCAGCCCCGAGCGGTCCGATCGGATACATGTCGAGCATCGGGGCTGCGAGGCGCTTTTCCCCTTTGTTCTCCAGCGCCCGCAGAAGAGCATCGAGCGGCCGGTTCTCGCAATCCTCGTAGATCAGGAACTCGTCGGAATCGACATTCAGATACCACCGGTTCCAGCCATAGCGCTCGAACAGAGCCTCTCGCCATTCACGCCCCCTGCGGGCATCGCGATACCGCACCGGCGAGCTCCAAAGGTCCACATCCGCCTGCGCAAGCAGGTAGTCCCGCGTCCCGTCCGACGATACGTCATCGACGCAGATGAAGCGGGTAACGCCGAGCCTTCGGTAGTGTGCGAGAAACGAAGGCAGCAGCTTCCGGTCGTTATGCGTATTGAACACGAGCGGAATGTCTTCCTTGCCGAGCGCCCGCTGCCCGCCCGGCGTCAGGCACGACATCTCGATCGTCCGCTTCCGCTTGCGGACCCGCGCCGTCAGCTTGTAGGTTTCGTAACGGGTAAGAACGCGATCGAATATCCCTCTGCGAACCCGCTCGCTCTCAGCTCGGCGAAAAGGATAGTGAAGTTCTTTCAAGGTCTGCTCCCGATCGACCGCTGCGAGAGGAAGCGTTTATCGGCATCGGTGCGCGAATTCAACTCCGCCGCAACCGCGAAGCTTGCGCCGGTTGAGGACAGAACCGCCGGCCTGGAATGCAAACGGGTGCCGCGGTCGCAGGGTCCGGCTGCCAAGCTTGACGAAGTTCTCGATCTTTCCCGGAATGTGCTCCCGCCGGTCATACAAAAGAGGCTGTGGCGACTATGCGAAGTCCGCTCGTCAGCTTAGCCGGAGCGATCCAGGCGTAAGCCGAACCATTGCTGCGTTCCGAGAGAAAATTTAAGGTTTTGGTGGGTGATCACGGGCTCGAACCGTGGACCCGCTGATTAAGAGTCAGCTGCTCTACCAACTGAGCTAATCACCCGACCGGAACCGCTTCGCTGCGGTCTGGTGGGGCGTATAATGGCGTTCGCCGGGCTTGTCCAGCGCCCTTTGCAAGTTTTCTGCAAAAATTTCAGCGCGGTGCATTCGTGCGTCCTTCGCCGCCACTTCAGACCGTCAACTCCCCTTCGGCAACTTTTATGGCATGGCCGCCTATCCGCGCGCTCGCGATCTTGCCCTCCGCGATGTCCAGATGCAGATGAATGAAGGAAGGGCGGCCCATTTCGACCCCCTGCTCGATCAGCATGGGGTGGTGGCCATCGACCAGGCCGTCGAAGAAGTTGATGGCGCCTGAAAGAGCGGCCGCGGCCGAGCCGGTTGCCGGGTCTTCGACGAGGCCCATGCCCGGGGCGAACATCCGGGCATGAAAGCGGGCTGTATGATTGATGCCACCGCGACAGTAGAGATAGGCTGCAGCGAGCCGGCCCTCGCCAAGCGGTGCCAGATGCTCCCAGCGCTGCGGATCGAATTCAACCGAAGCCGCCGCGCCGACGTCATGGAGGGGCACCATGACGAAGGGAACGCCGGCGCTCCAGAACGACGGCACATGATTTTCAAAGCCGACCTGCGTGGTCTTGAGCGCAAGTGCGTCGGCGATCTCCTGCCGGTCCAACTGCGCGTGGAGCCGGATCGGTTTGCGCGGCAGGTCGAATTCGGCGAAGGTCGCCGCTCCCGGCTTCAGCCTGACGGCAGCGCGGACCGGCCCCACGCTTTCTTCCAGTACCTGCATCAGTTCGAGCGCACTGTTGGCCTCCCCGTAGGCCGCTTCCGCAATTGCTACGGCCGCTCCGACTGTCGGGTGTCCGGCGAAGGGCAGTTCGTGTGCCGGCGTGAATATCCGAAGCCGGGCGGAATGGGCGACGTTGCCGGGCCGCAGGATGAAAACCGTTTCGGAAAGGTTGAACTCCTGGGCGATCGCCTGCATGGCTTCCTCGGCAAGCCCCTCGGCCTCGAACACCACTGCAAGAGGGTTGCCCGCCAGCCGTTTCTCGGTGAAGACATCGTAGATCGCGTAACGCCGTGCCATACATGTCCCCTTATTGGTCCGGGTCGTTGTGGATTAGGTCCGGGTAGCGCGGTATTACGAAGATCCCGTCTGCCGACGCCGCGACGTCGGGTCAAAACTCTGCTGTGCCGCACCGCTCGCGACCTTGCAACGCCAGCGGCCCGGCGGCAAGGCAAAATGCCCGCGGCGACGTTCCTTCACGCCATCTGCTGCCTGCGGCTACGCGCAAAAAGCCATTCAAGTATGGGTGGAATGAACGGCGGATAATTATGTGCGGTCGGCTCTGGCCCCCGGATCGCCACCGCCTCGTCGATCTCGGGATGGGGATCGGCAGCAACATGCGCCGCCACCCGCGCAAGGATTTCCTCCGCCGTGGCCGCCAATCGGAAAACGCGGAAAACGGTAAGGGTGCCATCCATGCGGATGGCGTGCCAGCCCGGTTCTGCGATCGCCTCGGAAAGCGAGATGCCGGTTTCCTCCATGACCTCGCGCGCGATGTTGCGCGCGACGTCGCAGCGCCCGTCGATGATGTCCTCCGGCTCCAGCGAACCGCCGGGGCTATAGACCCGGCCCGGATTGGCCGTGTGCGCACCCATGCGGATGGCGATCAAAGCGCCGTCCGAAGAGACGAGCATCGGCATGCCGAAGATATGGCTCGCGCCCGCTGCCCTCGTTTTCCGCCACCAGAGAAAGGTCGAATAGGGAACGATATGGGCCCGCGCGCTGATGCGCCCGTCCGTGATCCGGACCGACCTCTGCAGTACCATCCGGCCGTCGAAAAGGTGTGGGTTCGCGGCGATTTCCCGCTGCCAGCTTTCGCGCGCCCGATCCGCCTCTGCCAGATGGAACGGATGGGGCTCGGGCGAGACCTCTATATCGATGTCCGAGACCGGGAAGATCGTCCCGTCGAGAGGCCATTGCCCCTGGCTGGTTTCCAGTAAGGTCATCTTCAAATATCCAAGGTCATTACAACAGGGCAATGGTCGGAGGCTTTCGGACGGTCCCAGCCGGTGCGCGGATAACGCTCGACCTCCTGCCCTGCGGGAAAGATCGTGCGATAGGGCTGCCCGGAACGGATGATTTCAGGCAGCCGGGCCGCGTTGCGGCGCGCCAGCTCCGGCGACAGCCAGATATAGTCGAGCTGGCAGAGATGCCGATCTTCCGGCCCCCTGCTGTGGAAGAGCGTCCAGCGGTCGAGGACCGGCCGGCGCAGATTGGGATTTTCGACAAAACCGTCATGACTGAGGATGTCGAGCGCGCTCGTCGTTTCCTCATGCGGCACAAATTCATAGCCGTTGCGCCGGTCGCCCAGCACCTTCACCTTCTCCTGATAGTCATTCATATCGCCACAGATGGCGAAGACTTTGTCGGCCGTATGTCCGCGGCCGAAGCGGCGTTCGATAATATGGCGCACGGCCTTCACCTCCGCGACACGCACGGCCATCGTCGCCTGCCGGCCGTCGAGACCTTCGCGCGCCGGCCCCATGGACTTGAGATGCACCACATAGAGGGTCAGCGGCCTCCCGCCGATTCTCACGTCCAATTCGAGGCAATCGCGTTTGAAGATGCGGTCGCGGGGCCGGTTCGTAAGTGCCAGTTCGTCGTTGAAAAGGTCGAGATCCTCATAGGTGAGCGCAGCGTGGCTCTTTACCTCCAGGCACTCGATCTTCTGGCCGTCGCGAGTCTCCTCCCGCATCAGCACGGCGACATCTATGCCGCGGGAGTCGTTGCCTTCGATCAGATATTTCTGGCGATAGCCGTTGCCGGCCATGCGAAACAGATAGCCATATTCGAAGGCCTGCAGCGCCGCCATGTTGTCGGCCTCCTGCAGGCAGAGAATATCGGCGTCGCAATCGGCAATCGCCAGCGCCGACATCTGCCGGGTGTCGTCCGTATGCGCGATCGTGCGTGCCTCTTCCAGACGCTGGTATTCCGCCTCGCTGCGAACCTCGAAGAGCCGCAACACCCGATCCTGCTTGAGCTGGTTGCGAAAGCCGGAAAAATCGAAGCGGCTCATGAGGTTTTCGATATTGAAGGTGGCAAGGCGAAGCGACATCAGGGGCAATTCCACATTGAATTGCCGCGGAGATTAGAGCGGGACGAGCAAGAGTGTAAAGCTGCAGATTGTGCCGCGCGCGAGCCCTCCGCGGCGTCGCCGTCCGCCGGGAACCTTGCGATGAGCCCGTGCGCGGCCTTGGCCGCTATCGTCTTACCGCCACCACCTGGGCCCGGCTGAAATAGGACAACTGCACGCGACCCGACTGGTTGCCGCCGATAAGACGTGCGGTCGATTTGGACATCTGCGACAGGACGCCGACGTGATAGCTCCGTCCGGCTCTGACGACGACGACGTCGCCCGGCTTTGCGTAGGACAGCTTGACGGGCGCACCGAACCTCAGCCACGAGCGGGCGATGCCATAGCTCTTCGGTGGCTGCCGGCCGGATTTCCGGGCGACCATCCCCATGAAATGGCCGCACCAGGGCGTACGAGCCGGATTGATGCCGAGAGCGGCGCGCAGGCGCCTGTTGTTCTTCACCTCGTGCAGCCCGGCATATTGCTGGGCCTGGGTGAGCATTCCCGCTGATGCGGTGTCGGGTGACGTAAGCGCAAGAAATGCTGCAGTCAGAAGCGCGACAACCTTCATGAGTTGGTCTCCCTCACGGCGCTGCGCGTCCAATAAGACGCAAAGTCGCCGTAGCACCTGGTTTTGCCGCATCTTCCGGATTGACTTCGATCCAAAAGATGCAGCCGGCGCGGACGGCGTCATGCCGGCCTTCGCCTGCCTCTTCGTCTCCGTCCATCGCAAGAAGTTCGCCCCTTCCGCAGACGCGCATATGCACGCGCCGAGCCGCTCCGCATTCGGGAATGCGTCCCGATCGCAGATGAAGATGGCTCCGGAATCAAAGGGCTAGAGCGTCCTCCACCGAGGCGTGCAGCAACGGCCGCGCCCAGCGCCCGTTAAAGGCGCCAAGGCCGCATGCCTGGATCGCTGCACGGTCCGCCCGTGAGCGGTACCGTGTCGGCAGCCGTCAAGGCTGCACTACGCCTTCGGCACAAAGCACAAAGGACTCTCTAGCGCTTTGAGGCTGCACATGACCGTCTCCGAAAACCGAATATGGATTTTCAGCGCGGTGTTGCAGCCGGCCCGCGAATTGCAATGGCCGTGCCCCCAACCTGATGGCGTTCGCTTTGCGAGAGTTCGAAATTCCCCTGCCAGCCGGTGGTCAGCAGGCGAAAACTTGCCGGCTAGGTGAAGCGAAATTGTGGCAAAGACCGCTTGACTTGCGCAATTGGCGTCGATTTCTTCGCCAATTCGCTACTGTGGCCCGAAATTGGCGCGTTTTTGCCTATCGGTCGGCGGCTGTTGACCCTTATCCCGCCCCGGCGGCCAGCATGGCGGCCTGGCGTCGCTGCTTTCAGGATCAGCGCACCAGACGAATGGCGCCCGGATAATTGAAATGGGTATTGGCAAGCTCCTTGCTGCAATCCATCTTGAAAGTACTGTTGCCGATCAGCGTGATCTCCTGTGCGATCAATCTGATGCACTCACCGCTGGTCGTGCCGTTGCCGGCATATTGGAGCTCGCCGGCGTCGGGCAAATAGAGGATCCCTGTCAGCGAGGATTTGCTGTTGCCGTTGATGACGGCTGGTGCGGTGTTGCCGTGCTCTGCAACGATCGAGAAGCCGGCCCAACTGCCCTCGAGCGAAGGCGAGATATTGAAGGTGGCGCCTCCATTGATCCTGAGTTCCGCATCGTTGATCAGGAAAAAGGTCACGCCCTGACCGCTGACGACCGTCTGGCTGCCGAGTTCGAGCCGGCCGCCGTCGATGATGTAATTGCCCGCCTGGAGTGCGACTGCTCCTTTCAGATCCAGGCCTCCGTAGGTACCGGGTTTCAGCGTCACCACATAGCCGTCGGCATTTTTCGGTGTCTTTCCGGTGCCGTTGCAATCGCCGTTGCCGCCGCCTCCGGCGACGTAGGCCTGACCGCAGCCGGAAAGATCCGTCCAGCCCGAAGGCCTGGGGAGCACCTTGCTCGCAAATGGATCGGGTATGCGCGGCGATCCCTCCACGGCGGCCTCGCAGGCGAGCTGTACCGCCTGCGGCGAGCTGTAGATGCCGCCCGCCGCGTAAAGACACTCGGCTTTGAGCTTGCCTGAGCCGCCGATATAGACCGACTGATCGTCGTCGGAGTTCGAAAGGACCGCGCATCCCGTCAGATCGGCAATTGCGCTGCCGCTGACCTCGAATGCCCGGTCTGCCGTGTGATGAAGCGCAAGAATGCAGGCCTCCGCCCCGGAGGCGCGCGCGGCAATCGCCAGGCGCCGGATCTGCAGCGGCAGGCGCTCGAGGAAGAGCGGCTTGTGGTCCAGCACGAACTCGGCGGTAGCGGTATCTTCATTCACATTGCGCGTGAACTTTACGGACAGCGCCTGCGTGGACGGCTCCGTGGCGACGGCCAGCGCGTCGACGACGCTCTCCTGCGGCAGCGCATAATTGCTCCAGAAGAACTTTTGCGCCGCGGCGTAGGCGTCGTCCTCGGTCGCGCCCTCGCCATAGGCGCGGACCGAGCCGAGCGCGGCCGCATCGAGAGCGCTCTGGATTTTCTCCGCCTCCAGGTAAGCCCCGGCGAAGTCGATCGCCAGCGCAGCCGCGCCGATGATCGGAACGAAAGCGATCGCGCCCAGAACGGCGAAGTTGCCGCTCCTGTCGCGCACCAATCTTCTCAGATGCAGGCGGAACGTCGCGGCCCTCATAGCCTTCCCTCTCAGCAGCCCCACCGCAACACATAAGCATCAACTAATTTTAAGATCGTTACCAAACACGTTCGGCTTTTATGAAATCTTTACAGGAAGCGCTCGGTTGTACCGCTCTCCAAGCCGCCTCCTGCGCAAGAATCGGTCGTAGTTCGTAACAAATCGCCCTGAAAAGTTACTGGACCAAGGCCACCGATCTCGTCAAAAATAACGGTGCAATCAGGGAAATGATTTCAGTAGCAATTTAGATCGGAGCTCCCTTCGGGGTGAACGCCGATTGCGAGGATTTACCCGGTCGAGCTCGCGGCAGCCCCCGGGCGGAGAGTGATGGATATGCCCGGGGCGTCTGGCAGCCGGGTGTGATATTGCCGCCGGGAAAATAGAGAGATTGAAATTTTCGCCGCAATTTACCAGGACCCGCTCGCTGACGGCGGGCCCTGGTTTTGTATGGGCGCTCCTGGCGCCGGGTCATTTCCGCGGCGCCGTTCAACGCCGCAGCAAGCGCGTCAGCCATAGAGATATTCGGGCAGCCAGAGCGTCATGCCCGGCCAGATATACATCATGATCATGCAGAGAATGACGATGAGCATGTAAGGCATCATGCCCGCGAATATCTGGTTGAGGGTAACCTGCGGCGGCGACACGCCCTTGAGATAGTAGGCCGACATCGCAACCGGCGGGGACAGGAACGCAGCCTGCAAATTGACGAAGACGAGCACGCCCCAGAGGATCGGGTCGATGTCGAAATGGTGGAGCATCGGCAGAAAGATCGGCACGAAGATGATGATGATCTCGGTCCATTCGAGCGGCCAGCCGAGAATGAAGATGATCGCCTGAGACAGGATCATGAACTGCACCGGCGTGAGATCCAGCGCGAGAACCCATTGCTCCACCAGCGCCTGTCCGCCGAGGATCGCGAAAACGGCGGAGAAAAGCGCCGACCCGACGAAGAGCCAGCAGACCATGGCGGTCGTCTTCGCGGTCAGGAACACCGCCTCCTTGGTGCGCTGCCAGTCGAGAGTCCGCGCCTGGAGCGCCAGCAGGAAGGCACCGGCCGCGCCGACGGCGGCGGATTCCGTCGCGGTGGTTATGCCGAACAGGATCACCCCGAGCACCACCACCGTGAGGATTGCGAGCGGCATGACGGAGGAAACGAGGAGCTTCACCACCTGCAGCCGTTCCGCCGTCATGTTGCGGTAGTAGCGCAGCAGCGCGAAGACGGCGATTGCGGCGGCAAGGCCGAACCAGACGTAGAAGCTCGTCGCAGGGCCGCCAGCCGCTGCAGGCCCGGCATCGGCTACCGGCGCGCCGAGCTCTTCCAGCCCCTCCGGTGCTTCGGTCGCGGCCGCCTGTTGATGAATGACGACATACCACCAGAGAAGCCAGAGCGTGGACGCCGTCAGCAGAAGCGGGAAGAGCGCCGCAGCAAGGTTCTTGACGAGTTTCCAATAGGTGAGCCGTCCCTCTTCCCCTTTGATCCCGAGCGCGCGTGATGGCGAGACGAGCGCTGCGAGAAGACCGGCGAGCATGTTGGGTGAATAGACCTCTGCGAAATGCTTCATCCATGGCGGCACCGGGACGCGCGTCTGTTCCTCGGGCAGGCTCGGAGCGATCTTCGGATTGAGCATCGCCCAGCCGAGGACATAGGCGAGATAGAGGAGCGCCAGAAAGAAGCCGGGAAACATCGTCGCCGCATAAAGCTTGACCACCGACTGGCCGGCGACGGCCGCATAGACGATGATCATCACCGAAGGAGGGATCAGGATGCCCAGCGTGCCTCCGGCGGTAATGACGCCCGAGGCAAGCTTCACATCGTAACCGGCCCGAAGCATCGGGTTCATGGCGATCACCCCCATCAGCACAACCACGGCGCCGACGAGGCCGCTGGCGATGCCCCAGAAGGTGCAGACGATGAGCGTTGTCACCGCGAGCGATGCCGGAACGCGCCGGAATGACAGCTGGATGCTGTAGAACATCTTGTCGACCAGCGCGCCGCGCTCCATCACGTAGCCCATCAGCACGAAAAGCGGGATGGAGATCAGCACGTCATTGGTCATGGCGCCGTAGGTGCGCTGGACCATGAGATCGAAGACGCGATTGTCGATCCAGGGTTCCACCGGATTGTAGAAGGCGTAGAAGCCGAACAGCATTCCGAGACCCATGAGGGTGAAGGCCGTCGGAAATCCCATCATGATCACGACCACGATGAGGCCCAGCATCGTCAAGCCAAGAAAAGGTTCACTCACCGCTCTCCCCCTCCGAGGCCGCGCTGCCGGGCCGCCCTGTCGATATCCTGCGCGCGTTCGATGGCAGCTTCACGCGTTTCCTCGTCCAGATGCTCGCTATGGGCAAGCTGCTCGGCGACGACGTCGATCTCTTCGACGTCCTTCAGCCGCGCCGGCCACACCCCGGTTCTAAGACAGACGATGCAGCGCAGGATCTCCGCCAGTCCCTGAAGGATGACGAGCGCGCCTGCGATCGGAATGACCGTCTTGAAGTAATAGATCGGCGGCCCTTCGGCGGTCACCGTCGAGTGCTCGCCGATCCGCCATGACAATGCGGCATAGTCGTAGCCTGCATAGATGAGGGCGGCGATTCCGGGCAGGAAGAAGAAGATGTAAAGGATGAGGTCCAACGCCGCCTGTGTGCGCGGCTTCAACGAACTGTAGATGAAATCACCGCGCACATGCGCGTTCTGCGCCAGGGCATAGGCGCCCGCCAGCATGAAGAGGCTGCCGTAGAGCATGTTGCTGGCATCGAAGATCCATGCGGTCGGCATGTTCAGGATATAGCGTTTGAAGACTTCACCGCAGACCAGCATCATCAGACCGATGATCAGCCACGCCGCCGCCTTGCCGGTCCAGACGCTGATGGCGTCGATCCTCATGAGCAGATGCTGAACGTTCACGCGCACCCCCGGGATGGCCAGGTCCTGACCGTACGTCACCGGCCCCGCGCCGGTGATGTACTGGATCGGATGAAGTCAGAGCGACTTGGCGACCCCGTCTCGCCCGAAATAGTGGTCGAAGGCCATCCGCCGGTTGACGACGGTATCCTGCTCCCAGCGTGTCGCGCGTTCGGCAAAGGCGATCTGGGACTGCAGAACCTCCTTGAACACCGGATTTTCCGCCGACTTCTTCTTCACCACCTCGTCATAGACTTCGAGTTGCCGCTTGAGGATTGCTTCGGGCGTCTTGTAGAACTTGACCTGATCGGCCGTCTGCATCTCGCGATAGTCCGTGGAGTAGCGGTCGATCGCTTTCCAGGCCATGTCCGCCGACGCCGCGTCCACCGCATTGGTTATGATTGCCTTCATCTGGTCCGGCAGGCCGTCGAACTTTCCTTTGTTGAACAGGATCTCGAATGTCTCGGCATTCTGATGATAGCCCTGCAGCATGCACACCTTGGAAACGTCGGGAAAGCCGAGCAGGCGATCGGATGAGGCATTGTTGAATTCCGCCGCGTCGAGCAGACCGCGGTCGAGTGCGGCGACGATCTCGCCTCCCGGCAAGGCGTTGACCGCTGCGCCGAGCCCTGTGAACACATCGATCGAGATACCGACGGTGCGGAACTTCAATCCCTGCAGGTCCTCGGCCTTGGCGACTGGCTTCTTGAACCAGCCCAGCGGCTGTGTCGGCATGGGCCCGTAGGGAAACGACACGACATTGGCGCCGATCGACTCGTAAAGCTTGGCGAGCAGGTCCCTGCCGCCGCCGTATTTGTGCCAGGCCAGCATCATGTTGGCGTCCATGGCGAAGCCGGGCCCCGATCCCCACAGCGCCAGCGCAGTCTGCTTGCCGTAGTGATAGACCATCACGCCGTGGCCCCCATCGAGCGTTCCTTCGGAAACCGCGTCGAGCAGTCCGAATGCCGGCACGACGGCACCGGCCGGAAGCACCTCTATCTTGAGGTCGCCACCAGTCATATCGTTGACCTTCTTTGCGAAGTCGAGCGCGAACTCGTGAAAGATGTCCTTGGACGGCCACGTGCTTTGCCAGCGCATGCTCACCGGCCCTTGTGCCCTCACGATGCTCGGCGCTGCAGCCAAGGCCGCCCCGGCCGCTGCGGCGCCGCGGAGAAATTTGCGGCGCGATGGCCCCCCGCTTTCGGCTTTGTGTTTCATGCTTTCCTCCCAAGGCTGCGCGCGAACTCCCTCCCCTTTTGGGAGCGGACTTTTTCGCGGGCATTCACAATCGCTGAAGAGGCACAAGCATCGTCTGGAGACGCGCTGCGCCCCGATTTTTTTCTTGCTGCAGGGGAGAATACTCCCGAATGCGCCCCTCGCAAAGATTGCAGGGAACGAGCGGAGAACGCTGCCGGTCGGATGCGGAAGGGAATAGTATGGCACAGCGTTCTGTCTCACTGCGAGAGCGGCCGATCTCTTCGGGAGGGCATGGCATGACTACCGTTCCGCGAAACCTGATCGTCATCACCATGGCCGGTGCGCTTATGGCCGGCTGCGCCGGCGTTTCGGCCCGAAATGCGGCTCGCACGACGGGCCTGGTCGGCTACGGCCCGAATCCGACTTTGCCGAAGCCGAACCCCACGGTGATCCCGACCGTCAACATCGCCGACGCAAAAGGCTGGCAGGAAGGCGCCACGCCGACACCCGCAAAAGGGCTGAAGGTGAACGCCTTCGCTGCGGGCCTCGATCACCCGCGCTGGCTGCATGTACTGCCGAACGGCGACGTGCTGGTGGCCGAAACCAATGCACCGGCCAAGCACGACGAAGGCTTCAGCCTCAAAAAGGCATTCATGAAGCTGGCGATGAAACGAGCGGGTGCCGCACCGCCAAGCGCCAACCGGATCACGCTTCTGCGCGATACCGACGGCGACGGTATCGCCGATCTTCGCAGAACCTTCGCGGAAGGCCTCAATTCTCCCTTCGGCATGACGCTTTCCAAGGGCAAGCTCTATGTCGCCAATACCGACGCGCTCGTCGCATTCCCCTATTCCCGCGGTCAGACTCGCCTGGGCACGCCGGAAAAGATCATCGACCTGCCGTCGGGAAATCTCAATCACCATTGGACGAAAGACGTGATCGCGAGCCCGGACGGACGAAAGCTCTATGTCACCGTCGGCTCCAACAGCAATGTCGGGGAAAACGGCATGGCTGCGGAAAAATATCGCGCGGCCGTTCTGGAGGTGGACAAGGCAAGCCGCCGCACCCGGGTCTTCGCTTCGGGCCTGCGCAATCCCAACGGCCTGTCCTGGAACCCGGAAAGCGGCGAGCTCTGGGTCGCCGTCAACGAGCGTGACGAGCTCGGCGACGATCTCGTTCCGGACTACATGACCTCCGTCAGGGACGGCGCCTTCTATGGCTGGCCCTACAGCTACTTCGGTCAGAATGTCGATACGCGCGTCAAGCCGCCGCGCCCGGATCTCGTGGCGAAGGCGGTAAAACCCGACTACGCTCTTGGTTCGCACACCGCTTCGCTGGGGCTGACATTCTCCGAAGGCGCATCGCTCGGGCGCGCCTATGCCAACGGTGCCTTCGTAGGCCAGCACGGCTCCTGGAACCGCAGCGTCCACAGCGGATATAAGGTGATCTTCGTTCCCTTTGCCAAGGGCAAGCCGAACGGCCGACCGAGAGACGTCCTCGCCGGCTTTGTCAGCCGGAGCGGGAAGGCGATGGGCCGGCCGGTCGGCGTTGCGATCGACGAGCAGGGCGCCCTGCTCGTCGCCGACGATGTCGGCAATGTCATCTGGCGCGTCAGCCGTAGATAGCGGTCTTCGCCCCGATAGACTTGCCGCTTCCCCATTGCTACTCTCCCACTCGAGGCGATCGCAATGCGATTTTTCATGGCGTCCGCGGCTCTTTGGAGCGGACCGGAAAGTACGCACGAATTACCGCTCACACATGTTCAACCGATCGGTATTTTCGCTCACGACATCGCCGGGAGACGGACGGCATGAGGCGGCTGGCAGCGATCATGGACGCGGACGTCGTCGGCTATAGCCGGCTGATGGGGCTGGATGAAGCAGGCACGTACCGGGCGGTCAAGCAATGCCGTGATGCCTTCATTCTACCTTTGGTCGCGGCCCATGGCGGAAGGATCGTCAAGCAGGCGGGAGACGGGACGCTCGCGGAATTCGCAAGCGTTCTCGATGCGGTCGCCTGCGCGGTCGCGATCCAGCGAACGATGCATGATCACGCCGGAGGCGCCGAAGCGGAGCGTCTGAAGTTGCGCATCGGCGTCCATCTCGGCGACATCGTCGCTGACGATGGCGACATCCATGGCGAAGGCATTGCCGTTGCCGAGCACCTGCAGGAAATGGCGCCGCCCGGCGGCGTGTGCGTGTCGCAGCAGGTTTATGACCAGATCGGCTTGAAGGTGGATTTCCCCTTGACCGAAATCGGCTGCAGGACATTTGCCGATCTTCCCGGTCCGCTGCGCGCCTGGCGCTGGCAGCCGGGCGGCGCGGCAGGGGAAGTGCCGCCGGCGCCGGCGCAAACCGACCCCCTGCCCGGTAAGAAGCGCCCATCGATCGCAGTCCTGCCCTTCGTGAATCTTTCGAGCGCCGACGAACAGGAACATTTCTCCGACGGCTTTACCGAGGAGTTGATCACCACGCTCGCCCGATGCCGGTGGCTGCGCGTCGTCGCTCGCAACTCCTCCTTCACCTTCAAGGGGAAGGCGGTCGACGCAAGGAGAGTGGCGGAAGACCTGGGTGTCAAATACGTGATCGAGGGCAGCATACGTCGCGCGGCCAACCGCATCCGCATCACGGCGCAATTGCTGAGCGGCGAAACCGGCATGCTGCTCTGGGCAGAACGCTACGACCGCATGCTGGACGATGTTTTCGTGCTCCAGGACGAGATCGCGGGGCAGATCACCGGCACCGTGGAGCCGGAACTCGGCTTCATCGAATTCGCTGCGCTGCGCGGCCACACCGCGACGGACATGGATGCCTGGAACATTTACCTGAAGGCGCTATGGCATCTTTACAAGTTCGATCTGGAAAATCTGAGGATATCCAAGACGCTCTTCGAGCGGGCGGTCGATCTCGAGCCCGCCTTTGCCCAGGCCCATGCGCGGCTTGCCTATGTCCATATACAGCTCGGCTGGTACGGCCCCCTGGAAGAGCGGGCCGACCGGATCGCCGACGCGACGGCGCTCGCGGAACGCGCAATCGCGCTCGACGACCGTGAGCCGGCCGCCCATCTTGCCCTCGGCCGGGCACGGGCGCTCGGCGGGCAGCCGCAGCGGGGCATAGACCACCTGCGGAATGCGCTGAGGCTCGATGCAAGCTTCGCCCAGGGCCACTTCGCCCTCGGGCAAGCGCTTTGCTATGTCGGCCGCCCGGAGGAGGGCATTGCCGCGATCAACGAAGCCTTCCGGTTGAGCCCCCGCGATCCGCATCTGTGGACCTTTTACAATATGGTGGCTATCGCCCACTATCAGTCGGGTCGCTTCGCGCAAGCCGCCGAAGCGGCCCGTGCCTCCCTGCGCCAGGAGAACGCCACCTTCTGGCCGGCAATGGTCCTGGCGGCCTCGCTCGGCGCCATCGACCGGACCGACGAAACCAGTTCGGCCGTGGCGAACCTTCTTCGCCGTCGCCCGGACATGACCGTGAAAACGGCCCGCGCCGAATTCTACTTCGGCAGCGTGCCGGTCATGCCGGAAGATTTCATCGCCCGTTTCGTCAGCGATCTGCGCCGCGCCGGCCTGCCTGACTGATATCCAGCTGCTGCCGAATGGCCCGCTCGAAGGGACATGCGGCGGCGCCTGTCCACCACAGCGTAACCGCAAATAAAATCGCCCACGTGGTGCACGTCCCCTCTCCCCCCTTGCGGGTAGAGGGCCAGCGTGAGGGGCAAACTGCAGCAGGGTTGTGTTCCCTGAAACCCCGCCCCCGTTCGTCACTTTCGTGACATCTCCCCCGTACGGGGGTATCCGCCGGGTCGCCCTATCCTATTGCAGCGTGCGCGAAGGAGCGGCGGCCGCCTGGCCGTTCATGGCCTCCGGCGCCGTCGCCTGAGTTCCGCGGTTGCTGTCGAGGCCGGTCGCGACGACGGACACGCGGAAAGTGCCGTCCAGGCTCCGGTCGAAGATCGCACCGACGACGATGTCGGCTTCGTCGTAAACTTCCTCGCGGATGCGGGTCGCCGCCTCGTCCACCTCGAAAAGCGTCATGTCCATTCCGCCGGAGATCGACACGAGCACGCCTTTGGCACCGCGCATGGAGACTTCGTCGAGCAGCGGGTTGGCGATCGCCGCTTCCGCCGCCAGCATCGCGCGGTTCTCGCCGGTCGCTTCGCCCGTGCCCATCATCGCCCGGCCCATGCCCTTCATCACCGTCTTGACGTCGGCGAAGTCGAGATTCATCAGCCCCTCCTTGACGATCAGGTCGGTGATGCAGCTGACGCCCGAATAGAGGACCCGGTCGGCAATCATGAATGCGTCGGCGAAGGTCGTCTTGGCATCGGCGATGCGAAAGAGGTTCTGGTTGGGGATGACGATGACCGTGTCTGCACTCTCCCGCAGCCGCTCGACGCCGAGCTCCGCCGTCTGCATGCGCCGCTGTCCCTCGAAGCTGAAGGGCTTGGTGACGACCGCAACCGTCAGGATCCCGGCCCGCCGCGCCGCTTCCGCGATCACCGGCGCCGCTCCCGTACCGGTTCCGCCGCCCATGCCTGCCGTGACGAAGCACATATGCGTGCCGCCGAGGTGGTCCATGATCTCGTCGATCGATTCCTGCGCGGCCGCATTGCCGATGTCGGGCACCGAACCGGCGCCGAGACCCTCGGTGATGGCAGCGCCCAGCTGGATCCGCCGCTCCGCCTTCGACGTCGCCAGCGCCTGCGCGTCCGTGTTCGCGGCGATGAAATCGACGCCCTGCAGGTTTTCGGCGATCATGTTGTTGATCGCGTTGCCGCCGCCGCCACCGACGCCGATGACCGTGATCTTCGGGCGCATCTCGGTAATGATCGGCTTCTTGTATTCCGTCATGGTTCTTCTCCTTGGGCAGTTCCCCGGCCGCCCGAAAACTCGGAACACGGAGAGCGAATGCGGTGCGGCGCGAATCAGGCGCCTTCATTCTAGGAATTCAAAAAAGCCACAGAGAAGGCAAGAGCGACAAAATCATGGCAGTCCACAACTACCTTCGTCGGCAGGGGAACAAAGAAATATCCGGGCACGTTCAATCTGGGTTTCGCGCAAGGAGGAATGGCTGCCATGGGTACCGAACAAGCCCCGACGGCGAAGGGCAAGCAATCCAGCACCGGCCTGCACAAAAGCGCCGCCAAGGAAGAGAAAAAGACCGAAGCACAAAAGGGATCGGACCTTAGAAAAGGCGCCGATCGGTTCGACGAACGTTCGAAAAGCTCCGACGGCCGCAGCGCCGCCTCGAAGCAGAAGCCGAAAAAGTAAAGAGACGTCTCTTCAACGCCCGCCGCGGGCGCCGGCTCAACCCGCTTCGGATGCGGGCGCGGTGTAGCGCCGGCGCACCGCCTCGGCCAGCCTCTGCCGGCTTTCGGCAGGCGAGAGCGAACGATCCTCTTCTATGCCCGCAGCCTCCTCGGCCAACTCCTCGTCGCCGATGTGTTCCTCGAACCACTTCGAGTAATCGCCGTGGCGCAGATGGTGCTCCCAGGTCGCGTCGTCTATGCCTTCGGCGATCTGCAGAAACATCGTCAGATTGTGGGCGCGCAAATTCATCTCGTTCTTCGGACCGCGGAAATAGAAGCTTGCCTCCTCGCCCAACCGGCCCTCCGCATATTTGCGCGTATGCCGCTTGCGGGCTTCCCGAGGTTGCTCGCTCTTGATCCGCCGAACCGGCGCGGGCGGCGTGCGCCGCCAGAAAAGAACCTCGTCTTCCCCGAAAGCAGCATCCAGCCCGTCCGGCAGCGCCTCACCCAAGACGGAGCAAACCGTCGCGATTACGTCGCGCGCCTTGGGACCGAGCGCTGCGACCGCAGTGATCTCCTTGAGAGCATCGGGCGAGACGGAGTCCGGGTGGACCGTGATCATGATCATGCCGGAGCGGTCGTCGGAAAGCGCGAGCGAGGCACTGTCGCGCGCTGCGGGCATGAGATGATGGGCCTCGTCGATAATCAGCCAGTGCGGCCTGCCGGTCTTGGCACGCAGAGCCGACAAGTCGGGCATCAGGCCGGCGAAGAACTCGGGCCGGTCGTTGGGCTCGACGCCTGTTGCGCTGACGACGACGTTATCGTCCGGATTGGCCAGGAGCTCCAGCACCTCCCTGCCCGTAGGCGCGACAGACCCGTTCCCCACGGTCACCGCGCCTTCAAGCCCCTCATAGTCGCCCTCCGGATCGAATATGCAGAGCTGGAAGCGCCGTTCCCGTAATCGCTCCGCAAGGGCGGTCGCCAGTCTCGACTTGCCGATGCCGGAACTCCCCGCTATCAGCAGCACGTCTTGCGGTCCGATCTCCACCGGCCCTTCGTCATCCTCACCGATCGGCACCTGGTGGCGGGCACTCGCGCACAACGCATAATCGGACTCCATGATCCGGTTCATCAGTTGCTCGACGCCGGCCCCGCGCACACCCTCGAGGATCACGTCGGCCGTCTCCTTGAGCGCCGGCAAGGCGTTGGCCACGGCGGCTCCGCAGCCGCACATCCTCAAAAGCGCGTGATCGTTCTCGGCATCGCCCACCCCCACCACGTTGAGAAAGGAAAGCCCCATCTCCTTCAGGGCCGCCTTCAGCCCCGTGGCCTTGTTCACACCCGTCGGGAGCACCATGACGGCGCCCTTGTTGAAGATGATCTCGAGTTCGAGGCCGAGCTCGTTGATCGCTTCGAGCGCGGCTGTCTGGAACGGCTCCCAGGTGGCGACGATGGAACGGCCGACCGACATCCTGTCGACGCCCTTCTCCTTGAGGCGCTCGATGAAGGCCTCCGGCGGCGAGGGTGCAAGCAGCCGCTCCTCGCCGGTTTCCGGCGTATAGAGCAGCGCACCGTTCTCGACGACGACCTTGTCGAACACATCGATTTCGGGAAATACGCTCTTGAGGTCCGGCAGTTCGCGCCCGGTCACGAGCAGAAGCTTGCGCCCGCTCTCCTTCAGCCTCTTCAAGGTCTCCAGAGTTTCCGGACGGACGGCACCGTAATCGGCCAGTGTACCGTCGTAATCCGTCGCAAGAGCCATGACATACATCTGCGTGCCGCCTCCTTCTGTTACCGGCCGCCGGATCCGCTCGATCTTTAGCCGCCGCTATTGTCGTGCTGCACGGTGGAACGTGCAAGGCCAAGGCTGGTTCCGGCCCGCAAAGCCGCCTGTCGCCGCAAGCTTTGTCTAAAGCCGCCAGCCTCCACGCACGACGAAAGGAACGCGAGCACCGTCGCAGAGCGGCACGCTGCTATAGGCTTTGAGGCTTTGCCCGTCGGGCAGCGCGAGTGTGAGTGCGGAGCGTTCGCCCTCGAAGACCGAGGAGAGAACCCGCATCGGGATGCCTTCGCCATCCCGATGAACCTGCTCCGGACGAATGAGCACGTCGCAAAGCGGCCCCTCGCCTGCATGCGGTTCGCCTGCATGCCCTTTGCCGCCGTGCCTGTCGGCAAGCGCAGCGCGGAGGAGCGGCCAGTCGAGCGCACGCCCCGCTCCCTCCGGCAAATTCAACCGCACGATCGCGCCGCGACCGATCAGACCCCCCACCACCCGACCCTCAGGCCGCGCATAGATATCCGCCGGCGGCGCCACCTGAAGAAGCTTGCCTTCCGACATCACCGCGACGTCGGTCGCAAGCGCCATCGCCTCGGCCTGGTCGTGAGTCACATAGATCATCGTGGCGCCGGAGCGCTCGTGAAAGGCGCGGAAGGTCTCCTCCATCGACTTCCTCAAATGCTGATCGAGATTGGCGAGCGGCTCATCGAGCAGCACCACGTCCGGTTCCGTGACCAGGCAGCGCGCCAGCGCCACACGCTGCCGCTGGCCGCCGGAAAGTACAGCCGGCCGCCGATCGGCGAAATCGGTAAGCTTCACCAGCGAAAGCGCGTCGCCTACCCGCTTGCGCCAGGCCTCGCCGGAAAAGCCGCGGACCTTCAAGGGGTAGCCGACATTCTCCGCCACCGTCATATGCGGCCAGAGCGCATAGGATTGGAATACCATCGCCATGTTGCGCTTCTCCGGCGGCAGCACACGGGCTGCATCCGAAAGCCGGCGCTCGCCGAACTCGATCGAGCCGTCCGTCGGCTGCTCGAAGCCGGCGATCATCCGGAGCACCGTCGTCTTGCCACAGCCGGAAGGCCCGAGCAGCGCGAGAAATCCCTGCTTGCGCAGCGCCAGCGACACGTTCGAAACGGCCGGCCTCACCTGCTCTACACCTTTTCCACCGAAGTTTTTGGTCAGGTGGTTGAGGATCAGTTGCGCCATGGCAGCACGCCCTCCGGCAAATATTTCGCGAAGAATTCCAGCGCCGCCATCAGCCCGATGACCATGACGACGACGAGCACCGAGAGCGCCGAGGCGAGATCGGAAGAGCCGCTGTCGTCGAGATTGAAGATTGCGACGCCGAGCGTCTGCGTGCCGGCGGACCAGAGGAGCGCCGAGACGGTCAATTCGTTCGCCGCGATCAGGAAGACGAGGATGACCGAAGCGCCGGCGGCCGGCGCCAGAAGCGGCAGCAGCACATCGCGCATGCGGCGCAGGAACCCCGCGCCCGCAAGCCGCGCCGCCTCCTCGAGCGAGGGATCTATCTGCAGGAAGGCGCTCATCACCGGCTTGAGGCTAACGGCGAGGAAGGAGGAGAAATAGGCGGCAAGAATGATCCAGATCGTACCGTAGATCGAAACGCCGATCAGCGGCAGCGGTGCCGCGAAGGCAAGGATGAAGGCGACGGCGAGCACGATACCGGGCAGCGCATAGGGGATCTCGATCAGGATCGCCATAAGACTGGCAAGCCGCCCGCGCCGCGTCACAAGCAGGTAACCGGCCGGTACGGTGACCGCAAGCAGGCCGACTGCAGCGGCGGAGGCGAGGAAAAGGGAATTCTTGAGCGCCGTCAACGTCATCGACTGGCGGAAGAGTATTTCCCCATAGGCGTTCAAGGTCATGGTGTCGAAACTGAGCGGCACGCCGTAGGCCGGCACGAGGGAACTTGCGACGAGCGCCAGGAGCGGTGCGACCAGCAGCAGCGCCAGGATTGTCCAAAGCAGCGCCTCCGCGGCGAACCGCATGCGCCCGAGCGTGAAGGCGGCCCTCGCGCCGGCAAGGCCGATCAGGCGATAGTCTCTGCGCTTGAGCGCTCGCTGCTGCAGAAGCAGCCCTGCGGCGGAAATCAGGGCGATCAGCGTCGAAAGCACCGCGATTTCGCCGAAGGTGGACGAACCGAAACTCGCAAACCGGCTGAAGATCAAGGTCGGCAGCGTTTCGATCGAGGCGGGAATGCCGAGTATCGCCGGGATACCGAAATTGCCGATACCGGATACGAAGGCGATCGCCGCTCCGGCGATGAGCCCCGGAGAGGAAAGCGGCAGAACGATGTCGCGAAGGACGCGCCAGGGCGAGGCGCCGCAAAGCCGCGCCGCCTCGACCCCGTCGCGGGGCGCCGCTGCAAGTCCGGCCCTGATCGCCAGGAAGACGAGCGGCGCATGCTGTACGCCGAGAAGCAAGGCGATCCCCGCAAGCGAATAGAGTGGCTGAGGGCTGCCGAGCGGCGGTGCAAGCCCCAGCGTCTTGAGAAGGGGGCTCGATGGACCCGACATCTCCACCCAGGCGAGCGCCGTCACCTGTGGGGGGATCATCATCGGCAGCATGAAGGCGAAGCTCAAGGCAAGCTTGCCACGGATGTCCGTAAGCGCCACGACAAAGGCGAAGAGTGCCCCCACGAAGAGCGAGATCGCCGTGCCGCCGGCCGCCGTGATCAGCGTATTGCGGAGCGCCGCAAAGGTCGCCGCCTCGAAGAGCACCCCCACCGCCTCGCCTCCTTCGAGGCCCTTGATACCGGCCCATCCGAGTCGGATCAGCGGCAGCGCCGAAAGCAGAAAGACTGCGCCGAACACCAATGCCAGCAGCCATGCGGGCTCCCCGCCCGCAGACATGCGCGGGCCACGGAGCCGGAAATATGCCGCTCGCCACCCCGTCCCGGCCTTCGAGGAGTTCGCTCTAGGTGATCGACCCTCCGTCACGTAAGGCGACGGCGGCACCTCGAAGCCGCGCAGCGTCCTCGTCAGCGGTTTCGGTAGCGGAGCCCGGCTCGGTTCCCTGCTCCGGTCTGCCGCCTCGTCCATCGCGCCGCCGAATGCGAACCAAAGCCACAGCCAGGACCGCGCCTTCGACAGAACGCTCAGCGGGCGCTCCAGCTTTTTCAAGCCGGAACCACCCTCGGCACTCCGGTCGGCAGCCGGCGCGCAAGATATCCGGCGCCCGCTGCGGGCGATCTCGTCAGTGTCCGGCATCGAGAGGTCAGTTGGTACCGAAAATGCCGGAGAAGGTTTTCAGGTCCGCCTCGGAGTTCTTCACGGCTTCGGCAGCATCGACCGGCAGCACCTTGATCGTCTCGCGCGCCGGGAAGCCCTCCGGCAAGGCCATGCCGTCGCGCGCCGGGATATAGCCCATTTTCACCGCCACTTGCTGGCCCTCCTCGGAGAGCAGGAAATCAACGAATTTCTTTGCTGTCTCCGGGTTTCTTGCGGTCTTCAGGATGGCGACCGGCTCGGTGACGGCGGAAACGCCCTCGGCCGGGAAGACGAATTCCACCGGCGCACCCTTGGCCTTCTCGCGGATGGCCATGAAATCGACCACCATGCCATACGCCTTCTCGCCGGTCGCGACCGCCTTCAATACGCCGCCATTGCCGCCGGCGGCCGTCGCGCCGTTTTCGGCGAGCGCCTTGTAATAGTCCCAGCCGAGCCCGTCGATGCCGGCAAGCGTCTGGGCATGGATCAGCGCCGCACCCGAGGTGAGCGGGCTCGGCATGGTGACCAGACCCTTGGCCTCGGGTTTCGCAAGATCCTGCCAGCCGGCCGGCTTCATCGAAGCGGAAGCGTTGTAGACGATGCCGGTCGTGATCATCTTCGTCGAATAATAGGCGCCCTCGGCATCGAAGAGCGAGGCGTCATAAGCCGCCGCTTCCGGAGATTTGTAGGGCATCAGATATCCCGTTTCCTTCAGCCGTTGCATCGTCACCGTGTCGGCGATCAGAAGCACGTCCGCCACCGGGTTCCCCGCTTCGATCTCCGCCATCAGCTTGGCCATTATCTTCGTCGTCCCGTCCCGCACCCACTCGACCTCGACACCCGGATTCGCGGCCTGAAACGCGTCCACCGTCGCCTGCGCGTCCTCGTTCGGCTGGCTGGTGTAAAGCACGAGGCTTTCCGCGAAAGCGGCAGTGGACAGGAGGCCGGCGACGAGCGCTGCGGCGACGGCAGGGAGAAGCGTTTTCATGAATTTGCCCTCGGTCGGAGAAAGATCGCGCCGAGGGATAGAGCGGGTGTTTTACAGGGATGTGACAGCGAAAAGCCGGAAAACCCTCAGCTCGTCGGCCGACCGGAGTATTCCACGAATGTTCTCGGACGATCTCTCTAAAATATTATTGGCGATTCAAATCAGCGGCTTGATCGTATTTTCGGGACGGGGTGAGTCCCTCGCACAATTAAATTCGGTTCATCCATTGCATATCTCGAAGCAGCGTTTATATATAGCTCATCGAAACTTGCTTGTGACCTTTGTCTACGCGCCGAAGCGCTTCGTCAGATTTCCTCTCAATATCGATCAAACCGGGCTGATATTCGTCCGGGAACTCTAGCGATTGAAAGGAAATCGTTATGAACTCAGGCACCGTAAAGTGGTTCAACAGCACCAAGGGCTTCGGCTTCATCCAGCCCGACGATGGCGCCACCGACGTATTCGTGCACGCCTCCGCCGTTGAACGCGCTGGAATGCGTTCGCTCGTAGAAGGCCAGAAGGTTACCTACGACATCGTCCGCGACAACAAGTCCGGCAAGAGCTCTGCAGACAATCTGCGGGCCGCATAAATTCGTCATTCGCCTCCGCTGACCACGGATGTACTGGCAGGGAGCGTTTGAATGACGGGGCGCCCCAGCGCGTCTGGTAAAGACGCGCGGCGCTCAAGAGGAGGTCGGGGTAACGCCCGGCCTTTTTTGCTTGTGCCGCCCCCGGGGTGGCACGGACGAAGGAGATGGCCATGGGCCGGAACACCTACAGCGTTGGCGACAGTGTCGTCCTGAGAGCCGATCTCACGCGCACGGCCGCTGCAGACCGGACCTGCCGCATCGTGTCCATCCTGCCCGCGGCCGAACATGGGGAAGCGCAATATCGGGTGCGGTTCGGAACGGAGAACTTCGAACGGCGAATCTTCGAACACGACATCGATCCTTCGGAAACGGCTTCGCCGGTCCAGGAACACGGCCAGACGGCATCGGTCGAAGGCAAGCCCTGGTTCAAACCCTTGAACATCAGGACGCCGAAATAAAGAACCCAATCAGCAATCCTATAAAAACGGAAAGGATATACTTTGCAGGTACTCGTCAGGGACAATAACATCGACCAGGCTCTTCGCGTTCTCAAGAAGAAGATGCAGCGTGAAGGCGTCTTCCGCGAAATGAAGATGCGCAGCGCCTACGAAAAACCGTCCGAAAAGCGCGTCCGCGAAAAAGCAGAAGCTGTCCGCCGCACCCGCAAGCTGGCGCGCAAGAAGCTTCAGCGCGAAGGTCTGCTGCCGTCGCCGAAGAAAGTAGCCCGCGCGCGCTGAGGCGCGCCCTGCGGCTGCACAGCAGCTACGGCGATCCTCGCACGTCTGATGAGCGCGCGGCGCTGTAGGCTGGTACCACTTTGCGACGCGCCCTTGCGCGTCGTTTTCATGCGTGAATTCGCTCGGTCCCCTCTGCGGCGTTTCCTTCGACCCTGCGATCACGGTTCCTGCGCCTTTGCATCCGCCAGACCCACAACGCGGCCGCGCAGATCGCAATTTCCGCCGCAAAGGTCCAGTGCAGTATGAAATTGAGGTACCAGGGCTCAAAGCGCGCCGGCACCTCGACGAGGTTGAAGCGGGTCCCCGAAAGGGAAGGAGCCAGCGGATGTCTGCGGCGATCGAATCGAGAAGAAGGTGCATCATCACGTTGGCGAGCGCGACCCAAACGAGAAACATAGAGTGCCGCTTCCCGGCAAGGGTCAGCGCCGCGGCCGTGAGCGCCGCAACCCCCAGCCAGAAAATCGGCAAATGGGTCCAGTAGTCGTGATGTGGCGTACGCCGGCCGTCTCCGAGGTAAAAATAAAGCAGATCCAAATCCGGAAGCACGGAGAAGATCAGCCCTACCGCGAGCGCGCGGGATCGGATGGTTTCATTCTTTCGAGCGATGCAATGGGTGAGAATGTAACCGGCGGGAAGATGGGCAATGAACATCGAGCGGGATCCTGGGCGGCTGCGTGCCGGATGCAGACCATCAGGGCATCCCGGCATTTTCATGGCAACCTCCGGTTAGGGTTATGAGGAATTTCCACCCTAAAGGGCACTGCAGAGAAGCCTGCTTTTCCCCTCCCGAATCCGCGCTATAGTCACTGGGGCCGGCCCAAGGACATGTCGCATGACACTCACCCTCTACGTTCATCCGCTTGCTTCCTTCTGTCACAAGGTGCTGATCGCGCTGTACGAAGCCGGCACGCCGTTCACCCCGCAGGTCGTGGATCTCGGAGACCCGGCGGAGCATGCTCGCTATCTGGAGGTCTGGCCCGTCGGCAAGATTCCCGTGCTGCACGACGCTGCACGCGACAGGACGGTGCCGGAAACCTCAGTGATCATCGAATATCTCGACCAGCATTACCCCGGTGAGCAGCCGCTGATACCGCACGACGACGCCCTGGCGCTCGAGGCGCGGCTCTGGGACCGCTTCTTCGACCTCTACGTCCAGGTCCCGATGCAGAAGATCGTGACCGATACGCTGCGCGCCTCCGGCGAGAACGACCGGCGCGGCGTCGCCGATGCGCAAGCGGCGCTGGCGAACGCGTATGACCTTGCCGAACGCCACTTCGACGACCGGCGCTTTGCGGTCGGGGAAAGCTTCTCGATCGCCGACTGCGCCGCCGCGCCCGCCCTCTTCTACGCCGGTATCGTGGCCCCGTTCGACGGCACCCATCCGAACCTCGGCGCCTATTTCGAGCGCCTGCTGGAGCGCCCCTCCTTCCAGCGCACCTTGGCCGAGGCGCGGCCTTACTTCCCGCTGTTTCCCTATAAGGACGCGATACCGACAAGATTCCTCTAACATCCTATAGGCGACCAACAACACAAGGAGCGAGACAATGGAATATCGTCGGCTCGGCCGCTCCGGGCTCAAGATCTCGACCATCACCATGGGTACGATGACGATCGGCGGTGGCGGAAAGTTCTCCCAGGTCGGCGATGTCGGTGTCGCGGATGCCCGCCGCTATGTCGACCTCTGCCTGGATGCGGGCGTCAATCTGATCGATACGGCGGACATCTATTCGACCGGCACCTGCGAGGAGATCATCGGCGAAGTTCTCGGAGGAAAGCGCAAGGACGGCGTGCTCATCGCCACCAAGGCGCGCTTCTCGATGGGCCCCGGCCCCAATGACGGAGGCCTGTCGCGCCATCACCTGGTCCACGCCTGCGAGGCGAGCCTGAAGCGTTTGAAGACCGACGTAATCGACCTTTACCAGGTTCATGAATGGGACGGTCAGACGCCGCTCGAGGAAACCATGGAAGCGCTCGATACGCTCGTGCGCCAGGGCAAGGTGCGCTACATCGGCTGCTCCAACTATTCCGGCTGGCACATCATGAAGGCACTCGGCATCAGTGCGCTCGAACACCGCCAGCGCTTCGTCAGCCAACAGATTCATTACACGCTCGAAGCGCGCGAGGCCGAGTACGAACTGGTCCCGATCTCCATCGATCAGGGTCTCGGCATCCTCGTCTGGAGCCCGCTGGCGGGCGGCTTTCTGTCAGGCAAGCACAGGCGCGGACACTCGCCGGAAGGCACCCGCCAGCTTGCCGGCTGGAACGAGCCGCCGATCCGCGACGAGGAACGGCTGTGGAAGATCGTCGACATGCTGGTGGCGATCGCCGCCGAGCGCAACGTGTCCCCGGCGCAGGTCGCGCTCGCCTGGCTTATCGGCCGAGATGCCGTCACCTCGGTGATCATCGGCGGGCGCACCGAGGAGCAGTTCCGCGACAATCTCGCCGCTGCCGGCCTGAAGCTCACCGACGAGGAACGCGAGCTCCTCGACGCCGTCAGCCTGCCGCCGGTCATCTATCCCTATTGGCATCAGCTCTGGACCGCCAAGGACCGCCTCGGCAAAGCCGATCTGTCGCTGCTCGGGCCGCATATTTGAGCGACGACAGCTCTTTATGAACCCGCGGCCGCCCCTCATCCGCCTGCCGGCACCTTCTCCCCGCTAGCGGGGCGAAGGAGACTCGCGGTAGCCGCTCGATATCTCTCCGCAACGGTTCATTGGAACTGAGTGCATGTCGCTTGTCCCTTCTCCCCGATTTGCGGGGAGAAGGTGCCGGCAGGCGGATGAGGGCGAAATCGCCAGCCTGCCGCGACTTCCACTCAGGCCGCCTGCGCGACCTCGCCGCGAATGAGATCGGCCAGCCGGCGGATGCCCTCGTCGATCATCCTGTCGTTGGCGCAGGAGAAGCTGAGCCGCAGGGTGTTTTCGCCGGACCCGTCGGCGAAAAAGGCGCGGCCGGGGACGAACGCCACCTTGGCCGTCTGGATCGACTTGGCCAGCAGCTCAGCGCCGTCGCTCCCCTTCGGCAGCGTTACCCAGATGAACATGCCGCCTTCGGGCTTCGTCCAGGTGACGCCGGCGGGCATGTATTTTTCGAGCGCCGACAGCATCGCGTCACGCCGCTGCCTGTAGGCCTTGTGGATTTTCGCCACCTGCGCCTCGAAGCCCCGCCCGGCGACGGTCGCGATCGCCATCTGGTTGATGGTGGAGGAGTGAAGGTCGGCTGCCTGCTTCATCAGCACCAGCTTGCGGATCACCGGTTCGGCGGCGCAGATCCAGCCGACGCGAAGGCCAGGCGCCAGCGTCTTCGAGAAGCTGCCGCAATAGATCGTGCGGGTGCTGTTTATGTCGCCTTTGCGGGCGATCTCAAGCGCAAGGATCGGCGGGATCGCCTCGCCGTCATAACGCAGCGACTGGTAGGCCGCATCCTCGATGATGGCGATGTCGAGCTCCTCGGCAAGTGCAAGGACGTGCTCGCGCCCGGCACGACCCACCGTCTCGCCGGTGGGGTTGGAAAAGTCGGCCGAGAGATAGGCGAACTTGACGCGCCCGCCCGCTTCCGCTGCAGCCTGGGCATAGGCTGCCGGCGTCCGGTTGCCGGCGGGGTTCAGCTGATCGTAATTGGGTTCATAGGCGTTGAAGGCCTGTAGCGCACCTAAATAGGTCGGCCAGGTGACGAGCGCCGTGTCTTTCGGCGACAGAAACAGCTTGCCGAGATAGTCGAGCCCCTGCTGCGACCCGGAGGTGATGAAGATGTTGTCGACGCTCGCCGGAATGCCAAGTGCCGCCATCTGCCCGGCGAGCCACTCGCGAAGCGGCCGATAGCCCTCGCTCACCGAATATTGCAGCGCAGCACCGACCGACGGCCCATCGAAAATCTCGACGTAAGCCTCCCTGAACGCATCATTCGGGAAAAGCTCAGGATCGGGAATTCCGCCCGCAAACGAAATGATGTCGGGACGATCAAGGAGCTTCAGCAATTCGCGGATTTCCGAAGCCTTCATCCGGCTCGAGCGCGTGGCGAAAATGCTTTCCCAATCCAGCATGGAGGTCCTCCCGGTTGCACCCGAGGGACATGAACACAGCGCAATATTTAAGTCAATATTCCTGACCTATTTTGCCTCAGCTGTCGCCTGCGCCGTTACGGGCAACCGTGCAGCTACAGACATTCCGATACGCTCGTTGGAAATGGGAGGCGTTGGGAAGGGCGGCGTACGGGATCGAAGCATACGGGACTCTGTCGCCGTCGGCACCGGCAGGCAACGATCGGCTAGCCGCTTCGGCTCGAAACGCCGAGGGCCGGACCGGGTAGGTTCCGGTCGGCAGGAGACGGCGAACGACTCCCGATACTCAGGCCTCACCCTCGTCGAAATAGCTGCAGATCAGAAGAAAAGAGATCCCAGCCAAGATAAGCAAATCGAAAAGAGCGAAGTGCTGTATGATCGTGGACATAGTGCTCCTCCTACCCACAAGGGTATCAGAACACAATTTCTGAATTTTTTGAAGAAAATTCTCCGGATGACTTCCGAAGGAGAACTCTATTCTTTAATTTTTATGCGGCGCAACATTTATACTGCGCCGCAAAAGCGAGCCGGAAGAGGCGTTTGTTTGAATCCGCCGTCTTGAATACCTATGCCGGCTGGACCGACTTCACGCTGCCGCTGCTGTCCACGATGCAGGTAAACTTGCGACCGGCGGCATCGAGGTCGACGCTGTAGCTCGTCGCATCGAGCTGTCGAGAACTCATCGGCAGGACCTTGGCGCCGCCGGCCTGGGCGACCACGGCATTGGCGCACAAGAGCTGCAGGTCGGCGGGGGCTGTCTGGAGGCTCGTGCGGGCCATTTCCTGAGGCTCCGGGGTCGATTGGCATGCGGCAAGAAGAAAGACCGCAGCCATCACAGACGCTTGAATTGGACGGCTTCCCGCTTTACTCGTCGACAAATCCACATCCTCCGGTCTTGGCCTATCGCCCGTATCTTCGCGCTCTCGCCCGTGCGGCCGCGTTTCGGCCGGTCACACGCCCTTGTAGAGAGCAGCCCCCTGCATCAGCACGATGACCTTCGCGCCCACGCTGACGCGCGAATGCAGGTCGATAATGTCATCATTGTTCATTCTTATGCACCCGGAGGAAACGTCCAGCCCGATCGTCCAGGGCTCCACCGTACCATGGATGCGGTAGATCGTATCGTTATCACCTTCGTAAAGGTAGAGCGCGCGAGCGCCTAGCGGATTGTCGGGCCCGCCCGGCATGCCGCCTGCCCATTTTGCCGCGTTCGGATCGCGCGCGACCATCTCGGCCGGCGGCGTCCAGGTCGGCCACTCGGCCGTGCGCCCTACCCGAACGATGCCCGCCCAGCCGAAACCTTCGCGGCCTACACCGATGCCGTAGCGGATCGCCTGACCGCCGGGCTGCACGAGATAGAGGAAATGCTGGTTGCCATCGATGATGATCGTGCCCGGAACTTCTGCCGTGCGGAACGGCACCATCTGCCGGCGAAAGGCCTCGGGAACCTGATTGTTTCGCGCGAAGTACTGTCGCGCTTTCCTCTTGTCGTAGTTCACCCATTTCTTCGTCTTGGAATCGTAGATCTGGGTTTGGGCAAGCGCTGCAAGCGGAACGAGGCAAAGACCGAGGAGAAGCAGCGCCTTGCCGAATTTACGCCGGCCTGCCTGTCTTTTCGAGAGCGTCTGGAGCATCGTCATTTCGCCCATCCGTCGATCCGTTCCGCGTGGCTTTCAACCCATTTCCTGGCGTAGTCCGCAGGCGCCTGCCGCTCGACTTCGAGCGCATAGCTCATCGCCGTCACTTCATCCGGCGAGAAATCTACCTTCTGAAGGAACTGCGCGACTTCCGGATGCTTCTTTGCGAAGGCCGTCGCATAGCCGATCTGAAATTGTCCGGCGTCCCAGGCCGTGGCGGCGCTCGATTTGCTGACCCATAGCGGGTCGTTCGGCGGCGCGATCTTCCATTTCGCCGGGTCGTGAGGCGGCTCCTCGAGCCGGGAGATCTGGTGCAGCTTGAAAACGTGGTGCGGAGCGTAGCAGTAGAAGACCATCGGGCGCGCGGTCGCGATCGCCGCGTCGACGGCCGCCATCGCCACTTCCTCCTTGGCCTCGACGAGCGTCAGGTTCGCCGCATAGCCGTAGCCCGCCGCCCGCGCCCGTTCGATGCCCGTCGAAAGCCATTCGGTGGCGCCGATCCACATTTCGCCGCGCCCGTCGCCGTCGGTATCCAGTATCTTGGTCTTGGCCGGATCGCCGAGATCCGCGACCGATTTGATCGTCGCAGCCGCTTCCGGCGTGGCGCAAAGCCCCTGCCATGCAGGCACCGCACGCTCGCTGAGCGTCACGACGCCTTTTTCGGTCACGAATTTGCGGACGAGTTCGTCGAAATTCGGCCGCCAAACCTCCGGCTGGATATCGACCTCGCCCTTTTCGAGGCCGATGAAGGCGGTCAGCGTCCCGAGTTCGCGCACCTCCGCCTCGAGGCTGAACTTCTTGGCGATGCCGAGCTTGAGAATGTTCGCGGCTGCCTGTCCGGATGGCCAGGGCGGCATCGCGATCACCAGATCCGCCGCCGCTGCCGGCGCAGCCACGGCCAACGCCAGCGCCGCCGCGCAAAGGAACTCCCGGCCTCTCCTCACAGTGCCCCCCCGAAAAGATTTATCTGAACGTCGTTCCTATGCGAATGCCTGCTGAGCTTTATCTTCCTTGGGGGCACAATGCACGGCTTGCCGAGTCCCGTCAACTTCCGGTTACACCGCATGCATTTCGCCGCTTAACCTATGCGAGCCGGTGCTCACCGTCCGGGACGGTGCGTGACCCACCGAAGTCCCGCCGCCACCGCAATTCCAAGCAGAGGCCATACCGCCCAGAATCTCCCCTCCCAGGAAAGGAGATTGACCGCAAGGACCGCAAATCCGGCTGCCCCGAGCAGGGCCAGTCCGCGGTCGAGCCGCGTGGACGTCCATAGGCCACCGAGCATCGCGATCAAGGCCAGCGCAAACAGGGGCCATCTGGCCCAGAACGTTCCCTCCCACGACAGCAGATTTATGGCGACGACCGCCGCTGCGGCTACGGCGAGAACGCCGAAAAGGCGACGGCCGGGCGCTGCGCGTCTTACGATCGTCGCTCGCCCTACCCCGGTCTCGGCGGCCGGGGTCCCGCGGTCCGGAAGTGCACCCGGCCTCCCCCAGTCGCGGCCCCGTTTTTGCGACACCGCGCCCTCGGCCGTTCCGATCTGGACCACATAACTCGGAACGCCCCCGTCGATGTTCTTGACCGTCAGCGCGCCAAGGAATTCGAAGCCGACGGCCAGCTTGTTGCGAACCTGATCATAGACGGTGCTCGAAATCACGATGCCGCCGGCCGGCGCCGAGGCTTGCAGGCGGGCCGCGATATTGACGCCGTCGCCGTAAAGGTCGTCGCCGTCAGCGATCACATCGCCGAGATTGAGGCCGATGCGATAATCCATCCGCGCCTCGCCTTGCCGCTCGGCATTCAGTCCGGCCAACTCGTTCTGAACGTCTATTGCCGCCCTCACCGCCTCCACCACGCTCGGAAACTCCGCGATCACCCCGTCGCCCCACGTATTGACCACCCGTCCTTCATGCGCCTCGATCAGGCGCGCCATGGCATCCCGGCTGCGCTTGAGAGCCTGAAGCGTTCCCTCCTCGTCTTTCCCCATCAGGCGCGAATAATCCTGCACGTCGGCGCAGAAAATGGTGGTCAGCTTACGGCGTGTTGGTGACATCGGATTTCGCCCTCGCTCGGAGGCTGGCCGAAGGCCCGCGCCTCGCAGGATAGCGACGCCGTCGCGATTCTCAATGCCGGACGCATCTGCGGCGCGTCACTGCGTGCTTAGAGCACTCCAGGAAAGTGTGTGACGGCTTTGCGTACGGGAGCACCGGCAGCTTGCGGCAAGGAACTGATCGGTCCCTCGGTGGTTTGGAGCCGTGTATCGCATGAAGCGACGAAACTGGAGGTTACAGATGTTGAGAAAAATGTTGGTTGCAGCCGCGATATCCGCCGCTTGCGTGTCCCCAGCCTTTGCTCAGGCCGATATGGTTTGCGACCAGGCAGGCATGACGAAGCTCGAGACTGACGTGGGCCAGATCACCGACACGGGTCGGAAGGAGATGGCGCAGAAGGAACTCGCCATGGCCAAGGAGGCACTGGCGGCGAACGATCAGGAAAAGTGCAAGTCCCATATGGCGAATGCCATGAAGGGTAAGGATCCGATGTAAGCCGCTGCATATGAAGAAGCCGGAGCGTGGGCTCCGGCTTCCCTTTTGTTCATTGCAGGCAGATCTTAGTTTTTCGCCTTGTCGACCAGCTTGTTCTTGCCGATCCAAGGCATCATCGCGCGCAGCTTCGCGCCGACTTCCTCGATCTGGTGAGAGTCGTTGACGCGACGGATACCCTTGAAGCGGGCGGCACCGGAGCGGTATTCCTGCATCCATTCCGAGGTGAACTTGCCGGTCTGGATGTCCTTGAGGACCCGCTTCATCTCGGCCTTGGTCTCTTCGGTGATGATGCGCGGTCCGGTGACGTATTCGCCCCACTCGGCCGTGTTCGAGATCGAGTAGTTCATGTTGGCGATGCCGCCTTCATAGATCAGGTCGACGATCAGCTTCACCTCGTGCAAGCACTCGAAATAGGCCATCTCCGGCGCATAACCGGCCTCGACCAGCGTCTCGAAACCGGCGCGGATGAGTTCGACCAGGCCGCCGCAGAGAACGACCTGTTCGCCGAAGAGATCGGTTTCGCACTCTTCCTTGAAGTTGGTCTCGATGATGCCCGAGCGGCCGCCGCCGACGCCGCAGGCGTAGGAGAGAGCGAGATCGAGGGCATTACCGGAAGCGTCCTGATGAACGGCGACCAGGCAGGGGACGCCGCCGCCCTTCTGGTATTCGCCGCGGACCGTATGACCCGGGCCCTTCGGCGCGATCATTACGACGTCGACCGAGGCCTTCGGCTCGATGAGGCCGAAGTGGACGTTCAGGCCGTGCGCAAAGGCGATTGCCGCGCCGTCGCGGATGTTTCCGGCGATCTCGGCCTTGTAGATGTCGGCCTGCAGCTCGTCCGGCGTCGCCATCATCATCAGGTCGGCCCAGGCGGCAGCTTCGGCAACCGTCATGACCTTGAAGCCGTCCGCTTCGGCCTTCTTTGCCGTGGCGGAACCCGACTTAAGCGCAATGGCGACGTTCTGCGCACCGGAATCCTTGAGGTTCAGCGCATGGGCGCGGCCCTGGCTGCCGTAGCCGATGATGGCGACCTTCTTCGACTTGATGAGGTTGAGATCGGCATCACGATCGTAATAGACGCGCATCGAATTTTCCTTCCCTTTGCTTGTCCGTTTCGCTTTGGCAGCCGCAGATACGGCCGCCCTACCTTTTCGCGCCGTAGAGCGTGAGAAAGGCGTCGACCGCCCGCTCCGCCCTGCGGCTGAAATCCTTCTTCAGGCTACCCGGCTCCTCGCCGAGAAGCATGCGCAAATGCCAGTCGGAGACGACGAGCCCGTAAAGAGCGCCATAGGCTTCGTCAGCGTTGTCGAAAGCCAGGAGACCGGCCTTGCGGCCCGCTTCGAGCAGCGCTCCCGCCCTGCGTCCGATCTGCCGGCGGCCGCGTTCCTGCAGCATGTGGCCGAGCTTCGAGCCTTCCCGGCTCGCCTGTCCGATCGCCAGCCGGTTGAGCGCCAGCGACACGTCGCCCGCCAGCACGTCGAGAAGGTCCTTGGCGAAAGCGACGAGATGCACCCTCAAGCTGCCCCCGTCCAGCTTTGCGGCGGAGACGTCGAGCGTGCGAACCTTGCTCGCCTGAAAGGCGATCATGGCCGAAAGGAGCCCTTCACGATCGCCGAACCACTTGTAGAGGCTCTCCTTGGAGCAGTTCGCAGCGCGCGCCACTCCCGCCGTCGTCAGCGCCTTTTCGCCCCCGTCGACGAGCAGGCGCAAAGCCTGTTCGAGCACCGCTCCCTGGCGCTCGGTCAGGCCGTTTGCGGCACCTGCCTCTCTTATCGCTCCGACGCTTTGCACTCGCTTCGCCCTATCAGTACCGTACGGTACGGTTCGTGAGGTTTCTAATTGTCCGATCCGGCGACGTCAAGCGGTTTTGGATATCGTTTCAAGGCAGCCCCGGACAAAAATGGGAGCAACCCACTGGCGGGACTCCGATTTCCGTGCCTGCGTCGCCCCCGCGCCCGCTTTACCGGTGCGCGCCTCTCTACATTACGAAAATATAATGATCTCAAAGCTTTTCGCTGATCGGGTTGATCTTTATGTTGAATGAAGATGCCTGGGATAGAGAAAAACGATGAGCAAGACAGCCAAGACGACGGACGAAGCGTCGCGTTCGACACCGTCGAACGTCACCGTCATCCCGGCTCCGGTGATGCCGCCACGCAAAAAGCGCCGTTCGCGCCGCCGCTGGATCTTTGCGCTCCTGGTGCTCGCTATCGTCGGCACGGGCTACTATGCCTGGAGCCGCCAGGGCGCGCAGCCGGCCACCACCATGATCACTCAGGCGGTCACGCGCGACGACATCGAAAAGAGCGTGACTGCCGTCGGCACGCTGGAGGCGGTCAAATCGGTCGATGCCGGCGCACAGGTCTCCGGCCAGTTGAAGTCGCTGCATGTCGGGATCGGCGACAAGGTCGAACAGAATCAGCTCATCGCCGAGATAGACCCCGCCTCCATCGAGAACAGGATCGAGATCGACGAGGCGGAACTGGCCAATCTTGAAGCGCAGCTCGTCTCGAAGAAGGCCCAGCTCGTATTGAAGCAGGCCAACATCGAGCGTCAACGCAATCTCGTCGCCACGAAAAGCGTTTCGCAATCGACGCTCGACCAGGCCGTCGCCGATCATGCGGCCGCTGGAGCGGATGTGCAGGCGATCGAGGCGCAGATCCGCAAGCAGAAGGCCACCCTTGCCGGGGACCGGGTCGATCTCGGCTATACCAAGATCTATGCTCCGATGGCCGGCACGATCGTCGACGATCCCGCCAAGGAGGGACAGACCCTCAACGCCAACCAGACGACGCCGACGATCGTGACCATCGCCGATCTTTCCACGATGACGGTCAAGGCGCAGGTCTCCGAAGCCGATGTCGGCAAGCTGAAGCTCGGCATGGATGCGTATTTCACCCTGCTCGGCCAGCCCGGAAAGCGCTTCACCGGCAAGTTGCGTCAGATCGAGCCGATGCCCGATACCGAGAACAACGTCGTCCTCTACTATGCCCTGTTCGATGTCCCCAATCCCACGGGCGAATTGATGATGTCGATGAGCGCGCAGGTCTTCTTTGTCCAGGCGGCGGCCAAGAATGTGCTGGTCGTCCCGAGCACGGCACTCCGCACCATGGAGGCGGCGGCCTCCGACGGGCCCGCAAGAGCGGAAGTGACCGTCGTCGCGCCGTCCGGTGCGAGGCAGACGCGCACCGTCGAGGTCGGTGTCCGCAACCGGGTGAGCGCCGAAATCGTCCGCGGGCTGGAGGAAGGTGAGAAAGTCGTCGTCGACGCTGCCTCCGCCACGAACGGCAACCGCGGTCCCAATACCAACCGGCGCGGCATGCGCATGCCGCCGATGTTCTGAGCACGCCGATGGCCCCGCTCATTTCACTCCGGGATGTCAGCAAGACCTATTTCAACGGCGACATCGCCGTCGAGGTCTTGCACCATATATCCCTCGATATCGAGGCCGGCGAGTTCGTCGCAATCATCGGCCAGTCCGGTTCCGGCAAGTCGACGCTGATGAACATTCTCGGCTGCCTCGACCAGCCGACCTCGGGCGACTACTTCATCGAAGGCGATAGCGTCTCCGGCTTCGACGGCGACGCGCTCGCGGCGCTGCGCCGCCGCACCTTCGGCTTCATCTTCCAGTCCTACAATCTGATCCCGACCGCAAGCGCCCGGGAGAATGTCGAGGTACCCGCCGTCTATGCCGGCGTTTCCGCCCGCGACCGGCACGATCGTGCCAAGGCGCTCCTGCAGTCGCTCAAGCTCGGCGAACGGCTCGATCATCGTCCGAACCAGCTTTCCGGTGGCCAGCAGCAGCGCGTCTCGATCGCCCGCGCCCTGATGAATGGAGGCCGCGTCATCCTTGCCGACGAGCCGACCGGCGCGCTCGACAGCCAGAGCGGCGAAGAGGTGATGCGCCTCCTTCGCGATATGAACGAAAACGGCCACACCGTCATCGTCATCACCCATTCGCGCGAGGTCGCCGCACAGGCCGACCGGCTGATCGAGATCAGCGATGGGCGGATCGTTGCCGACCGCTCCAAGAAGGGACGCAGCAATCCCGATGCAGCCGTCGGTCTCGCCCAAAGCACGCGTGAGGGCTTCGCGGCGATCGCGGACGTGTCGGAAGCGGTGAAGATGGCACTGCGGGCGCTGCGGGCAAACCTCTTTCGTACGATCCTGACGCTTCTCGGCATCGTCATCGGCGTCGGTTCGGTTGTCGCCATGCTCGCCATCGGCACCGGCGCGCAGAATTCGGTACTCGACCGCATCTCGTCGATGGGGTCGGATCTTCTCGTCGTCCGCCCCAGCATGGCGAATTTCCGCGGCAGCGCCGGCGGGACGAATGTTACCCTCGTGCCGGCAGATGCGGACGCGATCACGGAGCTTGCGAATGTCGCATTCGCCGTCCCGGAAATGACGAGCACCGTGACGCTTCGGCGCGGCAACATCGACTATCAGACGACCGCTAACGGAACGGTGCCGCAG
This sequence comes from Sinorhizobium sp. P24N7, assembly GCF_042436655.1. NCBI lineage: Bacteria > Pseudomonadati > Pseudomonadota > Alphaproteobacteria > Hyphomicrobiales > Rhizobiaceae > Sinorhizobium > Sinorhizobium sp. P24N7. Next base: position 350,856 of record NZ_JBHMIW010000005.1, on the reverse strand, counting down.
TTCACGGAAGCGAAGTCCTGGAAGATCGGCCGCGGCGAGTTCATCAACCGGAACGACATGGAAACATACGCACCGGTCGCCGTGCTCGGCGAGACCGTCGTCAAGACGCTCTTCCCGGAGGGCTCCGACCCGATCGGTCAATACGTGCTCGTGAACAAAATTCCCTTCCAGGTGATCGGGGTGATGAGCGGGATGGGCGCCAGCGCCGGCGGCAACGATCAGGACGACGTGGTCCTCGTGCCGCTCACGACCGGCAGCATGCGCCTCTTCGGTCAGCGCAACATCCGCACGATCACCGTCAAGGTGCAGGATGCCGCGGCAATAGACCTGACCCAGGAGAGAATTCAGGCACTGCTCAACGAGCGCCACAGGAAGGAGGATACCCAGATCACCAACATGTCCTCCGTGCGCGAGGCCTTTACCGAGACTTCGAACACCATGAAGTTCTTCCTGGGATCGGTCGCAGCGATTTCGCTGCTCGTCGGCGGCATCGGCGTGATGAACATCATGCTCGTCAGCGTCAGCGAACGCACACGCGAGATCGGCGTGAGAATGGCGACCGGAGCGCGCGAGCGGGACATACTCGTGCAGTTCATCGTCGAGGCACTGGTCGTTTCCGCGATCGGCGGTGCGATCGGCGTCGTGGCGGGTCTATCGACCGGTTACGCCGCTAAAGCCTTCGGCATGCCCGTCAGCTTCACGCCCGGCCCCGTCGCGCTTGCGTTCGCCTGTGCATTTCTCACCGGCCTGCTCTTCGGCTATCTGCCGGCCAGAAATGCATCGCGCCTCCAGCCGGCGGTGGCCCTCGGCGCGGATTAGATCAATTCCACGCAGTAGCGGTTTTCCCGCCCTGCAAAAGCGCCCATTCAGTCGAAGTCAGATATTTTGCGCGCCTGCGATCAATTCCCAGCGCTTACCGTTCGACTGGGACTGTCGGGCGAAGTAATTATAAGGAGTGCGTGACCAATCTCTGACCGAGTTGGTCCTGTTGTCGAGCACAAGGTCGCCTTCGCTCGTGCGGACGGTGAGAACCGTGTGGCCCTCCCCGCGATAACGCGCAACCGTGAGTAGCAGAGCCGAGGCCGGCCACCCCCGTTTCAGAAGTTCCCGCTTCTTCAGAATTGCAAAGTCCTCGCAGTCTCCGTAAGCGGTCGGCACGCGCCAGTCATCGTCCTTGCCGACATTTGCGCGGTCGCTGCGTTCACGGATGCTTGCATTGACGGTGCTGTTGATCTGTTTGAGCTCGCTGATCTTTTCCGGGGCGAGAACGACGGCCTTCTTGCCGCCGCCAGTGTTACAGAGCCGCGGCTCGCGGGCGCAGAAGGATGCGAAGGCCGGCGGCGCGAAGGCCTTGCCGGCGGTCCTCATGGTTGTACCGGCATCGGCAGCCCCAGGGGCCGCGATCAGCAACAAAAAGACTGTCTGCGCAATGAAGCGTTTCACGAGGCGTTCTCCAACGGCGGGCATAAGTCCCCCGGTTCGCCGTAGAGACTAGCTAAGATAGATTAAGCCATGGTTGATAACCCGAAATGAGGCAGTGATATGGCCATCTACTAACAATTCGTAAGTTGACCACAGGTAATTTTAATTCAATTCTAAAAAGTATTTTTAAAGTTAATGTTTTTAGGAGTATAGAAATGAAAAGAATTAATAGATCGATATTTCGGACATTTTTCATACTATCCACGGCCACGATAGGAGCCGTAATCGTTACGACGGATGCGGATGCAGTACAGCGCCAGCGCATGACTGCCCGTCAGTGCAGTCCGCTTTCGGAAGACAACTTCGCGGCATGTTGCGTTGCAATAAACCGGTCGAAGATTCTCACCCCCGCGCAGATTAAGATGTGTCCGCCCCTGACGACGGCGACCATTGGTGCGGGCACCGGACGCCACGATCGCAGTGACTCCACTGCAAGCGGTCCGACGAGAGGCAGCGGCAAGAGCGGTGGCAACAAGGGCGGCGGCGCTGGCGGCGGCGGTGGTGGCGGCGGCGGCGGCGGCGGCGGCGGTGGTGGCGGCGGCGGTGGTGGCGGCGGCGGCGGCGGCGACAACGGCGGCGGTGGTGGTCAGGATCCCGGCAAGGGCGACCAGGATAATGGCAAAGGTGATCAGGACGGCGGTAAGGGCGGCCAGGATAACGGGAAGGGCGGCCAGGACGGCGGCAAGGGCGGCCAGGACAACGGGAAGGGCGGCCAGGACGGCGGCAAGGGCCACCAGGACAACGGGAAGGGCAACCAGGACGGCGGCAAGGGCAACCAGGACGGCGGCAAGGGTAACCAGGACGGCGGCAAGGGCCACCAGGACAACGACAAGGGTAACCAGGACGGCGGCAAGGGTAACCAGGACAACGACAAGGGTAACCAGGACGGCGGCAAGGGTAACCAGGACAACGACAAGGGTAACCAGGACGGCGGCAAGGGTAACCAGGACAACAATAAGGGCGATCAGGACGGCCAAGGCAAAGGCGGGAAGGACAAGGGCGATAAGTAAGCAGCCGCGGCCATGGCCGCGGTGACGGAAGTCCCTGGCATCAGCGAGAACAGCGATCGCGACCGTCGACGGCTTACGGCCGGACAGGGAAAGTGACAAGCCGGGGCGCTTGTCCAGCAACGTCGACGGTAACCCTTGAAGGGCGGCTCCCGCAGGTGCCGCCCTTCCCTTTTGGCAGCGGTGTCGTCAGAGCGGGATCAGGAAGAGTGTGTAAAACTGAAATGATTTGACCCGTGCAGCGACGACAACCTTTCACTAACCCCTGGTCCCGATAATGCCGCCGCAATCGAGGACCGAATCCCATGACCAAGGCAAATTCCAAAAGACGAAAGCGCAGCACGGCCCGCAAGAGCAGCCGGAGCGGTATGGGCCGCTGGTATCTGGCGGCAGCAGTCATCGTCGGCGGGATTGTGGCCTACGAGCACCGGGGGGAGTTAGGACATCTCCCCGGGGCATCGAAGGTGACGGCACTGCTCTCGCACGCCGAGAAACCGTCCGAGAAAAAAGCGCAGGCGAAGATGCCGGCCGAGAAGAAACCGCCAAAAAAGGTGGAACTGGCGACCATTCCGATCCCTTTCCGTCCGAAGGATCAGACCGGGTCGATAGCGCCGAAGTCCGCATTGATCCCGCCTGCACCCGTCGAACTACCGGTTAGGCAGTCTCTCGAACACACGAACCTGCGGCCGGCCGAGAGCGGCACCTTCTATTTCTGCGGCATCCGCCATGATAACTGCGTTCTCGACGGCGATACCTTCCTGTACCAGGGCCAGAGAATTCTCATCGCCGATATAGATGCGCCGGAAACGAAGCTCGCGAAATGCGACGAGGAACGGTCGCGCGGCTCTTATGCCAAGGCACGATTGCGAGAGTTGTTGAATTCGGGAAACTTCGCCCTCGTTGCATCCGAAGCCACCCTGGGCGACGAGCCCGGCAAGCGGCGGCTCGTCGTCAGGAACGGCAGATCCCTCGGAGACATCCTCATATCGGAAGGGCTCGCCAGAAAGCGAACCGGGCACCCACAGTCGTGGTGCGGCCAGTCCACCGCGCGCGTTTCCGGTTGAACCGTGTCGGCCACAGGACGCGGGATTGGAGTTCGCTACCCATAGCGACGGTGATCTGACAGAACCGCATCGATGACCCGCCGCGATTTTTCGATCTCCCGCCGATCGGTGCCCGGCATCTCGGCGGCAACGATCAGGGCCTTCCACAAGGTCCATCCACGGCCACGCGCCCAGGTCTCTTCGTCGAGCGGAAGGGCGTCCCGGAATGCGGCGCGGCTTGTTTCATCGAACATCGTCCAGGAGATCGACAGGTCGCAAGCCGGATCGCCGACGCCGGACGTGCCGAAATCGATCACGGCGCTCAACTGGCCGTTTTCGACCAGGAGGTTGCCGGAGGCGACATCGCCATGGAACCAGACGGGAGCATTGTTCCATGCGGAGCCAAGCGCCGCCTCCCACACCACACGTGCGGTGGCAACGTCGATCCTGCCCTCGAGCGCTTCGAGTGCCCGGCGCGTTTCGTGGTCGTAGACGGCCAAAGAGCCGCCTCGGAAGAAATTGTGTTGTCCGGGCGGCGGACCGCTTCGCGCGTCGATCCGTTGCAGCGCAGTCAGGAATTCACCGAGGGTCGTCGCAAAACTGCCGAGGTCGGCGATGGGCGCATGGGTCGCGGTCTCGCCCGGGAGCCATCGATAGACGGACCAATGCCACGGATAGCCCCTGCCCGGCCGCCCGATGGCCAAGGGCGCAGGAATACGCAACGGCAGGTACGGCGCAAGACGAGGCAGCCAATGCTGCTCCTTTTCCACTTGAAGCGCGTAATGGGCGGCGCTCGGCAACCGCACGTTCATATCGTCGCCCAGGTGAAAGGTCCTGTTGTCCCACCCTCCGAACTCGACCGGTCTTATCGGCAGGTCCGCCCATTGCGGAAACTGCTCGGAAATCAACTGTTCGACGAGAGCTGTACTGATTTCGGGCGTTTCGGCGGAAGACATCGAATGTCCGCTTCCCTGATCACGGTGATTGGTAGACTGCCGGGAGGAGCAGGATCGCTTCGATGGCTCAATGAGACGGCGGAACGATCCGGCTGAACCGAATTAAGATCATGAAACGTGACGGTTTCCAAGTTCCGCCCGGAACCTGCGCTCAGGCATCGACCTGCAACAGCCCGAGAACCCGCGTTACGGCGGACGGGATAGGGCCGATGACGGGCACATCGAATAGCGGCTGCAGCTGTTCGGCCGCCTGTCCGAGCGGGCCGCCGCCGATGATGACTGCCTCCGCCCCATCCAGGTCGACGGAGGCGCGAACTGCATGCCAGAGTGAGGACCGCAGGCGCTCCTCGTCTCGGGATACGGCGAGCGGATCGCCGGGCGTGCAGCGGATGCCGGAGTAGAGATGGGAAAGCCCCAGATGCCGTGCCCGCTCTGCGATCGCATCCGCGAGGTCGGGCGTCGTGGTTGCAACGCCGAACCGTCGTCCATCCCGCGAAGCCTCCAGCATCGAAGCTTCGCAGATGCCCACGACGGGAATGCCGACACGCTCCCGAAGCAGGGCAAGGCCGGGATCGCCAAAGGCGCTGACGATGATCCCGAGGCAGCCCGGCTCGTGCCTGGTGCCGATTTCCACCACCTCGTCGGCGGCGGCTGCCAGTTCGTCCGGCTTCAGGATCATCCGGGGACTGCGCCTGGCCGTGGCGCTTGCCACGGCCAGGCGTCCATTCGCAGCCTTGTGCGCGATGGAGGCCATCATCTCGCTCGTCGCCTGCGAGCTGTTCGGGTTGATCAGCAGAAGATGGAAGTTCACGTTCTGAGCTCCGCGACGACTGGCCCCTGCTGCGCCGCCTTCGGCTGATCGGCCTCCGCCGGCAGCGAGAGATCCTCCATCGATCGGCCGTAGGTTTCCGGGCCAAGCTGGATGCAGAATGCGAAGACCGCATACATTCCCGCAGCAAGCCCGAAGACGCCGATCATTCCGTAGCTGTCGAACAGCATGCCGGAAATCGTCGGCACGAACGAGCCGGCCGCCGATCCCGTTGCCAGAATGAGGGCCACCCCGAAGGCGCGAATTCTCGTCGGGAACAGTTCCGGCGCATAGATCCAGATCGACGTGTTGAGCAGCAGGACGAAGAACTGGAAGATGGCTCCGAACAGGAGAACGAGATAGATATTGGTGCCGAGAGCGACGATCGACACCGCCGCAAGGCAGGCGAGCGCCGCACCCACGGTCAGCACCTTCTTGCGCGGCAGATAGTAGCCGAACATCGAAGCGGCGATCGCACCGAGGACGCTGCCGCTCTGGATGATCATGCTGTAGAGCAGGCTGCCGGAGAGCGTATAGCCCATCGACACGAAGATGACGGGCATCAGCGTCAAGACCGACAATTGCGCGCCATAGCTCATGAGAATGGCGATCGCTACCGGTATGGTCCGCCCGATGAAGGGGGCTCGGAAGAGCTCCCGCCAGTCGCTCTTCTCGGTTGCCTCGTCCGTCATATGATCTGTCGTCAGGTATTCCTGCACCACGAGATTGCGCGGTTTCAATGAGCCTGAGGCCAGGATGGACAGTACCTTGTTCGCCTCGCCGATCCTGTTCTTCGAGGCGAGGAACCGCGGCGTCTCCGGTACAAAGCGGCGATAGAAGACGACCAGAAGCGCCGGCAGCGCCAGTGACGCAAATAGCCAGCGCCAGCTGTTCTCTCCCGGGAAAAGCGTAAATATCAGCAGGCCGAATGCCGGCGCCAGGAAGTTGCCGAACCCGCCGGCGCCGACATTCACGAGACCCGCCGCCGTGCCGCGAAACTTCGGCGAGCAGAATTCCGAGAGCATCGTCACCGCCGTCGAGATTTCGCCGCCGACGCCGAAGCCGACGATCGCGCGGGCAAAACAAAGCATGGTGAAGTTCGGCGCCATCGCGCAGGCCGCCGAGCCGATGGTGAAGAGCAGGAGATTGACGGTCAGCATCACCCGCCGGCCGTAGCGGTCGCCGAGAATGCCTGACAGCAGTCGCCCGACCGCGGCGCTGCCGAAGGTGATCGTGTTGAGAAACCCGATATCCGTGCCGGTAAGACCCCAGTGCTCCTTGAGAATGGGGCCGGCGACGCCGATCGTGTTCTGTTCGAAGCTGTCGAACAGGCAACCGATCAGGACGAGGGCGAGAATCTGCTTGTGCGCGCCGGTAACGCCGATTTTGGTGAAAGCCGATTCCAGTTGTCGAATGACCGGCGAACTCCCGCCGGTCGGCACCATATTTTCCGCTGCCATTGTTGTTCCCCTTGTGGTTGAACGAGCGTGAAAACTTAGTTTCTCTATCATACATAAAGAAACTGCAGTTTCATAGCCCCGAATCCACGGGGGGCGACGGAGAGGAATTCCTGCCCTTTCCGCAGGCTTGGCCTCCACGAACAAGGCGTTCCGGCAGGGGCCTATCGATGGCGAGCTTCGTGCGCCAAGCCGTTGCGATCCGTACTGCGCGGGCTTACAGCTCTTCCAGCGTGTCGTTCAGTACCTCGATACCGCGCAGCCGGTTCCGGCCGGCAACGCCTGCGGTCTCGATGCAGCGTGTGGTCAGGAGATGGCAGAGCGCCATCACCGACACATGGTTGAAAAGCGGCCCCGGCGCCAGGGTCTGGCAACGGAAGTGCCAAGCCGCACCGCTCAGGAGAGGCACGCCTTCATCGGTGATGTAGAGCAACTTCGCCTTGGTTCTTTCCACCTGCGCCATGAGTTGCTCCATCAGAGCGACGCGGCGCCGCAGGCCGAAGAGAACGACGACGTCGTCGGACGCGATGCTGACCAGATGCTCGCCGAGCGTCTGCCCGCCTCCGGGAATGGCAGCGATGTTTTCGATCACCTGCGTGAGCTGCCATTGCAGATAGGTCGCAAAGGAATGGCTGGCGCGAAAGCCGATGACCCACACCTTGCGGGCCTCCAGGATGGCCGTGGCAGCCGCATCGATCTCAGCCTCGCCGATCGCAAGGAACGTGGCTTCGAGATTGGCGACGCCCTGTGCGACATGCGCTGCGACCGATTGCCGGCCGTCGGCATCGGTGGCGGTTGCCAGGAAAAGGCGCGACCCGGTCTGCTTGTCCGCGCGCGCGTGCCGCCGCGCTTCCTCGTAGTTTTCGTAGCCGAGGCGCTGAACGAAGCGCGATACGGTCGCTTTCGACACATGGGCCAAAGCCGCCAGCTCCTGCGCGGAATAGCTCGCTATCTCCCCCGGAAAATCACAGAGGAAATCGCCAAGCCGCCGCTCGGCCGGGTGCAACTCGGGTAGAATTTCGCGGACACGAGCGAGGAAGGAACGTTCTTTGGCGGCCATTGGCACTCCCATGAAACTGTCGTTTCACGGGACTGTCCGATTTTCGTCCGGCCTTGGCAATAGATGGAAGATCCGCCCCGCGGTCACCTCTCCTCCCGAAGCGTATCCTTCTGCGTTATCAGTCGGGCGCTATGCTGGCCGCTCAGATATGTCCATAGCCAGCTCCAGGCCACGGCAAAGCGGCTGCGGGTACCGATCAGGAAATAGATGTGGGCAATGCCCCAGATCCACCAGGCAAGCGAGCCCTTGAGCTTGATCCGGCCGAAATCGATGATCGCCGCGCGCCTGCCGATGGTGGCCAGGCTTCCCTGGTGCCGGTAGCGGAACGACCCCGGAGCCGGAGAGCCCGTGAAGCGGCCACGGATCACCTGGGCGACGTAGGCCCCCTGCTGCTTGGCCGCGGGCGCGATGCCGGGCACCGGCTTGCCGTCTTCCTGGATGACGGATGCCGTATCGCCGATGACGAAGATGTCCGGATGACCCGGCGCGGTCAGATCGGGCCCGACCTTAACGCGGCCGGCGCGGTCCACGTCGGCGCCGATCCATTTGGCGGCGGGCGAGGCCTGGACCCCGGCCGCCCAGACGAGCGTCCGGCTCGCGACGAAGCTCTCGCCTATCGTGACCCCCTCCTCGGTACAGTCGGTCACCGGCGTGCCCGTCAGCACCTCGACGCCAAGCTTCTCCAGTTCGCGGGAAGCATAGGCGGAAAGCTCCTCGCTGAAGGCGGGAAGAATGCGCGGGCCGGCTTCGACGAGCACCACGCGGGCCAGACGCGTATCGATCCGGCGGAACTCGCCGGGCAGCGTTCTATGGGCCATTTCGGCAATGATGCCCGCAAGCTCGACCCCGGTCGGTCCTGCGCCGATGATCGTGAAGGTCAGCAGTGCGTCGCGCCTGGCGGGGTCCTCCTCCACCTCCGCCTGCTCGAAGGCGATGAGCACGCGGCGGCGAATGGTCGTCGCATCCTCCAGGGTCTTGAGCCCAGGCGCGACCGCCGCCCATTCGTCATGGCCGAAATAGGCGTGCGTTGCGCCGGTCGCCAGGACCAAGGTGTCGTAGGGGATCGATTGCCCATGCACGAGCGTCACTTCCTTCGCAGTCGTATCGACGCCCCCTACCTCGCCGAGCAGTGTCGTCACCTCCTGTCGGTCGCGGTAGAGCCGGCGGATCGGCCATGCGATCTCGGAGGTTGCGAGCACCGTGGTCGCCACCTGGTAAAGCAGCGGCTGGAAAAGGTGATGATTGCGCCGGTCGATCAGCGTGACCCTGACCGGCGCACCCTTGAGGTCGTTGACGAGTTGCAGCCCGCCGAAACCTCCGCCGACCACGACGACATGATGTCTTTCCTGCATGGTCTTCCGTCCTGTTCCTCATCCGCTCACATCGAGCTGGCAACACTGTTGAACTCCACACGCGGGAGCGCAAGCCGTTGCCCGGCATGGCTGCATTGCATCCGCGAATGGTCTTCGCCGGACGTTTCGGCGGCCTACTCCGCATAGCCGACGGGCACTGCGGTACCACTTTTCAGGACTTCCATCGAAATCGACGCGGAAACGTCGAAAAGCTCCACCTTCCGCACGATCTGCTTGTAGACGACGTCGTAGTGTTCGACCCGCGGCAGAACCACCTTGACGATGTAATCGTAATTGCCGGTCAGCCGGTGCGCCTCGACGATCTCCGGAATGTCGCTGATCGCCCTGCGGAACTTTTCGATCCAGTCGTCGGAATGATGCGCCGTCTTGATCAGCGCAAAAACCGTGGTCGGCACGCCCATCCTTTCCCGGTCGAGTACGACGATGCGCCGGGTGACATAGCCGGCCTCCTCCAGCCGCTGAATGCGCCGCGAGCAGGCGGAAAGCGAAAGACTCACCCTCTCGGCAAGGTCGCCCATGGCGACGCTCGCATCCTGCTGCAGAAGCATGAGCAGCTTCCGGTCTCTCTCGTCAAGCACGCTCCGACTCCTTGCTCTTGCCATAGAGTGCGCCGAAATTTTTCGCGGCATTCGGATTCGGGCGCAAATGGCTTGCTAAAATCTGGCCAAGCGCCGATCAAAGCAAACACATGCAACCGGGCCCGCACGATAATCTAGCAATGGAACGGGGAACGTGGCGAAGCGTTCCCGACGGCCAAAGGGCAGCAGCAGGAACGACGATGGAAATGCGGAAAATCGGCCTCATCGGCGGCATGAGCTTCGAAAGCTCGGCAGTCTATTACCGCTTGGTCAACGAGGCCGTGCGCAAGCGACGCGGCAAATTACATTCGGCGGAAGTGCTTCTGCATTCCGTCGACTTCCAGGGGATTGTGGACCTGCAGAGAGCCGGCCATTGGGACGACGCCGCCCTGCTTCTCTCCGATGTCGCCCGCGGGCTCGTCGCCGGCGGCGCGGACTGCATCCTGATCTGCAGCAATACCATGCACATCATTGCCGACGCGGTGCGTGCCTCCGTCGACGTCCCGTTGATCAACATCATCGACGAAACGGCCTTGCGCCTGAAGGCCGCCGGCAGCCGCAAGCCCCTGTTGCTCGCCACACGCTACACCATGGAACACGGCTTCTATGCCGAGCGCATGAACACACATGATATCGACCTGATGGTACCCGATGCGGATGGCCGGACACTCACTCACAACGTGATCTTCGACGAGCTCTGCGCCGGCCAGGTGCTGAACGTCTCGCACTCGGCAATGATCGGGCTCGTCGAGAAAGCAAAGGCGGAGGGTGCGGACGCCGTCATTCTCGGCTGCACCGAAATCTGCCTGCTTCTCGATCCGGCCGAATTGCCGCTCCCGGGCTTCGATTCCACCGCCATCCATGCGGAGGCGGCGGTCGAATTCTCGCTTGGCGACCGGCAGTAAGCTGCACCGCCGAAAGGCGCTGATATAGCAGGCCCACCGCAGCACCGAGAGCAATACCGATCGCATGAGTGTGGCGATGCCACAGGCCTGTGGCGACAATCCGCCTATGGCGTGTCGTCGTACTCCGCCCGCGCCTGCCGGATAGCCTGGTGGTTCTCCAGCGACCAGTCGACGAAGACCCTTAGCACGTCAAGAAACGAGCGCCCGAGATCCGTGAGGCCGTATTCCACGCTCGGGGGCTGCGTCGGGTAAACGGTACGGCGCAGATAACCGTCACGCTGCAGATCGCGTAGCGTCTGGGTCAGCATCCGCTGTGAAATGTCCGGGATGAGCCGCCTGAGCTGCGAGAAGCGCAAAGGACCGTCGGCGAGCGATAGAATCATCAGCGAGTTCCACTTACCGCCGATATTGTCCATCACGTCCCGCACCGGACAATTGTCGATGTCCATAGGCATGCCGCAGACGACTGCCACCCGCTCGCCCTTCAACGTGCCCGACGCCCTGGTCATGTCGGTACCCTTTCCGTAACCACGGCAGAAAAAACTGCCTCCTTTACAGCTCTTAGCAGATCACGGGATAAGAGCAACTCTCAAAAAGAGACCAGCTTTCGGGATGAGCTCATGTCGACAGGACATGCTGAACAACGCGCTGGAGTGGAAACGAAAGGAAAAACATGTCTGGAAGACTGCTCGTAACCGGCGCCGCCGGACAGTTCGGCAAACTCGTGCTCGATGCGCTCCTGACCTCCGGCAAGACGAAGCCGGCCGATATTACCGCCACCAGCCGGGACATCGCCAAACTGGCGGACTACGCAGCGAAGGGCGTCGAGACCCGTGCCGCCGACTTCGACGATCCGGCCTCGCTCGAGCGGGCCTTCGCCGGCGCCGACCGCATACTCATCATTTCGACGGATGTTCTCGACGAACCAGGCAAGCGTCTGAAGCAGCACCTTGCCGCCGTCGAAGCGGCCAGGAAGGCGGCGGTGAAGCACATCCTCTATACGTCGATGCCGCAGCCGGAAACCTCGGTGATCCCTTTCGCGTCCGATCATCTCGGCACCGAAGAAGCCATCAAGGCGACGGGAATTCCCTACACGATCCTGCGTAACGCCTGGTACATGGAAAACCTCCTCCTGTCGCTCCCGCACGCACTCGCGGCAGGACAATGGTTCTCCTCCGCCGGCGATGGCCGTATTTCCCACATCGGGCGCCGTGATCTTGCCGCCGCCGCCGCTTCCGCTCTCCAGTCAAGCTCGACCGAAAGCCGCACTTACACCCTGACCGGACCGCAGGCCCTCACAACCGGCGAGATCGCCGACCTTGTTGCCAAGGCCACCGGCAAGACGCTCGAGGTCGTCCATGTCACTGACGAGGCATTGGCTGGCGGTCTCAAGAATGCGGGTCTGCCGGACTTCTTCGTCCCGATCCTCGTCTCCTTCGACGCCAATGCCCGCAAAGGACATTTCGACATCGTGACCGACGACACCGCCGGGCTTACCGGAAGGCCCCCCATCGACCTCGCCTCCTTTCTGGAGGCGAATAAGTCAGCACTCGTCCACTGATCATGAGGAAGCGGGAGGCCTGGCATACGGCCGGGCCTCGTTTAAAGCGGGAGCAGGAAGAATACGCAGCTTTCCGGTAGGAATTGCGATCCGGCTAATCGAGGGTGGAGGTCGGCGTTCAGCGCAAGGCGGTCTCGCTCGAACTCTGCGGCGCGGACGCTGCGGCCCGGCGAGCTACCCTGCCCTCCTCGGCCTTGTAGAAATATTGGCTCGCCACCAACCAGCCCTTTAACGGCCTCAACGGCGGAATACAGGTCAGGAACATGAACGGCCCGGTGACCAGGAGATGGACCCAAAGGGGTGCGCTGTATTGTACCTCCAGCCACACGCCGAGAAACACGCTCGGCACGCAGGCAAAGCAGATCACGAAGAAAGCAGGACCGTCCGCGGGATCGGCGAAGGAATAGTCCAGGCCGCAGACTTCGCATCCTTGCCTGAGCTTCAGGAAACCATCGAACAAATGTCCCTGGCCGCAACGGGGGCAGCGACCTCGTAATCCCGTATGCAGCGGCGACAGAGGCGGCCACTCATGATCCGACATCGTTCTTCCTTTCAGTCTTCTGCATGCCCCGGCAAACCCGCAAGCCTGCGAGACGTTCCCGTCGACCAGGCACCGGCCGCTTCGGCGATCCCCAAAAGATGACATACAAACCATACAAGAACAATAAATTGTATGCATACGGGGGCGCGGCAATTCCACGCAGTACCTTCGCACGGGAGTATCACCGCTAAACGATGAGGTTTCGGGCCGCCGGCGACTGAGCGAGGAGACCGGCGATGACCTCCAGGCTGTGCCGCAGTTCATCGCGTGTCCGCGCAGACCCCAGACCGAGCCGGACGGCTTCCGGTGGGTCGGAGATCGCGAAGGCATCGCTGGCGACGACGCCGATCCCCGCCGTTCGCAGCTGCGCCGTGAACTCGCCGCGATTCCAACGGGGGGGCAGCTTCAGCCAGAGATGAAACCCCTCGCGATCGGTGAGAAGATCGGCGTCCTCGAGGCTCTTGATCGCGATCTGCTGGCGCGCGCCGGCTTCCGTGCGGATCGCTCCCAGAACCGCTTGCGCCGTTCCTTCCTCCAGCCAGCGCGTGGCGATAGCCGCCGAAAGCGGTGACGTCATGCCGACTGTCGCTCGGATCGCGCCTTCGAGGCGGACTGCCGCCGATCGATCGGGCGCGACGAGATAGGCGATGCGGAGCGCCGGCGAGAGGCACTTGGCAAGCCCCGCTATATAAAAGACGAGGTCCGGCGCGAGCGCGGCCAGTGGCGGAACGGGGTTTGCGGGCAAGGCGCCGTAGGCGTCGTCCTCGATCACGGCCACGCCGTAACGGCGTGCAATCGCCACGATCGCCTCGCGGCGCTCGAGCGGAAGCGTCGCGGTCGTGGGATTGTGAAGGGTCGGATTGCAGTAAAGCGCCTTCGGCTTGTGCCGGGCGCACGCCTCCTCGAACGCGTCGGGCAATATCCCGTTTCGGTCGATCCGGACGCTCACGAGCTCGATACCCATATGCGCCGCCAGTGAGCGGAGGCCGGGATAGGTGAGCGCCTCGGCGCAGATCCTGTCGCCCTTCGTCGCCAGCACCCCGACGCTCGCAAGCAGAGCCCCTTGCGCTCCTGTGCAGACGACCAAGCGGTCGGCTCGAAGGTCGCCGAGCCGCGGCTTGAGCCAGGCTGCACCGGCAGCCCTGTCCCGCTCCGTGCCGCCGACGGGCTGATAGCGCATCAGCAGTTCGGGATCACGCTGGTCGAGAGGCGCAACATCCGTCCACATTCTCTCCGACAGGGCGGGGTCGTCGAAGAGCGGCGGCAGGTTCATGCTCATGTCGACGAGACCGCCCAGCAGGCCGCCCGCCAGACCGCCCGAGGAGGGACGTGCGGCGCTCCGGCGCCGAGCCGTGACGTAGGTACCCTGCCCCACGCGACCCTCGACCAAACCGCGCCGGCGCGCTTCGTTGTAGGCGCGGCTGACGGTTGTAAAGTCGATGCCGAGCGCGGCCGCCAGCGCGCGCTGCGGCGGCAGGCGCACTCCACCCTCAAGTCGACCCGCCGCGATGTCCGCGGCGATCTCGTCGGCAATTGCGAGATACAGCGGTCCTCGCGCTTGACCGAGCGCCGGCATCCAGGAAACCTCCACGCGATCCACGTCCCTCGTAGCCTTTCGAGTCTTACAATGTATGGATATTGCATGGACGGAGTTTGGCGCGCAAGATCGTCCTGGTAGACAGAGCTGGAGCGCGCGGCTTTCCGGCGATACGACTAACCGGGCCTGAGCCGGCGATTGGTGTCGCTCGGCATGAGATCCTTAAACATCCTCGGCACGATGGTCATCGCACCGTAGACGCTGAGGTGGTCGTCGTCGGAATATAAGGGAATGCCGTTCTTCTCGACAGCGCAGACCGGATTACAGAGGAGCGGCACTGCACTGACGCGCTGTACGCCCAGGTCCTCGTCGGCAATGGCCAGGACCGAATTGGCCTTCGCGCTGCGTGCATCGACTGCCTGCCGCGTTGGCGGAGGCGGCAGGTCGGCGTCGATGAGGCGGTGCAGCCCCAACGCGTGCGGAACAGACCAGCCGATCTCCGGTATCCCATCCACGATGACGACGCGCCGGCCGGTGTCGCGGATCTCCCGAACCGTCCTCAAAAACTCGCTCTTGAAAATCGCGTAGTTTCCGGCGGTGCCAAGGCTCGCCTCCTCGAAATCCAGACGGTCGAGGATTGCGGGGCGTCCCGTCTCCCCGGGATATCGTTTACCGTTCGCTGCGAGCGGCCAACGTGCGCTGAGGACGACGATCGGAAAATCATCGCTTTGTTCCAGCATCGCCATGATGGCCGCGTTGAAGGCGACGCAATCTCCGCTGTGTTTCTGATCCACCCGCTGCACGCCGAGGATCGGCGGGCATGCGCCCTTGAAGGCGACCGCGCCGCCTCGTTTCCGGCCGTCCATCAGGAAATCGAGGCCCGACAAAAGCGCCCCTGCATGGGAGTCACCCCATAGGAGCACGTCGTTCCTCCGATCCGAGGGCGAACTTGCTTCGCCTTCGATGCGGCACAGTCCGTCCTTAGGCAGCTTGCCGTCACACCGCCCGCGGCGCGCGTCGATATCGCGACTGCCGGCATAGGCAAGTCGGACATCCTGCGGAAGGCGTTCCGGAAAACCCTCCCGCAGGTCTACGACTGCTGAAACGACCGAGAGGACGGCAGCGCCGGCGAGCGCGGAGGCGAAAATGCGTTGCCGCGAAATTCCAATCGGCGGCCGACGACGGAAGGGCCTTTCGACCAGACGCCAGCTCGCGAAGGCACAGGCGAAGGAAAGGCCTATCGCAAGCGAAGCCTGCGCGTAAGGAAGGTCCAGCGTACCGAGGGTCAAACGAAAATAAACGATGATCGGCCAGTGCCAAAGGTAGAGCGAATAGGAGACGAGGCCGATCGCCACCGGCACCGGGCTGGACAGAATGCGCGCTACGGCCGTCTGCCGTTGCTCGCCCGACCAGAGCAACGCCAGGGCTCCGAAGCATGGCAGCGCGGCGGCAATGCCTGGAAATGGCGTCGCGGCGCTATAGAGCGCGACGGCGATGAAGATTGCCGCGATCCCCGACAGCGCGATCGCCTCGACCAGATACGCGTTCCGGCAGGCCGGAAACACGCCGAGCGCCAGCAGCACACCGAGCCCAAGTTCCCAGGCCCGTGTCGGAGCAAAATAGAAACTCTCCTGCGGATAGGGACCCGTCGCCCAGACGGAAAGCAGGAAGGAGAAGATACAGAGACCGACAAGCGCACCGAGAACGGCCCTGCGCGGCCTCCCGTAGAGCCACCAGAGGAGCAGCGGCAGGACGATGTAGAACTGCTCTTCGACAGCCAGCGACCAGGTATGAAGCAGGGGTTCCAGATCCGCACTTGGAGCGAAGTAGTCGGAAGTGGAGAACCAGAACCAGACGTTCGAGGCGAACATCATTGTCGCCAGTGCCGAACGCGCAAGGCCGACCAGCATGTCCGGCAGAAGGAGAAGCACACCGGCAGCAAGGCACGTCGCCACGACGACGAAGAGCGCCGGCAATATTCGGCGGGCACGCCGCTCGTAAAACGTAGCAAGCGAAAAGCGACCTTCGGCCAGATCCTTATGGAGTATTCCCGTGATCAGAAACCCCGATATCACGAAAAAGATATCGACGCCCACGAACCCGCCGGAAAAACCCGGAATGCCGGCATGATACAAAACTACCGGCAGGATCGCGATCGCTCGCAGCCCGTCAATATCCTTTCGGTACTCCATCTGAGCAATCCTCGAGCACCTGCAATAAATTTATTCGAAATAACTTGATCGATAACGCTGTAGTGTGACCTCTATAATACAAGTGGAGCCCGAACTGAACTCAATTACGTTGATCCGTCGCTTTTTTTTGGCCTCAGCTGCCCGCAGTCGGCGCGCGCAGCTTCACATCAAAAGAGGTACGCGCGAAAATCCCTCGTCAAAGCGACACGCAACAAGAGGCGCGCCGAGCTACTAATCCGTCGCCCTAAGCCGTCTCGCCACAGGAGCGGCGGAAGCGTCGTACGGTCTCGGCCATTCCGTATTCGAGCGCATCGGCCGTCAGCCCGTGTCCGATCGAAACCTCGGCGAGTTCGGGAATGCGTTTGACGAGCAATGGCAGGTTGGCGACGGTCAGGTCGTGGCCGGCATTGACGGCCAGACCAAGGCCGATCGCGATCTCCGCGGTGCGGCCCAGCTCGATCGCGATCCGCTCCGCCTTTTCCGGATCGTCGTAACAGCCGCCATAGGGTCCGGTATAGAGCTCTATACGGTCGGCCCCGGTCTCCTTGGCAAGCTTCAGCGCCTCCGGGTCGGGAACGCCGTCGGCAAACAGCGAAACGCGGAAACCTCTCTTTTTCAGCCGCCCGACGACGTTGCCGAGCAGGTTATGGCTCTTGCGAAAATCCCAGCCGTGATCGGAGGTTGCCTGTGCCGGATCGTCCGGCACCAATGTCACCTGCTCGGGTTCGTGCCGCTCGACCAGTTCGAGGAACGCCTCGTTCGGAAAGCCCTCCATGTTGAATTCCGCAGCCGGAAACTCGTCGTCGATCAGGTCGCGGATCGGCTGGAGATCGGAAAAGCGGATATGCCGCTGGTCCGGGCGCGGGTGGACGGTCAGTCCGCTCGCTCCCGCCTGCAAGGCGGTGCGGCCGAGGCCGGTCACAGACGGCCAGGGGAGATCGCGCCGGTTGCGCAGCATGGCAATGGCATTGAGATTTACGGAGAGCTTTGCAGGCATATCGGAACTTTCGGACGAAACGCCCCAATTGAACGAGGGGCCGAATGATGGCTACGCTGCTGTTCTACCGCAGTTTTCAGGAAACCGAAATCGCTCTTTGCCCGGCCCCGTCACAGGACGCCTCTTTGACAGCGATCAGATAGGTTGATATCAACGTTACCGCCGATGATTGATTGATGCCGCAGCAACCGGAGGAGAGTGATCATGACGATGCAGACCACCGCTACGGAACTGGCAGCGCGTAACCGCGCCCGCTTTCCCAACGAAAGTCCCGACTACCGCCGGGCGCGTAACGCGCTTCTCGCCGAGGAGATCGAATTGAGGCGCCACATCGAGCGGGTGTCGGAGCTGCGCAGGCGATTGCCGCCGGGCGGCGAAGTGACCAAGACCTACCGTTTCGAGAGTGAGAGCGGAACCGTCACACTTGCCGATCTCTTCGGCGACAAGGATACCCTCATCATCTACAGCTATATGTTCGGGCCGCAGCGCGAAAGACCCTGCCCCATGTGCACCTCCCTGATGGCCGGCTGGGAGGGCAAGGTGCCCGATATCGAGCAACGCGTGGCACTCGCCATGGTCGCCCGTTCGCCCGTGGAGAGACTGCTCGCCGCAAAGAAGGCCCGCGGCTGGACGCAATTGAAGGTTTATTCCGATAGCGACGGCGCCTTCACCCGAGACTATGTCAGTGCCGAGGATGAGGACGTTCCGGGCTATACCGTCTTCACGCGGAGAGACGGAAAGATCCGGCACTTCTGGAGTGCGGAGATCAGCGGCGAGATGGCCGATCCGGGCCAGGATCCGCGCGGCGCACCCGATCCCGACCCGTTATGGACCCTGCTCGACACCACGCCAGAGGGACGAGGTGCCGACTGGTACCCGAAACTCGAATATAGCAGCGGCCAGTGATCGCGCCGTTTTAGGCGCCCTCGCCTGCCCGTCCATAGAGGACCGTGCAGGCGACGGCCTTGCGCGCCCGCCAATCCACGCATTTCTGCTGCGGAGCCCGAAACGCGGACTTTTTGACGCGCGGCCTGACAACCACCATCTTTGGGCCTAAGTTTCGAATCAGGCTAAGGTTGCTTATGTTCTAAAACAATTTGAGCCGCATCTTTTATTGGAGCCATCGATGACGCCAGCCGAAAGGCCATGCAATGAGACGATCCGGCGAGCGCTCGCCCGGATTCTCGATAGCAAGGGCTTTCAACGCTCCGAGCGGCTGCGCGCGTTTCTCGCCTATGTGGTGGAAAAGGAGATCCTCGGTGAAGGCGCCCAGTTGAAGGGCTATTCGATTGCCATCGATGTTTTCGGACGCAGCCAGACATTCAATGCGGACAGCGATCCGCTTGTCCGCGTCCATGCCGGCAAGCTGCGCAAGCTGCTAAAGACCTTTTACGAAACGGACGGCGCAGACGAAGAATGGCAGATCGCCATGCCGAAGGGGACCTATGTGCCGGAGTATCGCCGGCGGTCGTCCAGTGTGCCTGTGTCTTCAGGTCACGATACCGCAGGCACCCGCAGCCGGCAGTCCGGGCGCAGGCCGCCCTGGCAGCCCGCCCCCTTCTCCTCTCCCTGGGCCGTGCTCACGGTGCTGCCGCTTCTCCTTTTCGTTCCTCTGCCGGCGTCGGAAATGTCGCTCGAGATCGATGCCGAGGCCAAGCTCGTCAATGGTCCTATGGCCGCCGTCAGGGGCCTTCCCTCTGTCAGCATCAGCGTGACCGGCCCGCAGCACAAGAGCACCCGACGGTTTGCCGCGCAGTTGCGCGAGGCGGCGCTTCGTCACGGAACGCTCGGGCAGGCAACCGCGTCCGACGGCGGCCGTGCGTCGGTTTCGGGCAATCAGGCGCTTGCATTCTCCATAGCGCTCACCTGGTATGATGCGCCTGCGGCCGGCATCCGGGTCACGCTTTCCCATGACGGCGAAGGCATCCCCCTGCGCCAGGACTTCATTACAGCGGACCGGCTCGATAGCGAGGCCGACATTCTCTACGAAAGCACCTCGCTTGCGGCACAGCTTTTTGCCCTGGACGGCGAAATCTATGCCCATGCCGCACTGGAAGGCCTGCAAAGCACGCTGATGCGATGCATGTCGGCGACCGCTCAGTACCGCAAGCTGCTGACGCGCGAGAGCTTCCAGGAGGCGTGGAACTGTCAGCAGAAACTAAAGCCGCTCAAGGGCGACGAGCCCTTCTTCATCCTCTCGGTCAGCAGTCCGCACAAGATCAAGGGTCACTGAACTCTTCACAGGGCGTTCTTCATCCGGTGGGACGCCGCTGAGCGGGAATATGACCCGGCATAATCACGGCCCACATCATATGTTGCCATTGGTGATCGGTGGTCAACTGGCCCGAGAGTTGTTTTCACGCATAGGCAGCGGTAGTATTTGCCGTTAGTCCGCACGTCTTTCCGGATGGACCGCGTGTTCTGCCGAAGGGCAGCTTCCGATGGAACAGAAGAACCCTCTTCTTGGGAAGGAGTTATTCGGAAGCCCTTTTCCATTCGACGCCACTCGATGGCGCCTCCTACGATCTGTACTTGATACGGGCGAAATGCTTGGAGGAAGAAATGAAGAATTGCACGATCGCTCTCGCTCTCGCAGCCTGCTTCGCCTTGTCCGGCTGCCAAACCGCCTCGATGACCGGGGGGCGGACCGGTGAGTTCGGCTGCATCGCAGGCACCGTCGGTGGCGCGGTCGTCGGTGGTCTGGCCGGCGCGACCATCGGATCGGGAACCGGACAACTCTGGGCCGTGGGCGGCGGTGCCGTACTCGGCAGCGCGGCGGGCAGCGCCCTGACCTGCACCTGACCCAAAGGAACGGGGTGATGAAGAGACCAGTCCTCGTGGCGGTGTTCGCGCTTTGCCAGGTGATTGCAGCAGCGGCGCAGGATCAGCCGCTGGCCATGAACCAGGGTCAGATGAATCGTCTCGACCGTGACGGGAACGGCGCCGTCGACCGGCCGGAATACCAGGCCTTCATGGCCTCGGCCTTCGCGAACCTGGACAGGAACAAGGACGGAAGCCTGCGCTCGGAAGAAGTGGCGCAGGTTCTGAACGCGCAGCAATTTGCCGCGACCGACGCCGATCGCGACGGGAAGCTCAGCCGAACCGAGTTCCTCAACAGGGTCATGGCCGACTTCAAATCAGCCGACAGAAGCGGCGACGGCAGCCTCCAATAGGGCAGCGCCGCCGCTCGGCCAAGGATGTTCAGTCGCGATGCCGTTGCGGAGCCAACGCCATGACCTGCGCATAGGCCATGGGCGACCGGCTGCCGGGCATGTTCTCGTCGAGCACCAGGGTCTTCACGTCGTCGGAGCGGACGTCCAGCGCAATGACGCGCTCTAGCTTGTCGATCTGCCATACGGCGTAGCCGAGTTCGGGAACATATCCGCAGTCGCATCCGCAATCCCCGCCGAGGATCTCCCGCGGCTCTTCCGGCAGATACATGATCTGCGGCTTCGGCAACTTGTAACAATGCCCCTCATAGGCATAGCCGTATATCACGCCGATGCTCTTGATGTATCGTTCGCCGCCCCTTTCGAAATTCTTCGCCGGTATGTTGACGCTGACCGGAAGCTGACTGAACTTCAGCTCATCATCGAAAATGGCGAGGACGATCTGCTGCTTTAAGATACCGGCGAGAACGTCGTTGTCGACCGTTCCGATCGCCGCCTCCTTTACTATTCTCACCAGCGTATTCAGGTCTTCGTCCCGAAGCGAAGTTTCGCGTAGCGACGACTTGATTCTTTGCCGGATCTGCTCGTCCGTGATCTTGAATATCTCTTCTCGCGTTGCCGGTCGCCCGTAGAGACGTACTTCGCTCGGATTGTAGGTATCGTAGATTGGTTTGGACAGGCCGTCCGGCTCTTTGCCCACCCCGGGATGGCTGCTGCAATTGCTCATCTTCCTCTCCTTTTCTGTCCCCTATCTCGAGCTGATGATTTCACGCCATGCGAAATTCGCCTCCAGAACTCCGGCGGCCGTTCCATCGGCAGCCGCGACGACAGCGGCCGCGGCCTGATCCAGCCGCAAGGTGTCCGGATTGACCGACCGCAGCGAGGCTGCCAGCGCCTGCCCAACCGCGTCGCGGGCCGACCGCAGCGCAAGTCCGAAGATCATCGGCTTGATCCGGAAAGCCTCTGCCGTTGCCTGACGGAACCGGTCGAAATCATCCTGCTCCAGATGCCGGAGGTCGATATCGAGCAGCCGTATGTCGGCACAGTCGCGTGCCACAAGCTCGCGATGATAGAGCTCGACGATCGAGTCGAAAATTGCGCCCACGAACGGCAGTGCGCGGTCATGCACCTCGCGCGTGACCTCTGACATGCGGCGAAAATTCGTGGCGAGACGGATCTGGGTTTCCGGACTCGTCTCGGCGAAGCGGTTGAGCTCGTTATAGAGAAGGAGGTTCCCTTTCGTCCGCCTGAGCAGCCTGTCGATCGCGGAATCGAAGTGCAGGAACGAGATCAGCGACACAAGGTCTGAAAAGGCCTCGGAAAAAGCGAAGAAGTCGCCTCCATGTGACACAGCCGTCGGAATGCCGGTTTCAGAAAGGAGAATGAGATGTCCGGTCTCGTGAGCGATGGTGTCCAAATTGAGCGCATAGGGCCGCCTTATTCCGTCGATGTCGGAACAGCCAAGCTCCAGGAAGCCGTAGCCCGCCTGGGCATTGTCCCAATTCACGAAGGCAACGATCTCCAGCCGCGGAAAGGTCTGATCGAAGAACCAGCGGACCGGTCTGCCCAGATAGCTCTGCCAGATGTTGAGAACGAAGTGGACACAGGCATAGGCATGCACAGGCAGGAACGCCCGGGAGTCGGGAGACAGGTTGTCGAAATGGCGATCCGGACCCGGTCCCACCGGTGCGCGAGCGGCGCCGTGAAACGGCGGCAGCCGGTCGAAGCCGTAGGGTTCCTTGTCATCGAGCGGATCGACGACATACATCGTCGCGTCGCTCGGGCCTTCGCCGATCTCATCCCTCGGTATGGGCAGCCAGACGCGGTCCGGTTTTTCATAGCCCGGAATGAAGGGTGGCTGAGGGAAAATCCAGAACCGCGTGCCCAGACGGGAATCGCCGGACTCGAGGGCTTCGTCTCGAAGCAGACGCATCGCACACTGCCCCCCGGATGAAAATGCCTAAATTATGGTTTCAATTTATAGGTGTTCACCAAATTCGAGTCAATGCCGCCTGCTTCCAGGTCGCGGAGGAAGGTGTTTGTCGCGATCCAGTCGCCATCTTGCTGCGTGCCGCGATGCTGCTCCAGAAGGCTTGGCGCTTGCTGTAGTGCATGGATCGCGTCGTGCCTCTTCTGTCCGATCATCTGCTCCCGCAGTTCCTTGCTTCTCTCCTGAGCCCAGCCCGCGGCATGCAAGACCGCAGAAAGCGAGCGCTCCCGGAAGTTCAGATTTCGCGCAAACGTTGTAAGTCTCTCGCGTTCCGAACGGCTGACGACACCCAGGCGCCACCACGCGGAAAAGGTTCGCTCCAGGTCGACAAGTGCATCCGTCAAAGGCGGAAAGCCGAGTTCCGGCGGCCCCGAATGTACCGCGACCGCATCGTCGGGGGCAGGGTTGGAAAGTGGACCACGTCCGAAGCGACGATACCACCTGTAGACGAGACCGAGACCGATCATGCCGAAAGCGTCAAGCTCCGCGGCTCGGAGCGCGCCCATGCTGGCGGCGCCGATAACGACGATCCCTTGCGCCATGGCCCAGAGAATTTCCTTGTGCCGGACAGCCGGTCTGTCTTCGAACTGGCCGTCGATCAAAATCATGGCCCGCGGTCGAAAGGCATGTGCCGCAAGCAGGACATCCCCCTGGGCGGCCGGCTGCAGATAAATCGCGTCGAGGATTTTCTCCGCCTCGGCAAGACGCAGCGTCGGACCGAGAAACACTAGGATCGGATTGTCGCCTCGGCCGGCCATCGCACACTCATCGCAGGACGAAAAAGGGAGAGGCTCCGGGAAGAACCGTTCGCACGCAATGGACACCCGCCTCCTCGTCGGCGCCCACGGGAATGGCCAGCACAGGTCCAAGACCGGCTTCGACCACCCGGTCTACCAATGTACCGGGATCCGGAGTCGCCGCGGGCGTCGGCTCTGCCGGCTTGGCCGCCGCATCGGCGAGGACGAGCTCGCGGGCCTTCGCCACCGCGGCATCGGTGCTCCTGCGGTAATGTTCCCTCGTCTGGTCGTCACGGGCGCCGGAGATCGCCCCTGCCCTTGCCGAGAGCGCCTCCAGCATTGCGCTCGCCGCCGCCATTTCGATGCTGGGCCCGGCGGCGTAGCCTTCCGTCGGCAACGCAAGGATCGGTTCCCCGAACCCGGCCTCGACCGTCTGACACCAGACGACGGCAACAGCCGCCGGCGACGGAGCGCGCCACAGTGCAAACGATATCCCGCGAGCGCCCGCGAGCGATCGGATATGATCCACCCCGTCACCGAGTCCGTGGGGCGCAATGCGCCACCGGTCGAAGAAGCCGTGTGTTGCGAATGCGCGTGCGATGGCGTCCCGTTCAAGGCATTCCCATAATCCGTGCAGGAAAGCACCATGGGGGCTCGTATGGCAGGCAAGCCCGGTGGTTGTTCGCAGAAAGACGCCGTCATGGGACGGCTGCGGTTCGCTGTAGCACGTATGCACAAGTTCCAGCGGCACCGGGTGCGCCGAGCCGCCGACGACATCGATACCGTCGATCCACGCAATTGTCCTTTGCCGCCATTTCCCGCGCCACTGCGGAACCACGAGGTTGTCAAAAAGGTCGTCGGCGATTTCGAGCTGGTCGGCCGTCGCCAGAAAGGTCCGCTCCGCCGGAATGGTCTCGGCGAAATAACGCTCGAGCGATTCCATCAGAGCGCCGACTGCCGCCTCCGCTCTCGACAGGCCCCGTCCGAGAGACGTGACCTCTGAAAGCGCGGCGGGGCGGACAGCCTGCATCACCGGCAGGCCGATGCGGTCGAGCCCCGTCAGATCGCCGAGGCGGGTGATGCGCGCGCGGCGGCAGAGTGGCGGCAGGGCGGCGAGACAGCGCTCCAGGCTCCCCTCGACCAGATCATCCGAAAAGGGCGCCTTCCGCGCGGACACGAACGAGGCATAGAGATCAGCGAGGGGGCCGCGTGCGCCCTCGTTCGACTTCGCACCGTTTCGTTCAACGCCCGATGGCAATGCCGAACTCCCGCATCGAATGCCTCGCTCGCCTGATGAGCGCCGTCGCCCCTTGGCTTTCCGCGATTTCAACGGCGCACCGCAGGTCTGTGGCGACGGCATCCTTACGCTCGCCTGCCCGCGCCCGGAGAATGGCGCGGCATCGGTGCAACTCCGCCAGCCAATAGGCATGGCCGGTTTCCTCCCCCCTACCGATCGCTTCGTTAACGATGTCGATCGCCGGCTCGATCTTGCCGGCGAGACCCAGCAAGGTAGCGTGCATGCAGAGATAGATCGGCAGATCCGCCACCGTCCCAAGTTCGCGCAG
The DNA here is from genome assembly GCF_042436655.1 of Sinorhizobium sp. P24N7. Lineage (NCBI taxonomy): Bacteria > Pseudomonadati > Pseudomonadota > Alphaproteobacteria > Hyphomicrobiales > Rhizobiaceae > Sinorhizobium > Sinorhizobium sp. P24N7. Next base: position 325,897 of record NZ_JBHMIW010000005.1, on the reverse strand, counting down.
AAGCGCCAGGCCGTTTTGAAAGGTGGCATGGCCACTCGCAAGGCTCGTGCGGTGCGCCTCGGCCCACCCGCTGAAGAGAATCGACAGGCCGGACAGGGACTGCATCTTGTGCCGCTTTGCGAAATCCGCCATTCGTGCCGAAACCTCGACGAGCCTTTCGAAATCGTCCCGGTAAAAAGCAGACACCGCTTCGGTATCCAGGGAGTGTGCCTTGCTGTGCGCATGCGCTATCCGGTCCGTGAAAGCGATCATTCTCGATAGCGCCGCGTCCGAGGCTTTCGTGCGCCCCGTGAGCCATAGGGAGAGCGCGAGTTGGCCGAGGCCGCAAACCTTCGCATCATGCCCGCCGAATTCCGTTCGGCTCTCTTTGGCGCGCTTCTCGTCATAGAGCGCCAGGCCGGCCTTGATCGCCTCCTGCGTTTCCCGATGGCGGCCGAGATTGAAATCGATCGCCCAAATGCAGTGGTTGACCTGGAGCTGGATTTCCGGTTCGTTGGCCTTCGACAGCATCGACCGCACCTCCAGGGCACGGTCGTGCATGATACGGAAGTCCTGTCCGGTAAGCCACCAACCCCAATATATCGGAAACCATTGGGACTGCTCGGACATCGGTCGTCGCCGGGCGATCTCCACCGCGTCCTCATAAAGCCTTCGCGCGGGGTCGGAACTCAGGCCGACCGTTCCTAGCAAAATCGGACCGAGGGCCGTCAACGCCGAAAGCTTCAGAGGTTCGGCTGTGTCGCTCTCGCTCAATTGGCCGCAAAGATCCAGGGCATGTTCCAGAAATTGCCTCGCCTCTATCATTGCGGACCGGCTCGAACTCTCCTTCCCTGCGGCGATGAACAAGGAAACGGCCTCTTCGACAAGCCCCGCCCTTTCCGCATGCTCGGCAAGCGCGCCGGTATCGATCCAGGCCGCCATGCCACGATTTTGGTCGACCGCTGTGAAGAGCCGCCGATGCAGCACCTGCCGCTGCTTGCGCAGCACGGCATTGTAGATCGTCTCCTGGATCAGCGTATGCCGGAAGCCGTAGGCGGTGCGCCCCGGCACCCTTATCCGCGTCAGGAATCCCGTCTCGCAGAGAGTATCGGCCGCGTTCGCAAGCGCGCTCTTGCCGAAATCGGGTAACAGAGCCCGAAGCAGCGGCAACGTCACCTGCGTGCCGGCGACTGCCGCCGCGCGCGCGACCTCCCTGGCCGTGCCGAGCTGCTGCAGGCGGGATTCCAGTATCGACTCGAACGCCGACACATGCGACGGGTTGGCGCTCTCCGACAGGCGCATCGTGTCGGGCTCGACATTTTGCGACACCCATTGACAGATCTCCTCGATGAAGAGCGGAACGCCACCGGATATCCGTTCGGTCGCATCGAAGAGATCGGGAAGCAGCGCCAGGCGGTGCTCCGGCCATTTTGCCTTTATCGCCAGCCTGGTTTCGTCCGAATCAAGTGGCCGCAACGGAAGCCGCGTCGGGTTGGCGGCGTCGAGCCATTCCGAAGCATAGGAAGGACGCGACGTCGTAACGAGCAAGACGGGGAATTTTGCAATGATCCTCGCAGCTTCGCCAAGCAGGTCACGGGATGTCGGATCGATCCAGTGGACGTCCTCGACAGCCACCACCACCGGCCCGCGTCGGCACACGGCTTCCAATGCACGGAGCATGGCGCGATGAGCCTTCTCGCGGATCGCCTTCGGATCTTCGTTCGACTGCAGACGGCTGCCCTGCGCCCCGAGCAGGTAGGAGAAGACATCGACGACCTCGGCGTCCCTGATACCGTTGCGTTCGAACAGCGCCGCCACCGCAGCGGCCGTCGGACCCATCTGCCCTCCGCTCCCCGACGCCGCCTCGGGGAGATTGTTCAAGAGAGGATGAAGTGTCGAGCGGAAACCGCCGGGCAGGCACTGGAAGAAGAGAAGCTTGGAACGCTTGGCGCGCGTCCGCCTGCGAATTTCCCTGAGAAGACGCGATTTGCCGATGCCGGCGTCCCCCTGGATCAGGACCACGGAGCCTTGTCCCGCAAGGACGCCATCCCAAAGTTGCCCGATGGTATTCAGTTCGTTCTCGCGGTTGATAAGCGGCCCGCCCATCCGTCCGAAGGCATAGAAGCGGTCCACTCCCAATTTATGACCGAGCGCGCGCCAGACTTTCTCGGGCGCCGCAAAGCCCTTGAGCTCCTTGCTGCCCTGAAACACGAAGGCATGGGATCTGCCGGCAAGGTGACGTGTCTCCTCGCAGACCAGAACGCTGTTCGGGGCCGTGATGGCCTGCAACCGGGCAGCCATGGCAAGCGCCGCGCCTGTGACCGGTTCCCGAGTCCAGCCTTCGCGGGATCCTTCGCGAACGAGGGCTACCGACGTGGCGATGCCCACGCGGACCTGGAGATCGTCCTGCCCCGCCTCGCGGCCGACGCGCTTGCAGGCCTCTACGATCCCGAGCCCAGCGCGGATTGCGAGCGAGGCGGCGTCCTTCGCCTCTAGTTCGATCGGGAAGAGCGCAACACCGCCGTCGCCGGCCTCATGCTGCATCACGCCGGAATGCGATGCGATCGCTTGTTTGGAAGCGAGCTGAAAGGCGGACATCAGTTCCTGATAGTCCTCGATATCCATCACGTGCATCAGATCGGTCGACCCGACCAGGTCATAGCAAAGCGCCGTGACGATACGCCGCTCGCCGCCACGCACGGAAGAGCCGCCCGGGCGCTTCCCACGCTCGGCCGCTCCTCGTGGTGTTTTGGTCCGGCTCTCGCGCAGCATGCACCACTCCCGCATTCGCCTGCCAGGTCCGCTCAGATACGCGGCGCTGCCTAAGGGCGACCTGTCTGCCTCGCATTTTTCCGACGTGATCCCGACCTGAGTGCGGAAAATATCACCCCTGACTGCACGCGGTGTCGGGACCGACTCGGGGAAGGCTGATTGCCCGTCAGGGCAATGTCAATCGGCGGGCAGTTGCAAAACGCGCAGCCGGGCAACCTTTCCCCTTCGATGAGCGTTAAGACGCGCCTTCTTGTGCTGCAAGGACCACGCCGTAACCGCAGGCGCTACTGGATTGCCGCACGGTTTGAGCGCAACCTTGCAAGAGGCGGCGCAGGCACCCGGCGCCTGGAGGATGGTTTTTCGTCACATCTGCATCAGGAGACGATCGATGGCACGCACTCCCGCGAAATACTGCGATCTCGTCATGAAGGGCGGCATCACCAGCGGTATCGTCTACCCGAATGCCGCTCTGGCGCTTGCGCGGGACTACCGGTTCAAGAATATCGGCGGCACGTCGGCCGGGGCGATCGCAGCTGCGGCTTGTGCGGCGGCCGCGGTCGGAGATCGGCGGAAGCAGGTGAAGGCGGCGATCGCTCAACCAGAGGAGCACGTCGGTTTCGAAGGCCTTGCGAAGGCATCGTCGAACCTCGCCTCTCCCGGCTTCATCAACGGCCTCCTCCAGCCTGCGGCCGGCGCAGGTCAGGCATTCCGTTTGCTCGTCACACTCGCCGGCAACGCCGGCGTTCTTCGCAAAGGCCTTGCGCTTCTTGGAAGCGTCGTGCTCATCGCACCCGTCGAAACGCTGCTCCTGCTCGCGGCACTCACGGGTCTTGCCTATGCTGTCGGGGGGCAAACCGGCATGATAGCGGCGGCTCTACCGGCTGCGGTCTGCGCCTATCTGGGAGGGGCGGTGTTCTCGGTATTGCGCATCGCTCGTGTCCTGCGCCGCAATCTGATGGGCCTCTGTACCGGCACGGCACCGGATCAGCCCGCCCGCCCAGGAAAGATGGTCTTGACCGATTGGCTCCATGAAACCCTGCAGGCACTGTCCGGCAAGGCTTCGGACCAGCCCCTCACCTTCGGCGATCTTTGGACGGCGGAGCGCTACCCCGGCGAACCGGGCTCCGACCGGGCCGTCACCCTGAAGATGATCACGACCGGCATATCGCACCAGGAACCGCGCAGCCTGCCGTTCGAAAGCGCGCTTTTCTGGTTCAGGCGCACGGAATTCGAAGCGCTTTTTCCGAAGATCGTCGTCGACTGGATGGTAGAGAAGGCCGGGGAGCCGGTCACCGTGGCGGGTGAGGATCACTATCTGCTACCGCATGGCGCCGACATGCCGGTGCTCGTCGCAACGCGCATGAGCCTCAGCTTCCCCCTCCTGATCAGCGCCGTGCCGCTGCATGAGCCGGCCCGCCGCGAAAGCCCGCCGGAATCCGACGGAGAAAACGAAGCTGAAGATACGACTTCGGACGAGGACGAACAGAAGACCGTATTGGACAGCACGGAAGCGCTGACCACCGGCGGCAAGAAGCGCAGGGCCAGGCCCGCCGCGTTCCGGATCTGCTGGTTCTCCGACGGCGGCATCAGCAGCAACTTCCCGATCCACCTCTTCGACCGGGCGCTGCCGCGATGGCCCACCTTCGCCATCAATCTCGTTTATCCGGGAACCTCCGATACCGGCTCGCGGCCGGAGGTCTTTCTGCCGGAGAACAACCGGCAAGGATGGCAGCGGCACTATCAGCCGATTGCACACAAGTCGGCAGTTCACGAACTCTGCGCCTTCGTTTTTGCGATCGTCGCGACCATGCAGAACTGGCGCGATCTCCTCCAGTCGCGCGCGCCCGGGCATCGCGAACGCATCGTCCATGTCTCGTTGAGCCCACAGGAAGGTGGCCTGAACCTCGCCATGTCGAAAGAGGTCCTCGCGACCGTCTCGAAAAAAGGCACGGCCGCCGGCGAGGCATTCGCCCGGTTCTCCTTCGAGAACCATTACTGGATCCGCTGGCGCAATCTCGCCTCGGCACTCCAGCGCTACACAATCGATATTGCCGCGAGCGACGCCTATCAACCGAAGATCCCCGGCTACGAGACCGCCTACGCTCTCGCCCGCGACCCTACGTCGAAGCCTCCCTCCTACCGGTTTGCAAGCAAGGCGGAGCGCGAAGAGGCGGCGCAGCTTCTCGAAAAGCTGATCGGCGAGGGAGAGAAATGGAGCGGTGAAGGCCCCGATCTGACGAAGACGGCGCCGCGGCCGCTGCCACAATTACAGATAGCACCGACTTATTAAAGGGTGAACGACCGAAAGTTTGAAACTACAATTTCCGCTACAGCGTCGCGCGTTATCGGATGCGCTGAGGTCAGGAGCGCGTGACAGTCCCTCATCCGCCTGCCGGCACCTGCTCCCGGCAAGCGGGGCGAAGGACTGACTACAAGCGTCCGTGCCAACAGACTGCCGGCGATTTGCGGGGCAGGTCTCCTCTCCCCGTCGAAAACGGAGAGGGTTTAAGGCGAAGGGCAAACCGCCGGAGGCATAAGGAAGGCCGAGGCTTCACCGGACTATCGTCAACCGCTCGGCGGCGCGTGTGATCGCCGTGTAGAGCCAGCGTTCGCGCGTATCGCGGAAAGCCCAGCTCTCGTCGAAAAGCACGACGTTGTTCCATTGCGAGCCCTGGGCCTTGTGCACGGTCAGCGCGTAGCCGTAATCGAACTCGTCGTAACGCTTGCGCGTGGACCAGGGGATTTCGCCCTCGACGTCCTCGAAAGCCGCCTTCAGGAGCTTGATCTTGGCAGCGCCGCGATCCATGTCGTCGTCTTCCGGGCGGATCATCAGGTTGATCCCCGGCTTGACCGTCTCCTTTGACGAACTCATCACCTGCCAGAGCGAACCGTTGAGCAGCCCCTTGGCCGGATCGTTGCGAAGGCACACGAGCTTGTCGCCGGACTGCGGATATTCGCTGGTAAAGCCCTTCAGTTCGCGAAGCCGCTGGTTGTAGCGCCGCCGTGTCCTGTTGGTCCCGACCAATACCTGATCGGCTTCCAGCACCATGGGCTGTGTCACCTGCCCCTTGGAGATGACCTGGGCGGTGCCGTAGTCGCCGTGCATGATCTCCTTGCCCTCGCGCACCTGCATGGCGAGCTGGATGATAGGGTTGTCCCTGGCCTGGCGATGGATATCCGTCAGGAGAAAATCCGGTTCGTGATTGGTGAAGTAGCCGCCGCCGGAAACCGGCGGCAATTGGCCGGGATCGCCGAGAACGAGGATCGGCGTGCCGAAACTCATCAGATCCTTGCCGAGCGCCTCGTCCACCATCGAGCATTCGTCGACGATGATCAGCGCCGCTTTCGCGACCGGACTCTGGCGGTTGATCGCGAACATCGGCGCAATCGAGGTCTTGCCGGTTTCCTCGTCCTCCACTTCCTCCTCGCCGCGCGGTCGGTAGATCAGCGAGTGGATCGTCTTGGCGTTCGTGGCCCCCTTGGAGCGCAGCACCTGTGCAGCCTTGCCGGTGAAGGCGGCGAACACCACCTCGCCATCGACATTTTCTGCAAAATGGCGGGCGAGCGTCGTCTTGCCGGTGCCGGCATAGCCGAACAGCCGGAAGAGCTGAGATCGGCCTCCCTTCAACCATTGCGAAACGGCCTTCAGGGCCTCATCCTGTTGCGGAGCGAACTGCATGACCTTGAGTGTCAGGATTCGGCCGCCCGGCGCAAGTGCGGATTTGGCCGGCCAGCCAACGAAGCTCGTGCGGTGCTGCTGCGCGAGGCCATCACGTCAGCAATCCACGACTTTGTGGCCGACTTCCGGCAAAACGGCTGTGGCACTTTTTTTGCACCGCACCTTGAATCGGGGCGGCCGATCCTGCTACCAACGGTGCGCTGCATACAGTGTGCAGGAAGCCGCGCCGCCCGCCGGAGAATGACCTTGAAGCCGGAACAGCCCTCAACCCCGACGCTGCCCAGGAACGGCGGACTGGGACGTCTGTCCGCCGTTTGGCAGTGGTGCCTGCTGGCCCTGCTCTCCGCCGTCTTCGCCGGCCTCCTCGAAATGATCGGAATTCCTGCGGGGCTGCTGATGGGGCCGATGATCGCCGGCGCGCTCGTCGGCATGAATGGCGGAACGATCCGGCTGCCGCGACAACTCTTCTTTTGCGTTCAGGTCGTGCTGGCGATGATGATCGCCGCTTCGATGAGTCCCGATCTTCTCGTGACCTTTTCCGGCAATTGGCTCCTCTTTCTCGCCATCATTCTTTCGGTGATCGGCGTCAGCACGCTCTGCGGCTGGACGATCACCCGGATGGGCATCCTGCCGGGCACGACCGCGATCTGGGGCTCGTCGGCGGGCGCTGCCTCGACCATGCTGCTGATGGCCGATGCCTATGGCGCGGACGCCCGGCTCGTCGCCTTCATGCAATATCTGCGCGTCGTCTTCGTCGCCAGCACGGCGACCATCGTGTCTCATCTCTGGGTGAGCGGCGTCGAAGCCGAAACGGCACCTCACTGGTTCGCCCCGCTTGCCGGTCTGCCTTTCATCATGACGCTCGCCGTCGGAATCGCGGGCGGCTTCCTTGGCAAGATACTGCGTGTCCCGGCCGGCGCCTTCCTCGTGCCCTTTGCAATCGGCTCGGCCCTCAACATTACCGGAACGCTTACGATCGAACTGCCGCAATGGCTGCTGGCGCTCTCTTTCGCGATGCTCGGATGGAATATCGGCCTCGGCTTCACGCGGGCAATTCTGGTGCATGCGCGGCGCGCTCTGATGCCGACGATCGTCTCCATCCTCGTGCTGATTGCCTTTTCCGGCTTTCTCGCTCTGTTGCTCGTCAAGGTCGCCGGGACCGATCCGCTGACCGCCTATCTCGCGACCAGTCCCGGCGGGCTCGATTCGATCGCCGTCATCGCTGCCTCGAGTGACGTCGACCTGCCATTCGTCATGGCCTTGCAGACGACCCGTCTGCTCATCATCACGCTGATCGGCCCCGCCCTCGCCCGCTTCGTCGCCGACCGGGCATAAACCCAGCGCGACAATCGTTACTTGCGGAGGGAATAAATCCGTAGCGTTCCGTGTCTTATCCTCGAACCCGCCCGAGCGCGGTTCTCGTCGAAGACATCTGAGGAAGGAACGCCCATGAGAACGCTTGCGTTGACCATCGCCATCTCACTTGGCACGGCCGCCGCCGCCTTTGCCGCTCCGCCCGTGAAAACGGTCGAGTCGGAGAAAGGGCCGGTGCTCGCCGCCGAAAACGGCATGACGCTCTACACTTTCAAAAACGACAAAAAGGGCGTCTCTGCCTGCTATGATGCCTGCGCCACGAATTGGCCGCCCTTCATGGTGGAAGGCGACGCAACGGCCGAGGGTGCCTTTTCGGTCGTGGAGCGAAAGGACGGCAGCAAACAATGGGCGAAGGACGGCATGCCCCTTTATTTCTGGGTGAAGGACAAGAAAATGGGTGACGTCACCGGCGACGGCGTGAAGGGCGTATGGGATGCCGCACGGCCGTGATGGCTTGAATAAACGCGCGGGGGAGGAAATCTCCTCCGCCGACCCGTTCGAGGAGGACGTCCTGGCGCTGATTCCGGCGCTCAGGCGTTACTCGCGCAGCCTCGCGCGTTCCGATACGGATGGCGAAGATCTGCTGCAGGACTGCGTCGAAAAAGTGCTTACGAGACGCGCGCAATGGCGAGGCGTGAACCTTCGCGCCTGGGTCTTCACGATCATGACCAATCTTTATCGCAACGGCCGACGCCGCCGCGCTCAGCACCCGGAAGTGGAGCTTGACGAGACGCTCGGCCTTCGCGCGGAGGAAAACAATGCGGATCCTCTTGAGCGGCAGCGTCTGCTGCGCGCACTCGAGCGGCTCTCCGCGGACAATCGCGCCGTTCTGATGCTCGTCGTCATCGAGGGATACCGCTACCAGGATGTGGCAGACATGATGGAAATTCCGGTCGGGACCGTGATGTCCCGCCTTTCGCGAGCCCGCCGCCAGCTCGCCGAAGCGATGAAGGACGATAACGTGATCGCCCTGCGGAGACCCAAATGAGCGCCGACTTCGAAACCGTCTCCGATGACGACCTCCACGCCTATGTGGATGGCCACCTGGCGCAACCGGAGCGCGAGCGCATTGAATCCTGGCTGGAAAAGCAGCCGGCAAAAGCCGAAGAGGTCCGCCAGTGGCAGGCGCAGGCGACGGCGCTGAAGCAGCATTTCGCCTCTTATGCCCGCAGCGGCGAGGAAGATCGCTCGCTTATATCCGCCCGCCGAAAATCACGGAGTACCGGATGGGCATCGGCGGTGCCGACGCTGCGACGTCTCGCCGCCGGGCTTCTGATCTTTGCCGCCGGCGCGCTCGCCGGAGCCTATGGACCCGACCTCGTGGCTCCGCCGCCCGAGTCCGCCGATGCCTCCGAGGCGCTCCCCCGGCAGGCACAATCGGCATTTCTGATCTATGCCAGCGAAGTCCGCCACCCAGTGGAGGTCGGTGCCAGCGAGCGGGAGCATCTCGCCACATGGCTCGGCAAACGCCTCGATTATGGGCTGAAAATTCCCGACCTGTCCTCGCTGGGATTCTCGCTCGTCGGCGGGCGCCTCGTGCCGGTCAACGATACGGCAGGCGCAATGCTGATGTATGAAGACGTGACGGGGGAACGGCTAACGGTCCTTCTCGGCCGCAACCCGGAAAATCGCGAAACGAGTTTCCGTATATCCAGCCGGGGTGAAGTCGAGACCTTCTACTGGATAGACGGCGAAATCGGCTACGCCGTGACGGGCGAAGTGCCGCGCGCCCTGCTGCAGAAGGTTGCCGACGAATGTTATCGCCAGTTCGAGGCTTCGGAGAGCTCCTGAACCGCCGTTGGACAATCCCTCAACGCAGAGGATCATTCGCGAGCGCGATCGGCGTTCCGTGCGGCGTCGCTTCCGCTGCGCGCTGCCAACTGCCGATCAGCGCTTCCAGTTCGGGGCCGGAAACGAGGGAGAGTTCCGTTACCAGACGGCTCAGCGCCGCAACCCAGCAATCGTAGTAGTCGCTGCCGTCCGCCCTGCGGCCGGGCTTGTAGAGCTCGGCCGAAAGCGCTTCCGCCCATTCGCTCCACGAAAATACACCCTGCTCGTGAAGCCGCACGGTCATGGCAAAGGCGACCGCCTGCCAGGGTTCGGCAAAGACGGGATCGCCCTCGCGCGATTTTGGCAGTTCCGCCGAAGCCAGAAGCGGGGAACGGGCAGGAGCAGGCGTCGATCTATGCGTGTTCAAGATAGCTCTCCCAGGCATCGATAGAGACGGTAAGCGTCGGGTCCGCGCCCTCACCCCAGATCTCGCCGGCGTCGAAGACCACCGTATAGAGCCATTGCGGGTTCTCGCCCCTGCCGTGGGCGTTGTCATCCGGGAAGACGAAGCCGCCCTGCACGGCCTCCACCATGCCTGTCCTGGCGCGGGCGTAGCGCGGCAGGCGCGTGTGGCTCTCCGGATTGAAGTTCTTCGTACGCACTCTCTCGCCGGCGGCAAAACGCGGCGGCGTTTCGACCGGCCGGTCGCATGGCCCGCCCTTGGCGAGCACGCCTGCTACCATATCCGCTGTGAGCACCCGTTTCGGCTCCCGCCCCTTGTCGAGCATGTGGCCGGCGTCGAGCTCGGCTTCCGTCACGAAGCCGTGGCGCTTCAGAAGCGTTTCCAGCGCCCGCGTCCAGATTTCATAATAGCTCGCGGAAAGATAGGTCGCCGGGGGCAGGCTTTCGCGCGCGTGCCGGCTTTCGTCCAGCGTCCAGGCACCGAAAGCGCCACAGGAAAGCGTGATGCCGAGCGCCCGCTTTTCCCACTCTGCATGGAATGTGGGCTCGCTGCGTTCCGGAGCGATCGGACCCATGCCATGCTGACCTCCGAGATCGTGCGGGCCGTTCATCGTACCCCCTCCGGCGAAAGGGCGAGCGCGGTGCCGATCATGGAATCGCGCGTCACGAGCTCTGCCAGGGCGTTCTCGCCGAAACCATCGGTGCCTTCCGGCCGCTCCGGCACCACGAGGTAGCGCAGTTCGGCCGTCGAATCCCAGACGCGAACCTTCTTTTCAGCCGGCAGCTCGAGCCCGAATTCGGCAAGCACGCCGCGAGGATCGATAACGGCGCGCGAACGATAGGGCGGCGCCTTGTACCAGACCGGCGGCAGCCCCAGCACTGCCCAGGGATAGCAGGAGCACAGCGTACAGACGATGAGGTTGTGCGTTTCGGGCGTGTTGAACACCGCACGCATGTGCTCGCCCTGGCGCCCGGTGAAACCGAGGCTGGCGATCGCCGCGGTCGCGTCGCGTTTCAGCCAATCGGCGAAATCGACGTCGCTCCAGGCCTTGGCGACGACGCGTGCGCCGTTTCGCGGTCCCACCTTCGTCTCGTACGCCTCGACGATCGCGTCGATCGCCTCAGGATCGATCAAACCCTTTTCCGTCAGCACCGTCTCCAGTGCCTTTACCCGGGCTTCCATGTCGGTCAGATGGTTGTCGTGGTGATGGCCGTGATCGTCGCCATGCCCATGATGATGCTCGGACATTCCTGGCTCCTCTACCGAAGGCTGCTGATCTTGATGCGTGACCCTAAAAACGTCGCGTGTCGGCGGACTATCTGAGCATCGGCCAAAGACTGACGACGAGCAAGACGGCCATGGTGATGTTGAACCATTTGAGCCTCGCAGGTTCCGAGAGCCATTGCCTGAGGGCCGAGCCGAAACCCGCCCAGGTCGAAACGCTCGGCACATTGACGAGTGCGAAGACGACGCCGACGACGAGCACGCTCATCAGATAGCTGTCGCTGCTCGTATAGGTGGCCATGGCCGAAACCGCCATTACCCAGGCCTTCGGATTGACCCATTGGAAAGCAGCCGCCTGCAGGAAGGTCATCGGCACTGCATTCGCCTTTCCTTCGCCGAGCGAGCGAGACGTGCCGATCTTCCAGGCGATCCAGACCAGATAGGCGCCTCCGGCGAACTTCAGGGCCGTATAGAGGAGCGGCACGGAATGAAGCAGTGCGCCGAGACCGAGCCCCACGGCAATGAGAAGAACGAAGAAGCCGATGCCGATTCCCAGCATATGCGGAATCGTGCGCACGAAACCGAAGTTCACGCCCGAGGCGAACAGCATCATATTGTTCGGTCCGGGCGTGATCGATGTCGTTAAGGCAAACAGGAACAGCGCCAGAAGCGTATCCAGTTGCATGAGTTCCTCCAAAGCCGCGGGTCTGCCGAGAACGCCGCTACAAACCTGGGATTCGCGTCGCGTAATCTCCCGGGCGGCGACCCTGGTGGGTCAAGCTAGCTGACCCAAATGCAACCGCCACCCAAATCTTGTCACGGTGACAAACCGAAAGCCGGGGGTGCTGCACCGCCTTGACCCCTAACCTTTTCCATGGGATAGCCACGCTATGTGTGAACATGACACCCACATTGTCGCCCGGTTCGCCGGCATCCCAACAGGCGGGATGCAGGGGCTTCGCACACGCTGACAACAGCGCCGCGCGTCTATTATACGCGCAGGCACGCGCAACCCCTCAGCCTCGCTCAAAGCGGACGGGGCTTTCTTCTAATTCAGGCGCCCGTCCATCGTCATCATGGAGATGGAAAATGGCACAGAACGTTTACGACAAACCCGAATTCTTCACCGGCTACAGCCAACTCGGGCGATCCCTGCATGGACTCGCCGGCGCTGCCGAATGGCCGGCAATCCGCGCAATGCTGCCCGACCTCAGGGACTTGCGCGTCGTGGATCTCGGTTGCGGCTTCGGCTGGTTCGCCCGCTGGGCGCGGGAGAACGGCGCGGCCCATGTCCTTGGCGTCGACCTCTCCGAAAAAATGATCGCACGCGCGCGGCAAGAGACGGAGGATCCTTCGGTCGAGTATAAAATCGCCGACCTCGAGCATCTGGTTTTGCCCGAGGCGAGCTTCGACTTCGCCTATAGCTCTCTCGCCTTCCATTATATCGAAGACTTCGACCGGCTGGTGCGAACGATCCATAGCACTCTCCTGCCCGGATCGCATTTCGTCTTCACCATCGAACATCCGGTCTACATGGCTCCGACGAACCCTGGCTGGTCCACGGACGCCGAGGGCCGCCGCATCTGGCCGCTCGATCGCTACTCGGCCGAAGGAAAGCGTGTCACCGACTGGCTTGCCAAGGGCGTCGTCAAGTATCACCGCACGCTCGGCACCACATTGAACACCCTGATTTCAGCCGGTTTTTCGATCCGCCGCGTTCAGGAGTGGAGCCCGACCGCCGCTGAGATCGCCCGCAATCCGGACCTCGCGGAAGAGGTCGACCGGCCGATGATGCTGCTCGTTGCCGCACAAAGGTAGGAGTCTCGGCCGCGCGGGATGCGCGAGTAGCGTTTGCCATTCCTTGCCGCCGACCTGTTGGAGGGCAAGCGCCGAATTCAGGAAATATGCCGTAAGGTCCGGCTACTTTCGCTTCTGCGCCTTGCCCTTCTTGGCGGGGGCGGCAACTGGATTTGCCGCCTCCTCGGCCTCTTTCTCCAGCCGCATCTGTTTGAGCCGGGCGGTCTTCTTCACACGCGCCGCAGCCTCCTGCTCGATAATGGCGCGTGATGCAATTGTGGCCTGATCCGCGCGATCCGCAGGGTTCTTCTTCTCGGCCTTGAAAATACGATTGCCGACGTCCTTCATGCGAGATCCTCCATCAAATTTCAGCCAATAAAAAAGGCCGGGACAGGCCCGACCTTCCTCATCATCTCAACCCGCCGCGCCAGTACATCCGTGGTCACGGGCGGGGAGATAACAATGTCATGAAGTGCCGTGTTAGGGCACAAACGCGCAATCCGTTCAGAGAGCGCGAAGGTTGTCCGCCGAGGTCTTGCCCGAGCGCCGATCCTGCGTCAGCTCGAAGCTTACCTTCTGCCCGTCTTTCAGCGTGGACAGGCCGGCGCGTTCAACCGCCGAAATATGGACGAACACGTCAGCGGCGCCGTCATCTGGCTGGATGAAACCGAAGCCCTTGGTGCTGTTGAACCACTTTACCGTTCCAGAAGCCACGTCGATGTCCTTTCAATAGCCATGGAAAACCGCCACCGCATAAAAACGGTGTATCAAAACCGATGTTGTCAGGATTTTCGTGACGATGCGCCTTGGCGCAGAAACAAATATCGTCGATCAATATCGATACCGAGCTATGTAGGTCATCATTGTGTTTCTTACAAGGCACAATTTTATTTTCTTTCGAGAGAAGACTATCGGCGCGACCGCACGCGGCGGCGTGTCACGGCCGCAATGCTGCGACTTGCTTGTGGACTTTCCCCCACGCGGCCTTAAATCTCGGAACTGGAGCAACTCTCAGGACAATCCCTATGCACGAACCGATCCCGACCATCGTTTTCAAGGACGGCCGCAAGGTTCCCGCGCTCGGCCAGGGGACATGGCGCATGGGCGAAAACCGCGCGAAGTCCGCCGACGAGGTCCGCAGCCTGCAGACCGGGCTCGATCTCGGCATGACGCTGATCGACACTGCAGAGATGTACGGCGACGGCGCTGCCGAACGTATCGTGGGAGAAGCGATCCGGGGTCGGCGCGACGAGGCATTCGTCGTCAGCAAGGTGCTGCCCTCCAACGCCAGCCGCGCGGGTACGGTTGCCGCCTGCGAACGCAGCCTGCGCAATCTCGGCATCGACTGCGTCGATCTTTACCTTCTGCATTGGCGCGGGGGCTATCCGCTCGCCGAAACTGTCGCCGCCTTCGAAGAGCTGAAGAAGGCCGGCAAGATCCGTGCCTGGGGTGTATCCAATTTCGACGTCGACGACATGGAGGAGCTGTCGGGCGTTCCTGACGGCGGCAACGTCGCGGCCAATCAGGTGCTCTACAATCTCGCCCGCCGCGGCATCGAATTCGACCTGCTGCCCCGGTGCCGCGATCAAGGCGTGCCGGTCATGGCCTACTCACCGCTCGATGAGGGCCGCCTTCTGCATGACGCCGATCTGATTCACATCGCCAAGGCGCATCAGGCGACGCCCGCCCAGGTGGCACTCGCCTTTTTGAAGACGCGTTCCGGGGTGATCTCGATTCCGAAGACCGGTTCCCCCGAACGCGCCCGCGAAAACCGCGACGCGATGGATATCCGCCTCACGACGGAAAATCTCGACGAACTCGACCGCCACTTCCCGCCGCCGCGAAGGAAGACGCGGCTGGAGGTGATTTGATGCCATAGGGTACCCAGACGGGTGAAGTGGGCTTGAAAGGGTGCGGCAGCAGGTGCAGCCCCTCCCACCTTTTGTGGGGAGGGGTTGGGGAGGCGCGCGCCCCGAAGGGCGCAATCTTCCCGCTGCTTTACATTCCCTGGGGCCCGCGGTTCATCGCGGCGATGCCGGTGCGGCAGACTTCGATCAGCCCGAGCGGCTTCATGATGGCGATGAACTGCTCGATCTTGGAAGGCTTGCCGGTGATCTCGAAGACGAAGTGATCGATGTTGGCGTCGATGACCGAGGCACGGAAGGCGTCGGCGAGCCTGAGCGCCTCCACCCGATGTTCTCCCGAGCCGTGTACCTTGACGAGCGCCAGTTCGCGCTCGATCGGCCGCTCATGGCCCAGACCGGCGGCGCGAACCGTGAGATCTACGACCCGGTGCACAGGCACCAGACGTTCGAGCTGGTTCTTGATCTGCTCGAGCACGTGCGGCGTGCCGCGGGTCACGATGGTGATGCGCGAGAGATGAGCCTCGTGCTCCGTCTCGGAGACCGTCAGGCTCTCGATATTGTAGCCGCGGCCGGAGAAAAGGCCGATGACGCGGGCGAGCACGCCCGGCTCGTTATCGACCAGAACGGAAAGCGTGTGCGTTTCCGCAAGCTCCGTTTCCTTGGCGATGAAGTAGGCGGAGCCCGTCGCCTGAAGATGTGCATTCATTTTCCTGTTCCTACCTTGTCTTCAAACGAGCTGGCGGCCCTTGGCATCGATGGCGTTGGCGACCACCTCGTCCGTTGCCTCGTCCGGGAGCAGCATCTCGTTATGCGCCTTGCCCGAAGGGATCATCGGGAAGCAGTTGGCGAGATTGGCGACGCGGCAGTCGAAGATGACCGGGGCCGGTGTGTCGATCATCTGCCGGATCGCATCGTCGAGCTCTCCCGGCTTTTCGCAACGGATGCCGACGCCGCCATAGGCCTCGGCGAGCTTGACGAAGTCCGGCATCGCCTCGGTGTAGGAATGCGACAGCCGGTTGCCGTGCAGGAGCTGCTGCCACTGCCGGACCATGCCCATATATTGATTGTTCAGGATGAAGATTTTGACCGGCAGGCCGTACTGAACCGCGCACGACATCTCCTGGATACACATCTGGATCGAGGCGTCGCCGGCGATGTCGATGACGAGGCTCTCCGGATGCGCGACCTGGACGCCGACCGCGGCCGGGAAGCCGTAGCCCATGGTGCCGAGGCCGCCCGAAGTCATCCAGCGATTCGGCTCTTCGAAGCCGAAGAACTGCGCGGCCCACATCTGGTGCTGGCCGACTTCGGTGGTGATGTAAGTGTCGCGGTCCTTGGTGAGCTCGTAGAGCCGCTGGATCGCATATTGCGGCATGATGACGTCGGCACTCGGCGTATAGGCCAGCGAGTTGCGCGCCCGCCACCTGGAGATCTCTTTCCACCAGTCGCCAAGCCGCGCCTGGTCGACCGTCTTGGCCGCAGCACGCCACAGGCGGATCATGTCCTCGAGCACAGCGGCGACGTCGCCGATGATCGGAACGTCGACGCGGACGTTCTTGTTGATGGAGGATGGGTCGATATCGATGTGGATCTTCTTCGAGTTGGGCGAGAAGGCATTGAGCCGGCCGGTGATCCGGTCGTCGAAGCGCGCGCCGATGCAGATCATGAGGTCGCAATCATGCATCGCCAGGTTGGCTTCGTAGGTCCCATGCATGCCGAGCATGCCGAGCCAGTTCTTGCCGGAGGCCGGATAGGCGCCGAGGCCCATCAGCGTCGACGTGATCGGGAAGCCGGTGAGCTCGACCAGTTCCCTCAGGAAATGTGCGGCTTGCGGCCCGGAATTGATGACGCCGCCGCCCGAGTAGATGACCGGCTGGCGCGCCGTTTTCATGAGCGCGACCGCCTCCTCGATCCTCTTCAGGTCCCCTTGGGTCTTCGGCTGGTAGCTCTTCTGTGTCGGAACGGCCGAAGGCGGCGTATAGGTACCGGTTGCGAACTGAACGTCCTTCGGAATGTCGACGACGACCGGACCCGGACGGCCCGACTGAGCAACGCGGAAAGCCTCATGGATGACGCGGGCGAGCTCGTTGACGTCCCTGACCAGCCAGTTGTGCTTGGTGCAGGGCCGGGTGATGCCGATCGTGTCGCATTCCTGGAAGGCGTCCGAGCCGATCAGCGACGTCGGTACCTGCCCCGAGATGCAGACGAGCGGGATCGAGTCCATCAGCGCGTCCTGCAGCGGCGTGACCGCATTGGTTGCTCCCGGGCCTGAAGTCACCAGCATGACGCCGACCTTGCCGGTGGAGCGGGCATATCCTTCGGCCATATGGCCGGCGCCCTGCTCGTGGCGGACGAGGATGTGCTGGATATCCTCCTGCTGGAAAATCTCGTCGTAGATCGGGAGCACGGCACCGCCGGGATAGCCGAAGATGTGTTCGACGCCATTGTCTTTCAAAGCCTGGAGAACGATCTCCGCGCCCGTCATCTGGTTCTCAGTTCCGCTCATTGGCCTGCTTCCGTCCCTCGTTCAGGTTTGGGTGAATAACGTGTTTGAAGGCATAAAAAAAGGCCCCGTCAGGAGCCTCGTTCAGCGCATGGGTGGCTACCGCCGGATGGTTACACCATCCTGCCCATGCGCCGTCCCACCACAAGAATAACCGCGAAATTTTTCATGGGGCGATTTGTTAAACGGAAATTCCCCATCCGTCAACGGCTTTGGCGTGTCCCGATCGGCACGGCCTGCGAGCAACCAGTTATTAAACCGCAGCCGCTATCCTGGGACGCAGCAAGGAAAAGGCGCCGGATTCGGCGCGCATCCTGCTGCTGATTGGCGTTTTCGCCCGAGGTGCTGCGTTGCTCGAAAGTGGAAATCAATCGGCGCCTCGCGCCGCCGAGACGGATCGCCGCGATACGTTCAAGCCCGGCAATCGATTTCTCGGGCGGGTCGTCGCCTGCAACGGCTCGCGCGCCACGATCGCGGCGGTCGCCGAAAATGGCGAGACTTCGCTCACCGAGCTCTGGTCGGTCGGCAAGCTGGTTTCGATTTCCGTCGGCACCAACCGTGTCGTCGCACTCGTCTATTCGATGCAGACCGTTTCCGAGGGCTGGGGCGAAGAGGTCAACAATACTTTCCGCATCGAAGTGGAATTGATGGGCGAGGTTCATGTCGGTGCGGATGGGCGGGAAGAGTTTTCCGCCGGCATCAGCCGCTATCCCTATCTCGGAGCGATTGCCCACCGCATCCGCGTGAGCGATCTCGCCCGCATCTACGACTCCGGTCAATCGGACAGTTGCGTCATCGGCAAGCTGACGCAGGACGAAAGTCTCGACGCCACCATCCATGTGCCTTCCATGCTTGCCAAGCACTTTGCCATCGTCGGCACCACCGGCGTCGGCAAGTCGACCGCCGTGACACTGCTCCTGAACAAGGCGATCGCCGCCGACCCGAAGCTGCGTGTGCTGATCCTCGATCCGCACAACGAGTTCGCCGCCGCGTTTCCCGACCAGGCGGTGGTAATCGACACGGATACGCTCGACCTCCCGTTCTGGTTCTTCCGGCTCGAGGAGTTGGCCGAGGTCATCTTTCGTGGACGCCCGCCGGTGCCGGACGAACTCGATATCCTGCGGGATGTCATCGCGGACGCGAAAAAAGCATTCAAGGGCGGCGAATCCGCCCTGATGCGGCGGCAGACGGAAAAGAGCTCGATCACCGCGGATACCCCCGTCCCATACCGCATTGCCGATCTTCTGGCGCTGATCGATGAGCGCATCGGTCGGCTGGAGGGACGCAACGACAAGCCGTACCTGCGCTCCCTCAAGGTCAGGATCGTCTCCGCAGTCAACGATCCGCGCTACCATTTCATGTTCTCGCAGAACACGATCACGGACACGATCGAGGACACGATTGCAAAGATCTTCCGCATTCCGGGCGACGGCAAGCCGATCGCCACCTTCGAGCTTGCCGGCATCCCTTCGGAAGTCGTCAACTCCCTCGCCTCCGTGCTCTGCCGCATGGCCTTCGAGATAGGCCTCTGGGGCAATGGCGCCATTCATATGCTGGTCGTTTGCGAAGAGGCGCACCGCTATGTGCCGGCCGATCCGTCGCTCGGCTTTGTGCCGACACGCCAGGCTATTTCACGGATCGCCAAGGAGGGTCGCAAATACGGAGTCTCGCTCGGCATCATCACCCAGCGGCCGGGCGAGCTCGATCCGACGATCCTGTCGCAATGCTCGACGGTCTTCGCCATGCGGCTCGCCAACGATCGCGACCAGGAAATCATCCGTTCGGCGATCGCCAATTCGTCGATCTCCACCACCAGCTTCATTTCCTCGATCGGCAACGGCGAGGCGATCGCATTCGGCGAGGCGGTCGCAGTGCCGATGCGCATGCGCTTTGCCCGCGTCGACGATGCGCGGTTGCCCCGCGCCCACGGCATCACCGACAAGGTTGACGACGACGCGCCGCCCCTCGCCGACCTCCGTTCGATCATCAGCCGAATGCGTGCCGTCAACGGTCCCGACATATCGAGTTTCCAACAGAGCTATCTGGCGTCACAGACCAAGCAGCCGCCGGCGCTCGAGGACAATAACCGGAGCGGGAGAAGCACCGGGACCGAGATCGCGGACTCCCATTCGCGCCGATACCCCGCATCCGAGCCCTATAGCCCCGACATGCTTCCCCGCCCCTCCGAGCCGGGAAACCAGGAGTTCGAACGCTTCAGCCGGATCCGCGAGCAGATCCTGCCCGGAGAGGCGGAACGGATGTCGGGCCGGCCCGCCGAGGCGCCCGGCCAACCGGATGCAGGCTTCGCCACGCCGGCACCGCGTCACGAGGGGTCGCTTCGCGAAAGCCTGCTCAGGCGACCACTCGGCAGCCTCATCCGCAAATAGAACGGAAGCGGAGGGTACGGTGCGTCCTGACCGCTCAACCTGCCCTGATTGCAATTTTGGATCCGGGGGCTCCTCTCAAGCGTTGAGGTGACGTCAAGGCGAGGAGACGATCATGGACGACACTGACGCATGGAGAAACGAGCGGCGCCTCTGGCTTGAGGGCTCCGATCCCTATCGCGAATTGCTGGACGAAGACTGCATCATGGCATTCCCTGCGCCGGTTGGTCTGCTGCGCGGACGATCGGTCATAATCCGAAGTCTCCAGGGAATTCCGCGGTGGGAACATCTCACGATCAGCGAGAAAGTCATGAGCCGGATCGGCGAGAACTTCATCGTGCTCGGCTATCTTGCGGAGGCGCGACGCGCGGAAGGTGGGCCTTATGCGGCGTGTTGTACCTCGACCTATCACGGCGTGGGAGCAGACTGGAAGCTTATTCAACACCAGCACACGCCGGTTGATTGACGGCCCGCAAGCCTCCGCCTCCGTTGCGCGGAGCAAATTGGGATGAAAATCATGGAAGAGATTTTGACGCGCTTCTTCGAGCGCTACGAGAGCATGGCCAATCAGGTCCTTGCGGGGGCGCTTCCGGTCGGAAGTACGACCTCCGCCTTCGCCACGGACTTTATCGCCGCCTCGCCGGCCGGAGTCATGACGGGAAAAAACGACGAGACCCTGATGGCTTCGATGGAAAAGGGTTATGCCCGCTATCGTGCTATCGGCACCAGGGAATTGAAGATCCGCAAAACCACGGTAACGCCGATCGATGCGCTGCATTTTCTCGTAAGGGTCGATTGGCGCTCCGTCTTCGACGCCGAGGACCAGCCGAATGTCACCATCGATTTCGAGGTTTATTACCTCGTTCAGCTGCGTGGCGGCGAGCCGAAGATTTTCGGTTGGATCAGCGGCGACGAGGAGGCGGTATTAAAGGAGCACGGCATCGACTGACGCTTCTGATGCCGCTTCAGACCGCAGCATAATGCTCAAGGAGCCTCAGCCCTGTGCTCGTTGTTCAGTCCAAGGCATCCGGATCGTCGATACGCTGCCAGGTCTCGTCAAGCTGGTTGCGAAACCAGGTCATCTGACGCTTGGCATATTGCCGCGTTGCCGCCGCGCCGGCCTCGATCACCTGCGCCTCGCTCATCTCGCCTCTCAGCATCGCGGCGATCTGTGGGACGCCGATCGCCTTCATCACCGGCATCTCCGGAGGAAGGCGAAGCGCGAGAAGCGCGCGCACCTCCTCGACGGCGCCTCTCGCAAGCATCGTCTCGAAGCGTCGATCGATACGGCCATGAAGAAGCCGCCGCTCCGGCAATACGACGATCTTCTGCGCGCGCGCCGGGTCGATGTTCACCGGTCCACGGCTCTTCTGGTAAGATCCTATCGGCCTTCCCGTGGCCTCGATTACCTCCAGCGCGCGCACGATACGCTGCCCATCGCCGGGTTGCACGCGCGCCGCCGTCTCCGGATCGCGCTCGGAAAGTTCACCGTGCAGCGCCTCGGCACCCTCCTCCGTCAGGCGCGCACGCAGGCGCTGGCGGATCGCCGGCGGAATCTCGGGCATATCCGATAGCCCTCCGATCAGCGCTTTGAAATAGAGGCCCGTGCCGCCGACGAAGACCGGCAGCCGCCCTTCCTTTCTCAGCCGCGCCACGAGCGCTTCCGCTTCGCGGAGCCACACGCCGGTGGAATAGGCCCGGCCCGGCGGGACGTGACCGTAGAGGAAATGCTCGACGCCCCCCATCTCGCTTTCATCCGGCCGCGCGGTTAGGACTTTCAGCGTCCCGTAAACCTGCATGCTATCCGCATTGATCACGACGCCGCCGTGTCTTTGCGCGAGCTTCACCGCGAGCGCGGACTTGCCGCTGGCGGTCGGCCCGGTTATCAGGATCGCGTCGATGTCTTTCGCAAGGTTTTGCATCATGGCTCTCGTTGCCACGCTTATCGCCAATCCGTCAAATCCCGTTCTGTCGCCAGCACGGGCGGAAGCGGCAGCGGAAAGCCTCGACGCGTCCGGGCTCTATTGGCTCGCGGACGGTATTGCCTGCGACATCGTGTTGAGGGATGGCGCCGAGGCCGGCGAAGCGGAAGCTCGGCTGCGCCAGGCGGTCGCCGGCGCCGCGATCGACGTCGCCGTGCAAGATGCCGAAAGCCGCCGCAAGCGATTTCTGATTGCCGACATGGACTCCACCATGATCGAGCAGGAATGCATCGACGAGCTGGCCGCGGAAGTCGGCTTGAAGGAAAAGGTCGCGGCAATCACCGCGCGCGCCATGAACGGCGAGATCGCTTTCGAGCCGGCACTCGTCGAAAGAGTGGCGCTTCTCCAGGGCCTGCCCGTTACCGTCGTCGCGGAGGTCATCGCCACGCGTATCACATTGACGCCGGGTGGCCGCGAACTGATTGCCACGATGAAGGCGAAGGGACATTACAGCGCCCTCGTCTCCGGCGGCTTCACCGTATTTACCGGCCCTATCGCAGAGAAGCTCGGATTCGACGAAAACCGTGCCAACATTCTCGTTGAAGAGAACGGCAAGCTGACCGGCGACGTTGCCCGGCCGATCCTCGGCAAGCAGGCCAAGGTCGACGCGCTCATCGACATTTCTGAACGGCTCGGCATCACGCCGGCGGACGTCATCGCCGTCGGCGACGGTGCCAACGATCTCGGAATGCTGCAGCTTGCCGGCACTGGAGTGGCGCTCCACGCTAAGCCCGTCGTTGCCGAACAGGCGAAGATCCGCATCGACCATGGCGACCTCACCGCCCTGCTCTATCTCCAGGGATACCGCAAGACGGATTTCGTGACGTGATCATTCTAGAGACCGAGCGGCTCAGGCTCCGTGCCTGGGCCGAGACCGACCGCGAACTCTTTGCCGAGATCAACAACGATCCCACGGTCATGGAGTTCTTCCCGTTCCGCCGCACCCGCGCGGAGGCCGACGCGCTTTTCGACCGCAACAACCGCAACATCTTCGAAACCGGCTTCGGCTTCTTCGCGCTCGCGCTCCGTGAGAACGACTCACCGGTCGGCTTCTGCGGACTTGCACGCACCGATCTCGAACCGCACCTGCCCGACGGCACCGTCGAGATCGGTTGGCGCCTGGCTCTCCGCCATTGGGGAAAGGGCTACGTGACGGACGCAGCCCGGGCGCTTCTCGATTATGGATTCGGCGAGAGGAAGCTTAGGGAGATCGTTGCCATCGCCGTTCCGGCCAACACGCGCTCCACCGCCGTGATGAAGCGGATCGGCATGCGCCCCGATTCCAGGCGCGACTTCGATCATTCCGGCGTCCCGGACACGCATCCGCAGCTCAAACGCCACGTGCTTTACGCAATAACCGCGGAAGAATGGCGGCGGGATGGCCTTGCCGCGAAGCGGTAGCGCCCCGTCGCCACGGCCGAGAGCGCGTGCTCTATTCCATCCGCACCGTCACGAAACGCAGTTCGCCGGTCTTGTTCGCGATCATCAGCAAGGCGTTGCGGCGCCCGTCGGCCTTCAGTTCGGTGACGCGTGAGGTGACATCCTCCGGCGTTTCCATCGCTTCCTGACCGAGTTCGACGATCACCTCGCCCGGCTCCACCCGACGCTCGGCAGCGGGCGAATTGGGTTGCACCTCGGTGATCACGACGCCTTTGACGCTTTCGACGATGCCGAAACTCTGGCGGCGGTCGGCGTCGAGCTCGGCAAGCTTCATTCCGAGCACGGTGTCGCTTGCAGGCAGTTGCGCCGCCGGCGGCTCGCCGGGCTTCGCCTCACCACCGTTCGGCAGCACTTCGCCCGGTTTCGCATTGGCGAGCTGCTCGCCATCCTCCAGCCGGCCGAGCGTCACGCGAGCGGTCTGCTCCTTGCCGTCGCGGATAATGACCACATCGACCGCCTTGCCGACCGGGCTCTCGCCGACCGTGCGCATGAGATCGCGAATTTCCGCGATGTCCGTTCCGTCGAAGCGGATGATGATGTCGCCCGGCTTGATCTCGCCCTTGGTGATCGGACCGCCCTCGATGATGCCCGAAACGAGCGCGCCGCGTGGGAGCTCCATCTTCAGGCTCTCGGCGATATCGTCGGTGACGGGCTGGATCCGTACACCGAGCCAGCCACGGCGCGTCTCGCCGAATTCCCTGAGCTGATTGACGACGTTCACCGCAAGCTCCGCCGGCACGGCAAAGCCGATACCGACCGACATGCCGGTCTGCGAAAGGATCGCCGTATTGATGCCGACGACCTCACCCTGCATGTTGAAAAGCGGACCGCCCGAATTGCCGCGGTTGATCGCCGCATCGGTCTGGATGAAACTGTCGTAGGGTCCGGCATTGATATTGCGGCCGCGTGCGGAGACGACGCCCACGGAGACGGATACGCCCAGGCCGAACGGATTGCCGACGACCATCACCCAATCGCCGATCCTGATCTTTCGCGAGTCGCCGAAGGAGACGGCCTTGAGCGGCTTCTTCGGTTCGACCTTCAGGAGGGCGAGGTCGGTTTTCGTATCCATGCCGACAAGCTTCGCCTTAAGCTTCGATCCATCGGAGAAATTGATCTCGATATCGTCGGCATCCTGGATGACGTGGTTGTTGGTGACTATGTAGCCGGCCGGATCGATGATGAATCCCGAACCGAGCGAGTTGACCGTGCGCGGCCGGCCGCCCTCGCCGCCCTGTCCTTTGAAAAACTCGTCGAAGAACTCCTGATGCGGCGATCCTTCCGGCACCTGCGGCATCGGCGCATTGTCGTCGCTCTTGACGTTCTGCGAAATCGAGATGTTGACGACGGCGTCGAGCAGTCCCTCGGCGAGATCGGCAACGGACGGCGGGCCGGCCGGAGGCCGGGACGTGGCCGTCTGGGCCAGCGTCGCATTGGTGAATATGAGTGCCGTCGCAGCCGCCAGCACCAGGCCGCGGAAGAATTCGGGTCGTTTCGACAAGTCGCTAGGCTCCTATCATTTCCCTTACATAACGCCGGCCCCCGGTCGTCCGGCAAGGATGATGCATGAACATCGCTCGGCTGCAACGAACTACAGCGCAGCGCGACCCGATCGAGACGCGCATCACGCGAACCTTCTCTTGAAGATACGGCGGAATTCCGAAGCGTCCAAACACGATTTCCTGATCCGGGCAGCGAACCGGCGGCGCCTCAGATGGTTATTTCGTGCCCGTGCTCTTTCAGAGCCTCCACGGCCTGCTCGAGGTTGGACCCCGCGACGAAGACGTAATCGGTGCTGAAGGTGGAATTGGCGAAGACGCCGACACCTGCCTCCGAGAGCGGTCGCAGCACCGACGATAGAACGCCTGGCACGTCGAAACTGAAGTGCTGCTCGATGCGGAAGCAGCGCCAGCCGAGCGAACTCTGCACGCTCGATGGGACACGGGCGGCACGACAGACGAGCGTCATTTCCTCGCGGGAACTGGAAACCGTCCAGAACCCCGGGCCCGGCAGCCACTCCGGAATCGCGGATCCGACGTTCAAACGGGTAATGGCATATTCGGCATCGACCAGCCGGATGAGCAATTTATGTGGCATTCGCATTATCCTCGAAGCAACCATACGAGCCCGACACCGACGGCCACCGAAGTCAATCCGGCCAATCGGAGCTGATGTTCAGGGACATACGGCAATCGCCTCGCCAGTTCCACCAAAACCAAAGGGGCCAGTGCGTACACCAGCCCCTCGATGATCAGGAAAAAAGCCAGACCGGTCAAAAAGTCGGACATCGTCCGCTCAATCTGCGGTGGTCGGCGCCGCCAGGCCCGGGCTCGGTGGCGGTTGGCCCGCACCGTCCGCACTGTTGAAATAACGGAAGAATTCCGAATGCGGCGACAGCACGATGGTTGTATCCGGGCTGCCGATCGACTGCGCATAGGCAGCCATCGACCGGTAGAACTCGAAGAAGCCCGGATCGCGCTGGAATGCGTCGGCAAATATCTGCGTCCGCTCCGCTTCGCCCTCACCGCGCAGGATTTCCGAATCACGCTGCGCTTCGGCGACGATCTCGACCACTTGACGATCGGCAATCGCGCGGCGTCGCTGGCCTTCCTCGTTGCCCCGGGCACGGATCAGTTCGGCTTCGGCCAGACGTTCCGCCTTCATCCGATCGTAGGTCTGCTGCGAGACTTCCTGGGTCAGGTCCGTGCGGCGGATGCGCACGTCCTCGATGTTGAGACCAAGCGACTCGGCATCCGCGCTGAGGTCCGTACGGACCTCACGCATCATCGATGCGCGCTCGTCGGAAAGCGCCGCCTCGAATCCCCTCAGACCGTAGACCCGGCGCAGCGACGCATCGAGGCGCGTCCTAAGCCGGGACTCCGCAGATTCCCGGTCTCCGGAAACCGTCTGCCGGAAGCGGCGGGGGTCGGCGATCTTGTAGACGACGAATGCATCCACCTCGTAGAATTTGCCGCCGGAGACCTGCACGCGGATATTGTCGAGGTCGAAACGGAGTGCCTGGTCTTCGACATACTGGACGCGATCGGCGTCCATGAAGCCGAATGGAAGCTTGAAATAAAGACCCGGTTCGCTCTTCACCTCCCGGATCTGACCGAAGCGAACGACGATCGCCTGCTGGCGCTCGTTCACGACGAAGACCGAGGAATAGACGACGAACAGGACGGCGGCGAGGACGATCAGGATTATTGAACTGCGATTATTGATCATTGGTTTCCTCCCGACTGAACGGGCCTGCCGATTTCGTTGAGCGGCAGGTAGGGCAGCACGCCCTGGCCGTTCTTTTCGTCCAGGATGACCTTCTTGGACTTGCCGAGAACGCCTTGCAGCGTTTCGATGTAAAGCCGCTTGCGCGTGACCTCGGGGGCCTTGGAATATTCGTCGTAGACCGAGATGAAGCGCTGAGCCTCACCCTGAGCTTCCTTGACGACGCGGTCCTTGTAGGCGGCTGCCTCTTCGCGGATCTGGGCGCCCTGGCCGCGAGCCCTGCCGAGCACCTGGTTGGCGTACTGGTTCGCCTCCTCCACGAAGCGGTCCTCGTCCTGTTCGGCGCGCTGCACTTCGTCGAATGCATCGGCCACCTCACGCGGCGGTGCGGCATCCTCGATCGCTACGGTATTCACCGATATGCCGGCGCCGTAAGCATCCATCGTCGCCTGGATCGTGTTCTTCACGTCCGCGGCGATCGCCTGGCGGTTGTCGCGGAAGATATCCTGGGCCGGACGGCGGCCGACGACCTCGCGCATTGCGCTTTCGGCCACCTGCTGCAGCGTGTCGGCCGGGTTCTCGACATTGAAGAGATAGGCCTTCGGATCGGTAACCGAGAACAGCACCGAGAACTGCACGTTGACGATGTTCTGATCGCCGCTGAGCATCAGGCCGGCATTCGACTGGCCCGTGCGGCCGCCGATATTCTGCTGCTGCTCCGTCACCTTGACGATCTCGACGGTTTCGAGCGGCCAGAAGTGATAGTGCAGGCCCGGCATGGAGATTTCTTCCTTCGGCTTGCCGAAGCGCATCTCGACGCCGCGTTCATCCGGCTGAACGGTATAGATGGAATTCAGCAGAACGAAGCCGAGGACCAACAGGCCCACGATGACGAAGATCCCGCCGTTGAAGCCTCCCGGAACCACGTTTTTCAACTGATCCTGGCCACGCCGGATGATCTCTTCCAGATCCGGCGGACCACCTCTTCCGCCGCGTGGCCGGTTGGGCCCCTGGCCCCATGGCCCCTGATTGCCGCCGCCGCCGCCCCACGGGCCGCCGCCGCCGCCATTCTGATTGCTCCAGGGCATCAAATCCTCACTTCCAAGAAACTCTGTCGCTGAACGCCCCGCAGGCATTGCGGCCGGTCACGATGTGAACCCGTTATAGGTATCATGTGCATTGCTTTCAACGCGATACGGCCGAGTTCACCGTAAATGCGTTAAAATTGTTCACCGCTCCCGCCGCAGCGATAGGCAAGTGCGAGGATAAGCACCCAGACCGCTCAGGCTCCGGCACCTTCTGGCGGCGACGTGCGGCGGCGCCAGGTCACGAAGTGCATCGCGTGGCTGTCTTTCTCGCCGCGCGGAAGGTCTTCCTCCAGCACCTTTTCGAAAATCGCCGGGTCGATAGAAGGGAAGCGTGTATCGCCATCCACCTCCGCTTGCACTTCGGTCACGTGCAGCACATCGGCCATGCCGATCGACTGACGGTAGATCTCGCCGCCGCCAATGATGCAGATCTCGTCGGCCCCGACCGCGGCCGCCCGCTCCCGCGCGATCGTGAGCGCCACTTCCAGCGACGGCGCCACCTCCGCGCCGGGAGCCTCGAAATCGGGGTTGCGGCTGATGACGATGTTCGGCCTGCCGGGCAAGGGTCGCCCGAGCGAGGCCCAGGTCTTACGTCCCATGACGACCGGCTTGCCGATCGTCAGCGCCTTGAAGCGCTTGAGATCGGTCGAGAGCCGCCAGGGCAGATCGCCCTCGCGGCCGATGACTCCATTCGCTGCGACAGCGACGACGAAAACGATCTTCGGTCGGGTGGTCACCTTCTGCTCCGCCTCAGTCATGAAAGCCACTCGGCTTGCTGTCGATTTCACGCGCGCGAACCAGCGCCGCCCGGTCCGTGACGACGCGAATATAGCGATCTATCACATCGCTTTCCGGCAGGATCTTGCGCATCCACTGCAATGCGCTTGCGAGCAACAGATCGGCCGCGCTCATCGATTCGCCAAGGAGATAGGTGTGCCGCGTAAGCGCGTCGATCACATGCGCGCACATTTCGGTGTAAAGCCTCGCGAGCCCCGGATTGTTCACCGTCACTCCGGATATATGAGCGAGAGCGGTCGGCTCGATGACACCGGCATAGTAGGCGAGCCACGACAGATAGGCGCCGCGCTCGCGATGGCCGGGCGGCCGGCTCAGGCTGCAATCGGGATAGAGATCCGTCAGATATTGCACGACCGCCACCGACTCCCAGATCAATGTCCCGTCGTGGAGGAGTGCCGGCACCTGCTTGTGCGGATGCGGATTGTTTTCGTCCGGGCCGCCGGATCCGTCCCAACGGCGGATATCGACATAACGGATGTCGTAGTCGGCACCGAGTTCTTCGAGCAGCCAGATGATGCGCGATGAGCGCGACAAAGGCGCGTGGATCAGCGTCAGCATGGAAACCTCCCATTGGGGCACCACCGGGAAACGCGGGAGCCGGCTTTGCCCGGAGTGCTTAGCTAGACCGCGACCGGCGCCTTGATATGTGAATCGGCTTCGTAGCCGACGAGCTCAAAGTCTTCGAATCTAAACGAAAATATATCCTTCACCGCCGGATTTATTTCCATTTTCGGCAGCGGCTTCGGCGTTCTCGTCAGTTGCAGCTGCGCCTGTTCGAAGTGGTTGCGGTAGATATGTGCGTCACCAAGCGTATGAACGAAATCGCCGGCTTCGAGCCCTGTCACCTGCGCCACCATCATCGTCAGCAGAGCGTAGGAAGCGATATTGAAGGGTACGCCGAGAAAGATATCGCCCGAGCGCTGGTAGAGCTGACAGGAGAGCTTCCCGTCCGCCACGTAGAACTGGAACAGGCAGTGGCATGGCGGGAGCGCCATTTCGTCCACAAGCGCCGGATTCCAGGCCGAAACGATGTGGCGGCGGGAATTAGGATTGGTCTTCAGGCCTTCGACGAGCGCCGCGATCTGATCGATATGTCCGCCGCCGGGCGTCGGCCAGGAGCGCCATTGATAGCCGTAGACCGGTCCGAGCTCGCCGTTTTCGTCTGCCCATTCGTCCCAGATGCTCACCCCGTTTTCCTTGAGATAGGCGACGTTCGTGTCGCCCCTGAGGAACCAGAGAAGCTCGTGAATGATCGAGCGTAGATGCAGCTTCTTGGTGGTCAGCACCGGAAAACCCTGCGACAGGTCGAAGCGCATCTGATAACCGAAAACGGAGCGCGTGCCCGTACCCGTACGGTCGCCCCGGTCGGTTCCCGTTGTGATCACATGTTCGAGGAGATCGAGATATTGTCGCATGCTTTTCCGCCGACGATTCGTTCGTAGCGTCGAAAATAGAACGAACCGCCGCGCGAACCAATGGTGGAAAGGTGTTTTCCCGCACTTCGCGTCGCCATGCACGACCGTCCGTCGATCGGGCCAACCAGCCCCAAGACCTCCGGCATACGCGCCCGGCGGTTCATTTCGACGGGCGTCGGTTTGCGGCGTGGTCCTGATACTGCTCGTTCCTTACCGCCCTCTCGTCGAGGCCCCGCGAGTCGGAATGCTGGGCCTTGTCCCTGTTCGACAGGACGTCGTTTTCGCCGAGGACGCCTTCCTTCAGTTCGGTTTTCGCACCGCTACCGTCGCCCTTGCCCTTGTCGGGCTTTCCCATGTTCTTCTTGCTGGCGTGAGCCATCGCAGTCTCCTTTCAGCTATTCTCGGAAATGCCGGCCAGTTCCATCAGTCGCCGGCGCCCTTGTGATGCCTGCTCTCCTGATTTTTCCCACGCAGAATGCTGCGATCGTCCGCCTCGCGGGCATCGCCATGCTCGGTGCTCAAATCCTGTCCCTTGCGTTGCGCCTTTCTCAAAGCGTCGGAACGGTGCAGATCCGCTTCGGCATTGAAGTCCTTGTCTGCGTTGGAGGTGTTCTCGCGGCCCTGCAGCACGCGCTTCTGCTGCTCTTGCGTCTTTCTGCCGACCATTGCCTTGCTCCTATTTGTTGCTGCGACCGCGCTGGTCCGGGTTTGCGCCGCCTTGCGCGGTCGTGTCGTTCGCGACATCTCCTTCGATAGTGTTGCCGCGTTTCAGGGCTTCGTAGTCCGACGGTCCACGAATGCCCTTCGTGCGTCCGATCCCGGGATCCTGCTTCAGGTCCTTGTCGCTCGGGCGGCGTGTCTTCGGATGTTTGGACGATGTCATCGGCCTTCCTCCTGCTCTGCGACTTGTTCCGGGGCGCCCCTGGTTCACTTCCTCGTTTAACCGCACTGAACCGTGAATGTTCCGCAATCGCGGCCCCCTTCGGCAGCACGAGGCGGAGCATATTTATCGGCAGCGGCGAAACAATCGCGGCGTATGGCTGTTAGGCCAATCTACAGCGCCGCGTTCTTCGCGGGACGCGAAATTCTGCATGTTCACGCCTGAACGGGCTCTAGGCGCCTGAACCGGTTCCCGCCAAAGAGACATGCAGTTGCGCTTCAGCCATCAAGCAAGGGAGGTGACGATGAGCGCCACAGGTCTCGACGTCTTCGAGAAGACACTGCAAACGACCCATATCTGGCTCGGCGAGATCATGGAACAACACGGTCCCGACCGGAAAGTCGCCTGGCACATCCTGTCAGTTGTGCTGCGGGTCCTGCGGGACCGGCTTCCTCCGGAAATCGCGGCCCATCTCGGCGCGGAACTTCCGCTGATCGTACGAGGCGCCTACTACGATCAATACCGGCCGAACCACCCACCGGACAAGGGCACTCGTTCGCTCGACGAATTTCTCGCCCGGATCGCGGACGGTATGAAGGATACGCGGCCGGTCAATCCGGCCGACGCGGCGCGTAGCGTATTTCGGGTCCTGGCACGGCATGTCGACCTTGGCCAGACTGCTAAGGTACGCGACGCCTTGCCCAAAGAAATTCAGTCGCTGTGGCCCGACAGCATCGGCGCCCGCGAATAGCCAAAACGGGGGCGAATAAAAGAGATCGGCGCCGGGTCACGGCGCCGCCGGGGCAGCTCTGGCGCCCGGCCGGCTCGTCGCCGACCGGAAAGCGCTTTGCCGGCCAACCTGGATCAGAGCGTCTGGAGCTTGCCCAGATTCTTGGCGACCAGATAGTAGAAGGTCACACGCGACTTGCTGCGATCATCCGCCATCGCTTTGGCCGCCGCAGCAACAGCGGCATCTGCATCTGACCCGCCGACGCCGAGCTTCTTCTCACACCACTTTTCCTTGACGCGTTCCAGTTCTTTTGGATCCGACGCCGAAACGAGGGCGGAATCCTTATTGCGAAGGGCGATACCGAGATGGCGCACGATCTTGTTGACAACTGCTTCGTCGGCGCTGCTGTCATACTTCTGCACGTCTGCAAGATAATCAGTCATGAAGCCTCCACTTTGCACTTGCTCTCAAAAGCTGCCGCCCTTCTCGCGAACCGCGTGCAGCAGGCGGAGTTTTTCACGCCGCTCGTGTAAGTCAAGCATTTCGTGCGGAGTTGGCGAGACCGACATAAATCCGTCGTTTCCCTCAAGAAGCCCTTTTCTTGGCAGTCGGAAAGACCTATATGACGAGTGCCGTCTTCGGGCGGCTATGGCAATAAACGGGCGATGCAATAAACCCATTGGACCCGGGGGCGGTACCCGGCGCCTCCACCAAAAACCGGCCTGGTGCAGACCGGCTTTTGATGGGGGCGAAATAGGATCGACAAGGGCGTAAAGATCGACTTTTTGCTCGGCATTGTACCACCGTTATCGGGCTAAACTTATAGTTGCAAACGACAACTATGCTGAAGCACGTCTCGCTGCCTAACGGCGGTGCGACACTTCAAATCAAGTCCTTCCGGGTAGCACCGTAAGGCGGGGTCCGAAGGCACCTGGCAACAGAAGCCTTCACCTTCTCCCCTGTCGTGAAATGGTCTATAGATGCCTCAATAATTGACTCGTCATAAACAGACGGGCAATGAAGGAGCAGGCCACGGCGCCGACATAGTCAAGGCGCAGGTTTGGCTGTAGCACCTTGAATCGCTGCATGATTTCCTGAATGGAGTTCCGGTTGCAGGAATCATGCATCAAGTGACTTGAAGAGAACGGGGACCAAATGGGCCAGGACCATATTCGCTACGACATTCTGGCGCAGGACGCGCTTCGCGGCGTCATTCGCAAGGTGTTGGCCGAAGTTTCCGCTACGGGCCACCTGCCCGGCGATCACCACTTCTTCATTACGTTCCTGACCGGTGCGCCCGGTGTCCGGATCTCGCAACATCTCAAGGCCAAATATCCGGAACAGATGACGATCGTCGTCCAGCACCAGTTCTGGGATCTGAAGGTTACCGAGACCGGCTTCGAAATCGGCCTTTCGTTCTCGGACACACCGGAAAAGCTTGTGATCCCGTACAATGCAATTCGCGGCTTCTACGATCCCTCGGTCAACTTCGAACTGGAGTTCGATGTGGCGGCCGGTGAGGAAGAAGAAACCGATTCGGCGGAAATAACCGCTTATCCGCTCGACGAAGCTGCCGAGGCCGCAACTGACGAAAGCACGGAAAAACCCGACGGCCCGAAGGGCGGCGGCGCTTCCGTCGTCTCGCTCGATTCCTTCCGCAAGAAAAACTGACGACGCGAGGAGGCGCGGACCATGGCCGGCGACGTGATCAATCTGCGTCAGTTCCGCAAACGCCAGGCTCGGACTGAAAAGGAAAAGCAGGCCGAGCAGAATCGCCTTACCTTCGGCCGCAGCAAGACCGAGAAGGCCCTGACCAAGGCCTTGAACGA
This sequence comes from Sinorhizobium sp. P24N7, assembly GCF_042436655.1. Taxonomy (NCBI): domain Bacteria; kingdom Pseudomonadati; phylum Pseudomonadota; class Alphaproteobacteria; order Hyphomicrobiales; family Rhizobiaceae; genus Sinorhizobium; species Sinorhizobium sp. P24N7. Next base: position 292,700 of record NZ_JBHMIW010000005.1, on the reverse strand, counting down.
AAAGGCCGCAAAGACGCTTGATCACGGCAGGCTCGAGCAAGCGGGCGGCGAGGCCTCAATCGACCGGAAGAAGCCGTGACGACCGCAGCCGCAAAAGCGATTCCCACTCAAGGACTTGCGGCAGCTTTCCGAATCCGATCGGCAGCTGCTTGAATCCGTTTATGAGCATGGGGAAGGTCGTCAAGCATTCGGCCACCTTGCACGGACACCGCACCAGCTTCACTCTCGAAGAACCCTTTTGGCTGGAATTGAAATCCATCGCCAAGGACCGCGACATGCCGCTCGCGCGGCTCATTGCCGAGATCGACGACGGCCGTGGCCAGGATGGAAATCTGGCGTCGGCCTTACGGGTCTATGTGCTCGCCTGGGTCAAGGCACGCGAAGGGACGGTGCGCGAGGCATAGAGCCACCTCCGGGAACAATGCCGTTGCTCGCCGGTCGCCTGCTACTGCACGGTAATGTCGGGAAGCAAATCGAAATTCAGGCCCTGACCAGCCGGTGGTCCGGCATTTTGCCCGCCCGGGTTGCCGGAAGGCGATGGCAACTGGCCGCCGCGCCGGGCATCCTGCGATGGAGCGACAGGCGTCTGCTGGCGACCGATGCTGCGCGGCGGCAGCTGCCGCATTCTCAGCCGCTCCTCATCCTCCGCACGGCGTTCAGCGGCCGCCCGTGCTTCCGCCTCCGCCCGCATCCGCGCCGCTTCCGCCGCCGCTGCCTGACGGCGGCGCTCCTCGGCGATCGTCCGCAAGCGCTGCTGCTCACGCTCCGCCGCGCGCCCCCGATAAAGCGCGACCTCGCGGCGCAAGCGTTGCTTTTCGAGCACATTCGCCTGTAGTGTCTCGACACGCCTGCGCTCGCGCTCGAAGGCTCTGAGCGACAGGAAGTTCGACAGCTCCGTGACATCGATCGTCACGCCGGGCGATGCAAGCAGCCCGGCATAGGAGAACCGGACGCGAGGCTCGGCTCCCGCAAGCGCCTCCTCGCCGGGACGGAAGGTCAGATCGATCGCCCCGCTCATTCGCCCTGCAGGCAAGTCGAAAGCGGCCTCCCCGCTGAAAGCGGCGTTGCCATCACCGGCGGTGACGTTCTGCGCCCTGACGGTTCCGCCTGCAATGCCGAAGGGCACCTTCACAGCACCGACGACCGACTGGCCGGTGAAGAGCAGGTTCTCTGCAGCCTTGCGGATCGCATCGGGCGAGATATCGGTCTTCATTGCGTCCGCCGCCGCCATCAGTTGCGGCAGCGCCGCCGTATTGATGCCGTTGAGCGTAAGCCCGTTCAAGGTCGCCGTTCCAGATCCGCTGAGCGATTGCACCATTGCCTGCGGCGTTGCGCCGGCAGCCTCCATCGCCACGGCAAGATCGAAGCGGCCGGTCGCCACCGGGCCCGTCGGCCGTACCCAACCCGTTTCGGCAATGTCGGCACCTGTGAGATCGAACTTCGAGCGCAGGTAGCCGGAGCCGTTGGCATTGCCGATTTGCAGCCGCCCCGCGAGCTTGCCCCCCAGCCAGTCTCCCGTCGCATCGCTGAGTGCGAGTTCATCTCCCTTCCATTGCAGCTGCCCGGCAAAGCCGGTCACCGGACCGTAGACGCCTGGCCAGAAGCGCTTCGCACTTACGTTGAGCGCCACATCGAGCCCGGTCCATGCCGGTTTTACGACCGGTGCCAGCGCCAGTCCCCCGGTGCTTGCGTCGTGAACCTGCCCCAGAATTCCTTCGCCGAGCCAGGCGAGATCGAGGGCATCGACCGAAAGCTCCCCTTGCGCCTTGCCGAGGACCTTGCGGTCGATCGAAAGCGCGCCGGCAAAGCCGTTCTGGTCGGCTTTGCCCTCGATTGCGGTCACTGCGATTTTTTCGGCATCGGTCGCAAACTCGGCCGAGACCGTTACCGGCAAACCGCTGCCCATCTGCGGCAGCCCGATGCCCTGCAACAGCAGATAGGGCTCCAGGTCCTCGGACTTCAGGGTGAGCTTCCCCTGCCCTTCGAGGTAGTGCGCGCGCGCAAGATCGAAGACACCGTTCGCCGCAAGCGACGTCCGCTCCGTGGTGAAGGTCAGCGAACCATTTGCCTTCGAGCCCTCCGTGCTCTGCAGCTTTATGGCAAGAATGCCGTTTGCGTCCGCTTCGAAGGGCAGCGGGTCCAATCCGGCCTGCCCCAGGAGAACGGATGTCTGCGGATTCTCGAGCGTCGCCTCCAGCAGCATGCCCTGGCCGGCGAGCGCCTGGGCGACATCGGGCGCCTGATAGCTGGCGGCTATCTTGCCTCCGTTGGCGGTCCCGATTACGCCGAAGGTGAAGGGTGCGTTCCCCTCCTTGTTGCCGGCCGTCAGCGTTACGTCGAAAGCAGCGTCCGAGTAATAGGGTCCGGCCTTGATCAGCCGTGCCAGCGCCGGATGGGCCGCGCTATGCCGTCCGATCATTTCGAGGAAGGGCGTAAGCTCCTCCGCGGCGAGTTTCATCTTCGCCGACACGACCGGTTTTTCGAGCCCGCCGCTGATGCGGCCGGAAAACGCAAGCTGTGCGCCGGAAAGAGCGCCGATCGCCACGCGCTCCGCCTGGAGCTGGCCGTTCTTGAAGGTGAGTACCGCCTGAACGTCCTGCGCTTCCTCACCGAAGGCGGAGAATGTCTCGGCGGAAAGATCGGCGGCGATGGCGTGCTGCAGCAACGTCCCGGTGGAGGCGTCGCCCGCGACAAGACCGGCGAGGGCCTGAAGCGCCTCCATATCTATGCGGTTGCCTTTCAACTGCAGCGACAGCGCGGGCGGCTGCTCGGCGAAGGACTGGCGCTCGATCCTGCCGCGCAGCGTGGCCGGACCCGCCGCCACTTCAAGGTTTTCAAACTGCTGCAGAGTGTCCGTCAGATTGACCGTCGCCGAAAACCCGGCCGTTTTCAGCGTGCGTATCTCCGGATCGACCGATCCCGCCAGCCAGTTCGCGAATCCCGACGGCTGGTTCGAAGCGATGACGAGGTCCCCGCGAAAGGAGCGCTGCTCCTTGAGGCTCAGCCGGCCCTTGGCTTCCAGTTGCGTGCGGCCGGGCAGGAGTGCGACCGCATTGTCGACGATCCAGCCGGCGCCGTCGGGCCGGACGTCAAGGCGAACGTCGCGCACCGTCGTGTCGCCGATCACGATCGCCGGAAGTTTCAGACTGGCGCGTCCCGGCACCTGCGGGATCGGGATATCGGCGGCGATCGCCAGCATTGCGTCGATCCGCTGGCGTAGCGAGACGGCCGGATCGCGCCCCGTCTTGCCGCTGCTGCCGGAATTGCCGATGCGGCTGACATCGATCTGCTGGCCGTCGGCGATCAGCAGGAACCGCTGGTCCTTGCCGGTGTCGAGCGTCGCCTCGCCGGTGACGATATAGGGATCGTCGGGCGGCCCTATTTCGAAATGGTATTCCGGTACGCGGATGCTTTCATTGGTAAGCTGGAACTCGCCGTTGATACGAAGGGCGCCGTCCGCCTTGACCTCGCTGGCGGGCCGGTTCTCCGTGAGCGTGAAGCGCCCGGCATAAACCGGTCTGAAATCGACGATCTTCAGATCGCCGTCGAGCTCCACGCCGAAGGGCCGTTCGTCCGGCACCAGCCGCGCCCGCAGGCTCAAGGCGCCTGTTTCGTCGACAGTGTTGCTCGTCAATGAGAAGCTTCCCGCCTCACCGTCGAGCGTCGCACGGCCTTCGACCTTCCAGGGCCCGGCGAGCGTGCGGGCGGAGAGGTCGGCGGAGAGCTCACTGACCAGGCGTGTGCGCCCCGTCTGCTCATCCACGAACTCGATCTCGCCGTCGGCGATCTCCACCCTTTCCAGGATGACCGTATTGGCGGGAATCGCGGCGCGCGACCCGCGTGCCCAATCCAGCGTGCCATCGGGCTGGAGCCGGAGCCGCGCCTTCGGCCGGTCGAGCCGCATGTCGAAGATCAGTGCCTCGCCGCTCAGGAAGGGCGCAAGCTCCGCGCTCATCGAAAACTGCGCGACCTGAATCAGCGGTGCGCCGCCGTCGCTCGCTCCGACGCGCACGTCGTTGAGCGTGACCGTAGGAAAGGGAATGAGACGCGCATCGACGCTGCCATGGACCACCACGGGCTTGCCCATGATGCGGCTTGCCTCCCGCTCGAAATCGGCACGGAAGCTGGTCCAGTCGATAAACAGGGGTGCGATCAGCGCGGCAAAGAGCGCGACGACCAACAGTCCTCCGAGGGTAACCAGAATTCGCGCCAGCACCGTGTCACATTCCCGTCAGTTCGTCCGTCCCTTGCATTGCGGCTTTGAACCGGTTTTGCAAGTCTCAGGCAAAGATCTTGCCCGGATTGAAGATGTTGTCGGGATCGAGAGAGCGTTTGATCTGCCGCATCAGATCCAGCGCATCGCCGAGTTCGGCCGCAAGAAACGGCATCTTGCCCTGCCCGATCCCATGTTCGCCCGTACACGTGCCGTCCATGGAGAGCGCCCGCCCATTCAGCCGCTCGACGAAAGCCTCCGCCTTCGCCACGTCAGCCGCATCCGTGTCGTCGAAGAGCAGCCCCACATGAAAATTTCCATCGCCGGCGTGCCCGACGATCGGCGCGACCAAACCATGCGCAGCAATGTCTTCATGCGTCGCCGCGACGCAGTCGGCAAGACGCGAGATCGGCACGCAGACGTCGGTGGAGAGAATGGCGCGCCCGGGCATGAGGCTCTTCTGCGCCCAGTAGGCGTTGTGCCGTGCCTTCCAGAGCCGTGCCCGCTCTTCCGGATTGGTCGTCCAGATGAAACCCGTAGAACCGAATTCCGACGCTATTTCGGCGAATTGACGGGACTGCAGCTCGACGCTCTCCCCGTTGCCGTGGAATTCGACGAAAAGGGTGGGCGTTTCCTGGTAGGTCAGGCCCGAATAGGCATTGCACGCCCTCATCTGCAACGCGTCCAGGAGTTCTATGCGCGCCACCGGGATGCCGGACTGGATCGTCAGGATCACGGCATTGCAGGCGTCGGCAATCGTCGGAAAAGGGCAGACGCCGCCGGAAATCACCTCCGGTATGCCCTGCAGGCGCAGCGTGATCGAGGTGAGGATGCCGAGGGTGCCTTCCGCGCCGACGAAGAGGCGCGTCAGGTCATAGCCGGTCGACGACTTGCGCGCCCGATGGGCCGTCGTGATTTCGCGCCCGCCGGCGACGACGGCCGTGACGGCGAGCACGTTTTCCTTCATGGTGCCGTAGCGCACCGCATTGGTGCCCGATGCACGCGTCGACGCCATGCCGCCGATCGAGGCGTTGGCGCCCGGATCGATCGGGAAGAAGAGACCGGTGTCGCGCAGGTAGCTGTTGAGTTCCTCCCGCGTCACGCCCGGCTCCACCGTGCAGTCCAGGTCGTCGGCATTGACCGCAAGCACCCGGTTCATCCGCATCATGTCGACCGAAATGCCGCCATGGGGCGCGTTGACGTGACCTTCGAGCGAAGAGCCCGTTCCGAAGGGGATGAGCGGCACGCGGTGCTCACATGCGATCTCCACGACCTCGCGCACCTCGGCTGCACTTTCGGGGAAAACCACGGCATCGGGCAGCTGCGCGGGAATGTAGGTCGTCGTGTGGGCGTGCTGGGCCCGGATCGCTTCACCGGTCTGGAATCGATCGCCGAAGCGTGTGGCGAGGTGTGTTTTGGCCGCCGCGATACCGTTCTCGTTTCTCGCCCCTGCCCGGATTGCGTTCACCGCCACGAAAATTCTCCTTCTCATCTCCCGATGCGCCTTCGCGGCCCCGGAAGAGCGCTCTTTCGTCTTGAGCGCCCGCACAATCTATCTCCAATTCGCACTCGAATTAAGGGCACCCGGTCCGGCGCGACAAGGAAAATACGCGAGGGCTCACTCTCCCGTCTCCACTCTCGCAAATCCGTCGCGGGCGCTTTGGACGGCTTCGAAGATCGACACCGTCCTTGTCCGCACGCGCCCCAGCCACCCGGCCGACCGGAAGCGCTTACATTTCAATGGGCTACTGTGCAAATCGGAATCACTTTGTCCAGAAGTTCACCGGTTTGGAGCGGCATCGCGTCAAAAAATTACCGCCGGTGATACCGGCTTGTCACAAGTCCGGCCGACTGGAGGGCACCGCAGCGAATGCGCCTTTTGTTTGCAGGCCTATAGGGTATTATGTCCGGAAAGGGAGAACGTCGCATGTTCGGGCTGCTTGCTTTGATCACCGCGTCGATTTTCTTCGGCGCCGCCATTTACATCAATGTGGCTGAACAGCCTGCCAGACTGGCGCTGGACGGAGGTGCAGCGCTGCGGGAATGGGTACCCGCCTATCGGCGCGGCTTCGAGATGCAGGCTCCTCTCGCGATCGTTTCCTGCCTCCTCGGCGCTGTGGCATGGTGGCAGTCAGGCGATGCGCTCTGGGGCTTGGGAGCGGCCGTCATCATACTCAACTGGCCCTATACGCTTTTCGTCATCATGCCCGTCAACCAGCGCCTGGAGACGACCCGTCCGGATCAGGCGAATGCGGAAACCCGCGAACTGATCGAGCGCTGGGGCAGGCTCCATGCCGGCCGCAGCGCCCTCGGTGCGCTCGCTACCCTCATCTATCTCGCTGCCGCAGCAGGCGGCTTCTGACGAGCCCGCGGCAATTGCGCCGCGCCACCTGCCGCTGCCTCAGATCTCGCTCATGTCAGATCTTGAGCACCTCGGCCGCCTTCATCTCCTCCAGCAGCTTCCGCTCCTCGTCGGCATGCGGCTTGGTAAAGCGGGCAATGACCAGATAGGCGACGGGGGTCAGATAGAGCGTCACGACCACCGCCAGACCCAACCCACCCACGAGCACCCAGCCGAGGGCGATGCGCGCTTCGGCGCCGGCACCGCTTGCCAGAACCAGCGGTACCGCGCCCACGACAGTCGCGATCATTGTCATCATCACCGGCCTAAGACGGATATTGGCGGCATTCTCGATGGCGCTGCGGACGTCCTGCCCACGGTCGCGGAGCTGGTTGGCGAATTCGACGATCAGGATGCCGTTCTTGGCCATGATGCCGACCAGCATGACGAGTCCGATCTGACTATAGATGTTGAGCGTGTTGCCGGTCACGATCATTGCGAAGACGGCGCAGGCGAGACCGAGCGGCACGGTCGACATGATGATGAGGCCGCTTACGAAGCTTTCGAATTGCGCCGCAAGCACCAGAAAGATGATGACGAGCGCGAAGCCGAAGGTAACGAACAGGCCGTTGGCGTTCTCGTCCAGCGTCGTGGCTTCGGCAAGCGGCATGATCCGCGATCCGGGCGGCAGAAGGGGTTCGGCCATCTCCTCGACCATCGACAGCGCCTCGCCGAGTGCGAGATCGGACTTCAGCCCGGCCGACAGCGAAACGGCGCGCAGTTGCGATTCGCGGGAAAGCTGCGGCGCCACTGCCTTCTCCTCGACCGTGGCGATGGACGACATCGGCACGATGCGGCCGTCGCCGGCCTTGACGAAGATGTTCTGCAGATCCGTCGGGTCGTTGAGCGGCTCGGTGGAAGAGAGCAGTTTGACCGGATAGGCCTCTCCTTCCACGAAGATATCGACGACGCTGCTGCCGTCGAGCATCGCCTGCAGCGCCCAGGAGAGGCCACCTATGTCCACGCCGAGGTCGGAGGCGCGCTCCCGGTCGATCGTCACCGACAATTGCGCCTGGTTGGCCTCGTAGTTGAGCCTCACATTCTCGAAGCGGCCGGTATCCTCCATCGCCCTGACGAGCTTCGCCGCCGCGTCGCCCAGCTTCGTGTAATCATTGCCGACAAGCGCGACCTGCAGGCCGCTGCCGGCACCGCGGATACCGAGGCTGTTCGCCTGGATGGTGAAGGCGCGAACCGACGGGATCTTCGACGTCGCCCTGTTGATGTCGGCGACGATCTGGCCCTGCGTACGCTCGCGCGCTTCCCATGGGGCAAGCGTCAGGACCATGAAGCCGCTATTGGCCGAGCCGCCCTGACCGGAAATCGAGAACACATTGCTGATCTCGCCGGATTTGAGCAGCGGCTGCAGGCCCTCTTCGATGCGGCGCAGCTGTGCCTGCGTGTATTCCAGCGAGACGCCCTGCGGCGCGTTGACCCGCAGCATGACCTGCGAACGGTCCTCGTTCGGCGTCAGCTCCGACTTGAGCGTCAGAAAGCCCAAAGCGCCGACGGCGGTAAAGAAGGCGGCCACCGCGAAGACGATGAGCGGCGCATTCAGGCAGGCGCGAAGCGTCACGCGGTAGAAGGCGGAAGCGCGCCGGCCGAAGCGCTGCATCACCCCCTCATGCTCATGCGGCTCTTTCGTCAGCATGCGCGAGGCGAGCATCGGACAGAGCGTCAGCGAGACGAAGGACGACAGGAGGATCGAGAAGGCGAGCACGAAGCCGAATTCACGGAAGAGCCCGCCCGTCTGCCCCGGCAGGAAGGAGAGCGGAACGAACACGGCCGCCAGCGTAGCCGTGGTTGCGAGCACGGCGAAGAAGACCTCGAGCGTACCGTGGACGGCGGCGGCGCGCGGACCGAGGCCCTCGGCCCGGCGCCGCACGATATTTTCGAGCACCACGATCGCATCATCGACGACGAGCCCGGTCGCAAGCACGATCGCCAGAAGCGTCAGGATGTTGATCGAGAAGCCCGCAAGATAGATCGCGGCCACCGTTCCGATCAGCGCGATCGGCATGGTTATGGTCGGGATGAGCGTCGCGCGCCAGTCGAGCAGGAACAGGTAGATGACGAGGGTGACGATGAAAACGGCGACGAAGAGTGCGATCTCCACCTCATGGATGGCGCCGTTGATGAACACCGCATCGTCGCTGGTGATCTTGAGCTCGGTTCCGGGCGGCAGGATATCCGAGGAGATCGCGTCCACGACGCTGCGCACGCCCTCGGAAATATCGACCGTGTTCGACTGGGCCTGGCGGATGATGCCGAGGCCGATACCCTCGCGGCCGTTGGAGCGCAGCGCCGAAGTGCCCGTATCCGGGCCGAGGGTCACGGTCGCGACGTCGCGAAGCCGGACATTGTTGCCGAGCATCAGGTTTTCGAACTGCTCGGGCGTCTGGAGGTCGGCCGTCGCCCGAACGGAGATGTCCTGACTTGCGCTCGTCAGCGAGCCCGCCGGCACATCGTAGGAGGCGTCGGAAAGCGCCTCGCGAAGATTGGCCACGGTGACTCCGCGTCCGGCGAGCTTCGCCTGATTCAGGTCGATACGGAAAATCTTCTCCTGGTCGCCGTAGACGGTGACGTCGGCAACGCCTTCGACCGCGGCCAGCCGGTCGCTGATCTCGTTCTCGACGAGCAGCGTCATGTCGTCCATGCTCATCGTGTCGGAGGTCAATGCAAGGCGCATGATCGGCTGGCTGTCGGAATCCGCCTTCACGATGCGCGGCTCGTCGGCATCATCAGGCAATTGGCCGGTGATCCGGCCGAGCGCATCGCGAACGTCGTTGGCCGCCTGGCCGATATCGGTCGTGTCGGAGAATTCGAGCGTCACCCGGCTGCGCCCGAATGACGAGGAAGACGAAATGCCCTTGATGCCCTGCACGCGCGAGACGGCACCTTCGATGACCGAGGTCACTTCACGGTCGATCGTTTCCGGCGAGGCGCCGTCGAACTCGGTCGTGACCGAAACCACCGGCTGGTCGACCTGCGGCAGTTCGCGGATCTCGACGCCGTTCCAGGCGGCAAGACCGGCCACGACGATCAGCGTGTTGACGACCAGGGCGAAGATCGGCCGGCGGATGAAAAGCGCGGTGAAACCCGTCTTTCCGCCCTGCCCTCCGCCTGGTTGATGGCCTCCCATGCCGATATTCATTTCGCGTCTCCCGCGACCTTCTGCTCGGCCTCGGCCGCAGGCTCGCCGGCGATCCGCACCACGCCGCCGTCGCGAAGCCGCTGCACGCCCTCGGTCACGACGCGGTCGCCCTCGGCGAGGTCCGCATCGACAAGCACCCTGTCGGGATTGCGCTGGATGATCTTGATCGGCACGCGCTCGCTTTTGTCGCCTTTGACCCGCCAGATAAAGGAGCCTTCGGAGCTCCATTGGATCGCCAGCGGGTCGACGGTGGGATATCGGTCGCCGTCGAATGCCACGGTGACCGAAAAGGACATGCCGGCGCGCAGCATGTCATCCGGATTCTCGAGTCGCGCCCGGACCCGGAGCGTCCGGCTCTCCGGGTCGAGGCGGTTGTCTATCGCGTGAACGACGCCCTGGAGTGCACGCCCTGGCTGCGCGATCGCGCTCGCGGTCACCGGCTGATCGACGGAGATCTTGCCTGCGAAGCGCTCGGGCACCCAGAAATCGACGAGGATCTGCGACCGGTCGTCCACGACGGCGATCGGCGTCGAGGTCGTGACGTAATCTCCTATATTGACGGTGATGATCCCGACCACCCCCTTGGAGGGCGCCACGATGTCGCGACGCTTCAGGTCGAGCTCGGCGGTTTTCAGCGCCAGTTCGGCTGCCTGCAGCGCGATTTCGGAGTCACGCACCTCGACGGCCGTCACTGCGCGCGCGGTGCTGAGATTGCGGTAGCGCTCGACCTTCTCCCGGGCACTGTCGCGGGTCAGCCGCGCCTGCTCGGCAGCGATCATCTGGTCGTCGCTGTCGAGGCGCGCGATAACCTGGCCTTCCGTGATCCTGTCGCCCGACTTCACCAGTATTTCCGTGAGATTTCCCGTTGCGGTCGGCGTCACCGTAACCGAGCGGATCGCTTCGCCGTTGCCGATCGCGTTCAGCCTGTCGTTGACGACGGCGCGCTCGGCAGGCTTAACGACGACCAGGGGGGCTTCCGCGAAGCCGCTGCGTCGACCCTGCCCGCGCTCGCCATTGCCCGAACCGCCCCCTGCCCCTTCGCCGTCCTTTGGTCCCGACAACGCATCGATCAACGGTTGCGAAACCCCGATCGCCGCCAAGGTCTCACCCGCGCCGGGCGCAAAGCGCACCCACGCGGCGCCCCCGACGGCGAGGACGACGACGCTGATCGCGAGCTGATTCCAAAAGCGCATTCATGTCTCCAAAAGAAAAGCTCTCCAAAAGAAAAAGCCCTCCAAAAGAAAAGGGCGCTCCAACGAGGCGCGCACCCGATGGAACGTTCCGATTTGCGCCGATTATCGTTGTTTGCAGACGTCCGGGCAATCTCGGAATGGCATCATTACGCAATTGTAACAAAAGCGATTTTGGTGGCGGCATGATGGCCCCTGCGCCCGTCCTGAACCGCACACGCTGGCGGCGGGTCGGCGGCATGTTTACAGCTTGCGTGGCTCGGCTATTCTGTTCGTCGCCGGCGGCTGTTTCGGGCCGGCTCTCGACACGAAGGGAGACGGCAATGTGCGATGCATGCGTCATCGAATCGGTCAAGCAGCGGATGATGTCGCGGCGGAGTTTGCTCCGTGCGGCCGCGGTCGGTACGGCAGGCATTGCCGCCGCCGGCATGGGGATCGCACCTCCGGCGCTTGCCGCCGGCCACGGCAGCGTCACCGATCTCACCCATGAACTTCATGAGGAGTTTCCGACTTTCTTCGGTCAGCAGCAATTCTTCCGGGAGCAGAAGTTCAAATATGCCGAACACAAGTTCAACCTGTTCGAACTTCGGGTGAACGAGCACACCGGGACTCATGTCGACGCGCCGCTGCACTTCTCCGCCGACGGCCTTTCAGTCGCCGAGTTGCCCCTCGACAAGCTGCTCGTGCCGCTCTGCGTCGTCGACATCCGCGAGAAGGCGGCCGCCGATCCGGATGCGCAGCTGACGCCGGACGACATCAAGGCGTGGATTGCGGCCAATGGAGACATTCCCGAAAACGCCTGCGTCGCCATGCTGTCGGGCTGGTCGGATCATCTCGGTACCGACAAGTTCCGCAATGCAGACACGGCCGGTAAGATGCATTTCCCCGGCTTTCACGTGGAAGCGGCCAAGTTCCTGATCGAGGACACGAAGGCAGCCGGCATCGCCGTCGATACCCTCTCGCTCGATCACGGCATTTCGCCCGATTTCGCCACCCATTACGCCTGGCTGCCGGAAGGCCGCTGGGGCCTCGAGGCGGCCGCCAATCTCGACAAGGTGCCGGCCAAGGGCGCGACGCTGGTCCTCGGCGCACCAAAGCACCGTGGCGGCACCGGCGGCCCGGCCCGCGTCTTCGCCCTCGTTTGAAACGCATGGAGTAAGCATGAGCACTGTGGCGCCGCCATCCGGTCCCGAATCCGACCCACGCGTCAAGGCCGTCTTCGACGACATCCGGGCGACTCGGAAATCGGACTTCATCAACAATATGTGGCTCTGGCTCGCCTTCGACCCCGAACTGCTGGAGCGGACCTGGGCGGAGGTCAAGGCGGTAATGGCGACGCCTTCGGCGCTCGACCCGCTGGTGAAGGAAATGCTGTATATCGCGGTTTCCGTGAGCAATGGCTGCGGCTACTGCATTCATTCCCACACCGCCGCCGCAAGGACCAAGGGAATGACGGACGCCGAGCACGCGGATCTCCTGCGCGTCATTTCGCTCGCCGCCAAGACCAACCAGCTGGCGACGGCCCTGCAGGTCCCGGTCGATCCGGTGTTCGACGCGTCCGGCAAAACATAAACGGCGGCATGCCGACCTGAAAACATCAGTCTTTCCACAGGCATGCGCGAGCGGGCGAAGGTTCCGGAATAAAAGAAGAACATCCTTTCTGGCCTTTCGGTCCCGAATCACTACATTGGGCCGCATGACCAAAGGTTTTGACGATATTCCCTTTTTCGACGAGGAACCCGCGCCGCGGAAACCCGCCGCCGCCGGCGGCGGCATCGCGGCGCGCGCCATGGCCGCCCGCGACAAGGCGCAGCGACCGGACTATGTCTCCGGGCTCAACCCGGAGCAACGGGAGGCAGTCGAGGCGCTGGAAGGTCCGGTGCTCGTGCTCGCCGGCGCCGGCACCGGCAAGACGCGCGTTCTGACCACGCGGATCGCCCATATCCTTTCGACCGGCCGCGCCTATCCCTCGCAGATCCTCGCCGTCACCTTCACCAACAAGGCGGCGCGGGAAATGAAGGAGCGCATCGGCGTGCTCGTCGGCCACGCCGTCGAGGGCATGCCCTGGCTCGGCACCTTCCACTCGATCGGGGTCAAGCTCCTCCGCCGCCATGCCGAGCTGGTGGGTCTGCGGTCCGATTTCACCATCCTCGACACCGACGATGTCGTTCGACTTATCAAGCAGCTCATCCAGGCGGAGGGTCTCGACGACAAGCGCTGGCCGGCCAAGCAGTTCGCCGGCATGATCGACACCTGGAAGAACAAGGGCCTGGACCCGTCGCAAATCCCGGAAGGCGATGCCCGCGCCTTTGCCAACGGCAAGGGCCGCGAACTCTATGCCGCCTACCAGAACCGGCTGCTGACCCTGAATGCCTGCGATTTCGGCGATTTGCTGCTGCATCCGATCCGCATGTTCCGCGCCAATCCGGACGTGCTGAAGGAGTATCACGCCAAGTTCCGCTACATCCTCGTCGACGAGTACCAGGATACCAACACGGCGCAATATATGTGGCTGAGGCTGCTGGCCCAGCGGACGCAGGGTTCCGGGAAGAACAACCCCTCCCCAAGCCCTGCGGCGCCGCAGTCCAGCCCCTCCCCCTCGTGGGGAGCGGTTGGGGAGGGGCATTCCCCTGGCGCCGAAGAGAGAAAGCCCACCGTCAACATTTGCTGCGTCGGCGACGACGACCAGTCGATCTATGGCTGGCGCGGCGCCGAGGTGGACAACATTCTCCGCTTCGAGAAGGATTTCCCCGGCGCCAAGGTCATCAAGCTGGAGCGCAACTACCGCTCGACCGAGCATATCCTCGGCGCGGCGGCGCATCTGATTGCCCATAACGAGGGCCGGCTCGGCAAGACGCTCTTTACCGAGCGCACCAATCCCGACGACGAGAAAGTGCATGTTCATGCCGCCTGGGATTCCGAGGAGGAGGCTCGCGCGATCGGCGAAGAGATCGAGCAGCTCCAGCGCAAGAAGCACAACCTGAACGACATATCGATCCTCGTGCGCGCCTCATTCCAGATGCGCGAGTTCGAAGACCGCTTCGTCACGCTCGGCCTCAACTATCGCGTCATCGGCGGCCCTCGCTTCTATGAGCGGCTCGAAATTCGCGATGCCATGGCCTATTTCCGCCTCGTCTGTCAGCCCGCCGACGATCTCGCCTTCGAGCGGATCGTCAACACGCCGAAGCGTGGCCTCGGCGAGACGACCGTCCGTACCCTGCACGACTATGCCCGGGCCCGCGACATCCCGATGCTGTCCGCGGCGAGCGAGATCGTCGAGACGGACGAATTGAAGCCGAAAGCGCGCAAGGGCCTCTTCGACGTCGTCGCCGATTTCCGCCGCTGGCAGGCTTTGCTCGAATCGACGCCGCACACCGAACTTGCAGAGCAGATCCTCGACGAGAGCGGCTATACCGCCATGTGGCAGGCCGACAAATCGGCCGAAGCGCCCGGGCGCCTGGAAAACCTGAAGGAACTCATTCGTTCGATGGAAGCCTTCGAATCCATGCGCGGCTTTCTCGAGCACGTCGCCCTCGTGATGGACGCCGAGCAGAACGAGAATATGGACGCCGTCTCCATCATGACGCTGCATTCGGCCAAGGGGCTGGAATTCGACACCGTCTTCCTGCCGGGGTGGGAGGAAGGGCTGTTCCCGCATCAGCGCGCCCTGGACGAGGGCGGCCGCGCAGGTCTGGAGGAGGAACGCCGCCTCGCCTATGTCGGCATCACCCGCGCCAAGCGCCGCTGTCATATCTGGTTCGTTTCGAACCGCCGCATCCACGGCCTCTGGCAATCGACGCTTCCCTCACGTTTCCTCGACGAGTTGCCGCTCGCCCATGTGGAAGTCGCCGAACAGGAGGTCTCTTATGGCGGCTACGGTCGCGGCGGTTACGGCCAGTCGCGCTTCGACAAGGCCGATCCCTTCGAGAACAATTATCAGACGCCCGGCTGGAAGCGCGCCCAGCAGCACCGCTCGGACGCCACCCGCGACAATTGGGGCACCCGCTCCGGCCACGCCATCGAACGCATCGGTTACGGCGAATCGGGGCCCCGCACCCGCACCATCGAAGGCGAGCTCGTCGCCAAGTCGACGAGCGCCGAGCCCTCCCGTTTCAATGTCGGCGACCGGGTCTTCCACATCAAGTTCGGCAACGGCAACATCGCGGCGATCGAGGGCAACAAGCTGACGATCGATTTCGACCGCGCCGGGCAGAAGCGCGTGCTGGATGGGTTCGTAGAGCCGGTGTAAGCACTTCCGGAAAAATGTGCAGCGCTTTTCCGCTCTACCCTATCCCAGCCCTCAAAACATCTTTCGATACATGACGAAGCCCGACTTCTCGGCCACCTTGTCGTAGAGCTGCATCGCCGTGTGGTTGGTCTCGTGGGTCAGCCAATAGACGCGCGGCGACCCCGCGCGTTTCGCCGCTTCGTAGACGCCGTTGATAAGCGCCCGGCCGACCCCCTTGCCGCGGGCGGCCCCATCGGTGAAAAGGTCTTGCAGATAGCAGTTCGGCTGGATCGACGTCGTGCTGCGGTGGAAAATATAGTGCGTCAATCCGATGAGCCGCCCTTCGCTTTCGGCGACCAGCGCATGCATCGGCTCATAGGCATCGAAGAAGCGCGACCAGGTCATCTGGGTGATGTCGGGAGGGAGCGCCGTTTCACCGGCTCGGCCGTAAAAGGCGTTGTAGCCGTTCCAAAGCGGCAACCACTGCTCATAGTCGAGGCGCGTTACCGGGCGTATGGCAAGATAGTCGGACATTCTCAATCCCCGTTCGCAAATTCAGGCGCACTACAACTATCTTTGCCGGAAGCCTGTGTCACCGCCCCAGCGCAAGACCCCGTTTATCCGCCCCTCGCCTGTCTCAACAGCGCGATCACCTCGGCATCCGTGGTCTGCTCGAAATCGTCGTAATAGACGCTGACCGCATGGAAAGGGGTGGGGGTGGCGAGACAGACGAGCCGGTCCACCTCGTCCCGCAGGGCGACGATCGCGCTCTTCGGCGAGACCGGAACGGCGAGCATCAGCGCCGCGGCGCCTGCCTGCCGCAGGGCTTTCGCCGCAGCTTTGGCCGTTCCCCCCGTGGCAATACCGTCATCGACAATGATGACATTGCGCCCGCTTGGAGAAATTCGCGTCTGATCGCCCAGATAGAGGACGCGGCGGCGCGCGAGTTCGAGCCTTTGCCGCTCGGTCTCCGCCTGCACGTACTTCTCGGAAGGACTGACGATACGCATTGCCTCGGCATTGAGGACGACCTGCGGCTCGTCGCTGTCGACCAGCGCTCCGAGACCGAATTCGGGATGACCGGGTGCGCCGATCTTGCGAACGATGAGGAGTTCGAGGGACGCGCCGAGGGTTTTTGCCACCTCGAAGGCCACCGGTACGCCGCCGCGCGGCAACGCCATCACCAGCGGGTCGGCGAAGTCCGCTTTCTCGGTGAGATGCGCTTCGATGGCGCGAGCAAGCCTTCGACCCGCATCGGCCCTGTCTGCAAAGGGTATGTCTGCAAAGGATATGCCTTCCTGGGCCATGACATCGCTCCCTGAAAAGCGCCGCTACCGATTGCCACAACCATGGAGAGAGTGATCGCTCAAATTGCAGCGAATTTCGCCAGCTTTCGTTAATGCGCCATCGTTACCAATGGCCTTGCATAATGGCTGAAACGCAAGCCGCACTTTATTTTAGCACGACAGGCCGTTTCGAAATGAGCTTTCTCTCCGCCATACCGGTCATCGCCCTTCTTGCCATGCTACCCGTTCTCCTTTCTCTGCGGCCGGTCTCCGCTGTTCGGGAGTTCTCCGCGGGTTGCGCGCTCTCGGCAGCTTCGGCAGGCGCTTTGACGGTCGCGGCGGCGTTGCAGGCGCCGGTCGCTGCAATGTTCGGCTATGCGGGTCTTGCCGTTTCCCTCTTCTTCGTCCTACAGGGCCTCCGCTGGTTCCTCGCATCGTCGATGCCGGCATCGCTTTGTCTGGTGCTCGCATTCACGAGCGGCGTGCTCGGCTTCATCATCGCGCTCGGCGGCCATGACAGTCCGGCCGCGGCCCTGATTGTCGTTGCGGGCGTTGTCGCGGCTCCACTTTTCGTCCTTGGTCTGGCCGCAGCCGACCGCTGGCCGAGCGAAAAGCCGGCGATCGGGATCGTAGTCGTCGGCTCCGCCGCCGTGGTTTTCACCGCCCTTGCTCATGTTCTCGGCCCATCGTCGCACGTCTTGCCGGGGCCCCCGGGCCCGCCCGCTTCGATGCTGTTTGATTTCCTGCTCGTCACCATGCGGGTGCTGTGCCTTCCCCTCGTCTTCCTGGCCGTGTTCCTTACGATGCAGGCCCGCATCATCGCCGGGTTGAGGGCTATGATCGCACGCGACGGCTTGACCGGTGCGCTGTCGCGCGGGACGCTCATGGAAGAGGGCGAGCGGATCTTCGCCGAGTGCCTGGCACGCCAGGAGCCGGCTGCCTTCCTGCTGCTCGACCTCGATTTCTTCAAACAGATCAACGATCAGTACGGGCACGCCTGCGGCGACATGGCGCTCGCGCATTTTGCCGAAACCGTCTCGGCTTTCCTCGCCGGACGGGGCGTCCTCGGACGGATCGGTGGCGAGGAATTCGGCATCGTCCTGCCGGATCACACGGAAGAGCAGGCAAAGGCGCTGGCGGAGGACATCTGCCGCGTGGTGCGCGAGACGCCTGCCGGCCGCTCGCATCAGCGCATCCGTTTGACCGTGAGCATCGGGATCGCCGCCGCCATAGCGGGCGAAACGATTGCCGACGTGATGATACGCGCCGATCTTGCTCTCTACGACTCAAAGGCGGATGGACGCGACCGTTGCTCGGTGGCAAGGGATCGCCGCATCGACGCCAGCGCCCGCGCCCTCGCGGCAGCCGCCGCGCAATTGCGCGAAGCGCGTGCCGCCCGGTCGGAACTGCGCCACTCCGCGTGACTTCTCGCACGATGGATCCTGCATATCGACGGGCGTGGCGGCCGGTGCTTGCATTGCAGCATCCGCTGCCTATCTGAACGGTGCAGTTCATTGGAGGATACTCATGTTGCGCCGCATCCGTGCCTTGCTTGTCGCCGGCCTCACCGTCTCGGCCGCGGCGGTTGCGCCCGTCCACGCCGAAACCGTCGGCCAGGTCGGGGTCGACTGGCTCGGCAACGATATCAAGATCGATGCCGTGAGCGACCCGAAGGTGACCGGGGTTACCTGCCACGTCACCTATTTCGATCGCAGCGTCATCGACCGCCTGAAGAACGGCAACTGGTTCGAGGATCCGTCGAACAACTCCATCGCCTGCCGCCAGACCGGCCCCATTGCCATCGGCGATATCGACCTGTCGAAGGAGGGGGAGGAAGTCTTCCGTTCCGGACTGTCCCTCATCTGGAAGAACCTGCTGGTGACCCGTATCTACGACAAGGCCAACGACACGCTGATCTATCTGGCGCATTCGAGGCAGTTGACCGACGGTTCGGCCAAGATGTCGATCACCACGGTCCCGCTCTATGGCCAGCCGGTCACCTGGAAGAATGGGCGGCCGGAATAAGCGATCCGGCAGACGCAGCAGATCAAACGGCCGGAAGGGGAGTACGGGTTTCCGCACTCCCCTTCCGAGCTACAGCGCGCGCTTCTGCGAGACTAAGGTCTGCCGCATTTTACGCCGCATACATAATTTCTTGAGCTGGTGCGCCTCGATGAAACATGCAGTAGCTGATTTCGCGCCTTACGGTTTAGGCGGCACAATACCCCGATAGTAGTCGCCCTCACCCGGGTCGAATCTCTCCTGGTAGGTACCGTTCGGAGACATCATACGACCTCCGTCGATACTCCCTGTCGCAGTCGGGTCGACCGAAGACGGAGGCAGGTTACGCGACGTCGGCATGCGCACCTGATTCTGCGTCCCCGGAGGGTGGTTCGGGTCGAGGCCCTGATAGTAGCTATCCGCAAAGGCTGGCGCCGCGGCGCCCACCAAGGCGGATGACAGGACAAATGCAGCAAATGATTTTTTCAGAGAAAGTCTCATGACATTAACTCCTATGTCCGTTAGGCATCCCACCTCCCAATGGATGCTACTGTTCAGCATACGAGCCTCCTACGGATGCTGCGGTTACAAAGATAACACCGGGCACCGGTCGAAAGCGTTTGACGATTTGTCACTTTTGCTCATCCAAGAGTGATGCTCATTACGTAACTGTAACTTGACCGCCCCCTGCACCGACCAAGGTGGCATTGCGGGCGCGTCCTCAGCCTGAAAGAGCATGCAGCGGCGGACCATCGCCTCTGAAGGCGGTGGTCCGCGAAAGCGCAATGCGCTCGAAGGCATCAGGAATGTTTAGGGACGGGGAGCCGGAGGCGCGATGCCTTGATAATAGTCCCCGTCACCGGGGCCCTGATACTCGTTCGTATAGTGCTCCCGTACTCGGCCGGGAGCGTTGCTCGCCCGGCTGCCCGGCACCGGTTCCATGTAGATGCTGCCGGTCGGCGCAGGATCGACATAGACGCTGCCCGTCGGTGCGGGATCGACATAGACGCTGCCGGTCGGGGCAGGATCGACGTAATACGGACGGGCCGGCACCATTACCGCGCCTCTGTTCTGAGTGCCCGGAGGATTATGCGGGTCGATGCCCTGATAGTAACTGTCTGCAAAGGCCGGCACGGCGACGCCGGCAAGCGCCGATGAGAGGGCAAATGCAGCGAGCGATGTTCTGAAAGAAACTTTCATGGCGTTGCTCCTGTCTGTTTCCACATCAGCTTCCAAACGCGGAGGCTGTAATCACCAGCAGACGGCTTCTCGCCAAATGCTGCCTGTGCATAACTCGTTTGGCGTGCAGGGGTTCCTTGCGTGCGACCGCTACGTTTTCACATTTGCTCGCTCCGCCGTGATGCCGATCGCCGTGCAGCAGCCGCCGAGCGTCCGCCGGCTCATGCGAAAAGGCCCGCTTTCGCGGGCCCATTCGGAAACCGTCCCTGGCGGTCCGGCAGTCATGCTTTCAGGGCCGAGCCGATCTGAAAAATCGTGATTAGGCTGCCTGGGCCAGTTCCTCGGCGATGACGGTGTCGAGATTGAGGAAGCAGACCATGGATTTTTCAAGGGCGACGATGCCGCGGCAGAAGGCGCGCTGGGCTTCCGGGATGATCTCCGGCGCGGGCTGCAGGTCTTCGCTGCGAATCGTCATCATATCGGAGACCTGCTCGACCAGCAGTCCGACGAGCTTGCCATTGATGTCGGTGACGATGATGGCGGAGCGCTCCGACGGCTCGGTCATCTTCATGCCGAGGCGGCAGGCCATGTCGATGACCGGGATCACCGCACCCCGGAGGTTGATGAGGCCGAGAACGTACGGCGGCGTGTGCGGCATCGGCGTAACCGGTGCCCAACCGCGGATTTCCCGGATTGCCATGATGTCGATGCAGAATTCCTGTTCACCAAGGTGAAAGGAGACGATTTCGAGATAGGCGCCTGACTGCTTGATTGCGTTGCTCATGATCAAAACTCTTCCCAATTTTCACCGGACGCCGTTACCGACGGCGTTGATCCCGGCATGTTGCCGAATGCGCCAGCCAGTTTTCCCATCAGCGCCTTTGCTGGAGATGGAGCTGGACGCGTGGATGATTGCGCGGCCGCGGGCTTGCGAAGTGACACCGGCGCGGCAGCAGTCGCTGATGCCGCCCCGGCCGGAGCGCCTGCCCTCGCCGGGCCTGCCCTGCCCGGCGGCCGGATCGCCGCCGTGCGGATCGCCGTCTCGCGCGCCTGCCCGTGGCGGAATTGCCCGACGATCTCGCTGAGCTTCTCGGCATCCTGCGCAAGCGTATGGCTCGCCGCATTGGTCTGCTCGACCATGGCGGCATTCTGCTGCGTCATCTGATCGAGTTGAGCGACGGCGGTATTGATTTCGCGGAGGCCCGTCGATTGCTCGCGCGCCGCCATGACGATCGAGCTCATATGTTCGTTGATGCAGGCCACCTTGGCACCGATGCGGCCGAGCGCGTCGCCGGTCTCCTGAACCAGCCTGACGCCGGTCTTGACCTCGTTGCCCGAGCGGCTCACCAGAGCCTTGATATCCTTCGCGGCACCGGCAGCGCGCTGGGCGAGCTCCCTCACCTCCTGGGCAACGACGGCAAAGCCCTTGCCGGCCTCCCCCGCCCGCGCGGCCTCGACCCCGGCATTGAGCGCCAGCAGATTGGTCTGGAACGCGATCTCGTCGATCACGTCGATGATCTTGCCTATCTCGCTGGAAGCGCCCTCGATGCGGGCCATGGCGGCGATCGCCTCGCCGACGATGCGCCCGGACTCCTCGGCATTGATGCGGGCCTCGTCGACCATATGGCTTGCCTCTTCGGCGCGCTCGGTCGCTGTCTTCACAGTGACGGTGATTTCCTCGAGCGCGGCCGAGGTTTGCTCCAGCGATGCGGCCTGTTTTTCCGTTCGCCGAGCCAGATCGTCGGCCGCGCTACGCATCTGCCGCCCGTTCGATTCGATCGAGGCGGTATTCTCCGTGACACTCGAAAGGACATGGCTCAGCCGTTCCACCGTGTCGTTGAAGTCGCGGCGCAACGCATCGAGCCCGCTATCGAAAGGCTCGCGGATCGCAACCGCCAGATTGCCGTCTGCAAGCTGATTGAGCGCTCCGCCGAGGGCTTCGACTGCGGTCTTGATCCGTCCGATAGCCTGCTCGCGCTCCGTCTCGTGCCGCTCGCGTTCCGCCTCGATTTCCTGCCGACTCGTCCTCGCCCCTTCCTCGAGCGCGCGTTTCTCGATTGCCGAGACCCGGAAAAGCTCCACCGAACGTGCCATCTCGCCGATTTCGTCGCCGCGGTCGAGCCCCGCCACTTCAGTCGTGAGCTCGCCCGAATGTATTCGCCGCATGCCGTCGCGCAGACCGAGGATGCCCCGGCGCAAGACGTTCCCATGGAACCAGATAAGGCCGATCAGGGTCGCCATTGCCAGCAAACAGGCGGCTGCCTGGAGCATGAGCCCATGCTCACCATTGGTGCGGACATCTGCGATGCGCGCCGCGGCCAGGCCGGCTGCGGCATCGGCCAGTTGCGCAAGCGATGCGCCAACGCGCTCGCCTGCGGCGTCGATGACATCGTCGATGCGGGCGAATTCCTCGCCTGGCGCTCCGGCCTCCACGAGCGCTTTCAGGTCCTGCTCGACGGCCTTGCGCAGTTGGGCGATATCCGCTTCGTAACCGGCAAGAACTTCCGGCTTGCCGACAAGACGCGCGAGCGCCTCGAGATCGGCTTGCCTGCCCTCGATGACCTCGAGCGAGGATTTGATCTGGGCCGCACGCTCCGGCTGTATCCGGCGTTCGCCGCGGTCGACGATGGTGTCCATTGCCGCAAGCACGAGCTTCAGGCGGGCAAGGCGCATTTCCTCTATCGTTCCCATGTCGCGCTGAGCGACAACCGCCTTGTCGAGCGCCTCTTGCGAGCTGCCTTGCTCATAGAGGCCGACGGCGAGAACGGAACCGAAACCGAGAAAAGCTGCCCCCGCAAGCGTCGCAAGGCGTTGGCTGACGGAGAGCGTTCTCCTGGCGGATGCAAGGGTGTTCATCGATATGACAGTCCATAGCTGGACCCGCCGCGGCAGGCGGGGTCCTCCGTTGCGATCGATGCGGAAAACCGGGCTCGATCAAACCGGATGACCTCATGTCATATCGAAGTGGTTCACTTCTCCGCGTCTGTGGACAGTGGCAAACAGACCTTAAACAATCGCTAAAACACGGGCCGCGACTTTGCGGAAGTTCGCGCGTTTCGACCGCTGCTGCCCTTTTCCTTCCGTCTCATGGTGTTATGATCGCCTTATGCGCACGGACACCAAAAAGTCGCTCTCTCCCCTGATCTTCGCCCTTGCCACGGGCGTGCTCGCGCTCGTCTTTCTGCTCGCCTTCAGGGGCTGGATCGCGAATGGCGCCGACATTTTCCTGTCGCTGGCGCAAGCCGGTCTCGCCTGGTGCATTTGAGACGCATCGCCTCGAGCACACCTGCGGCAATTGTCCCCTTTGCACCCGTGTGTCCGAAGCGGTATCAACGCTACATTCCTGACGGCCCGACGGCGCCGTGCGTCCGTTTCAGATGCGTCGGGGCAGCAACAGACTGGTGGCAATAATGAAATCCATACGCATCGTTCTCTGGGTAGCCATTCTCGTCATGGTGGCCGTCCTCGGCTGGCTGACCTTCGACATGACGCAGTCGAAGCAGCAGGCCGCATCCGGCCCCTTCGGCGTACCCTTTACCCTCGTCGCCCAGAATGGCGAGCCCATCACCGAGAAAGCGTTCACCGGCAAGCCGACGGCGCTCTTCTTCGGCTTCACCCATTGCCCGGAAGTTTGCCCCACCACGCTGTTCGAACTGAACGGCTGGCTCGACAAGGTCGACCCCGAGGGCAACAAGCTGCAGGCCTACTTCATCACCGTCGATCCGGAGCGCGATACCCCCGAAGTGCTCAGCCAGTATGTTTCAAACGTGTCCAAGCGCATCACCGGTATCTCCGGTCCGCCCGAAAAGGTGCTGGAAATGGTCAAGGGTTACCGCGTCTATTACAAGAAAGTCCCCACCGACGAGGCAAAGCCGGACGGCGACTACACAATGGATCATACCGCCTCGGTCTTCCTGCTCGACGCCAACGGCCAGTTCAGCGGAACGATCGCCTATGGCGAAAATCCCGAAACGGCCGTCAAGAAGCTGGAAAACCTCACGCGCGGCTAACAAGGTTTGCCCGTGTATCCTGCGGGCGCCGGCAATCCCGGCGCTTTGCCTTTGTACCTCATTCATGATAGCGGCGAACCGCCCACAGCGCGCGCATCCGATCGGACGCGCCGAAGCCACTGTGGCCCTTTTGAATGGCTGCATGCCGAAGGAAAGCACCGTGAGCGAGATACGCCTTTTCGTTACCACTACCGAGAAGCAGGCGGCCGCCGTCCTCGACGTCATGAGCGCAATCTTCGAAGAAGACGATTACGCGATCGCGACCATGGAGATCGACGAGAAGCGGGATGTCTGGGAGGCCTCCGTCTACATGATGACGGATGAAGAGGAGAGCGTGAGATCACGCCTCGCTCAGGCACTCGAAGCCGAATTCTCGCACCTTCCGATCGAGCGCGAAGTGCTGCCGGATGTCGACTGGATCGCCAAGTCGCTGGAGGGCCTCGCCCCCGTGCGCGCGGGCCGCTTCGTCATCCACGGCTCGCACGATCGCGACAAGGTGAAGCCGGGCGAGATTGCCATCGAGATCGATGCCGGTCAGGCCTTCGGCACCGGCCATCACGGCACGACCGCCGGCTGCCTCGAAATGCTTGCCTCCGTCGCCCGATCCCGGCCTGTCCGCAACGCGCTCGACCTCGGGACGGGAAGCGGCGTGCTGGCGATCGCCGCCTGGAAGCTCCTGCATGTTCCGGTGCTCGCAACCGACATCGATCCGATCGCAACCCGCGTCGCTGGCGACAACGCCCGTCGCAACGGCGTCGTCAACGGCTTGACCTTCGCCACGGCGCCCGGCTTCCACTCGACCACCTTCAGCGCCAACGGCCCCTTCGACCTCATCATCGCCAACATTCTGGCGCGGCCGCTGATGAAGATGGCGCCGCAACTTGTGGCCAACCTCGCTCCGGGCGGTTCGGTCATCCTCTCGGGCATTCTCGCCGAACAGCGCTGGAAGGTGCTCGCAGCCTATAACGGCCAGAACCTCAGACATGCGTGCACCATCTGGCGCAATGGCTGGGTAACCATTCATCTGACCAGGTAAGCCACGCTTGTCGCAGACGCGTCCGGTCGCGGCGTCCGCTTCAGTGTTTCTATGAAACGTTGGAATGCTCTAAAGCGCATCCCTGATCGGGAACATGTCTTCGCCGTAATGATGAAGCCTCGTGTGATGTCGGCGGCATAACCACCGCACCTTCAAAGGCTCGTCGTATTGATCGTGATGGGCATCGACCGCTTCGATCCCGCAAACCTCGCACGTTTGCTTTTCCAGCTCGCCTGCCTTCACGGCTCGCTGCACAGCGAGGTGAGCATCATATTTTCCCGGATTGGCACGGCGCCAATTGGCTTGGCGGGTATCGGTTTTCAGCATCGCTGCTCTACCTCTGCATGCTCCGTTTGAGAGATATCCTCGCAAGTCGACCGTAAGCGGACATATCACGAAGCAAACCGTTCTTCATTTGTTTTCCCGTGGACACCGCCTCTTTCCACAGGAACCTCCGTATCGACCGAAACGGGAGCTGAGAAAACGAAAAGGCCGCCCGGTCCATCATGACGGGCGGCCTTCTCGAAACAAAGGCGATGCCGAAGCATCGCCTGCTGACCGGCTTTTGGCCGACCATACCCGCGAGCTTGAGGAGGAGGAGCGCTCAAGCGGGCTCTACCGTTCCGAAGCTGGCCACCCTGAGGGAGGAGGAGAACAGATGACCAACTATTCTCGGAACTGCAGTCTTTTGAACCGGCGGACGTTCGTCCGTGTTCGTTGAGGCGGCTTATAACCTATAATTCCGATAGAGAAAGCCACATTCGGGCATGGGTGCCATGCGCCGCGTGCATATGTATTACAAATGAGCAAATGGCCGCCCGCGCTGCCCGAGGTGCCGGACGTTCACGCGAATTTCGCCTCCCTCTCCGGGAGCGGATCTTAAGTTGTTATTTTATGCGGGTCGTTACCCCAAAACCGCTGCACACTTTTGGAAGAGATGCATTAACATGCTCGTCTCACCTGCGGTTCTCCGCCAAGCTTACCGGGAAAGTCCATGTTCCAATCCTTCGAAGTCACCTCCACGCCCCAGTTCGGCAAGGAGAGAACCACCGCCCTGCGTGCCGCCCTCGCAACCCTGGGCGTCGATGGCTTCCTCGTGCCGCGTGCCGACGAATTTCAAGGGGAGTATGTGCCCCGCAGTTCCGAGCGGCTGTCGTGGCTGACGGGCTTTACCGGTTCGGCCGGTGTAGCGCTCGTGACGCAGCGCGAAGCGATCGTCTTCGTCGACGGCCGTTATGTAACCCAGCTCAAGGAGCAGGTGGACGGCAGCGTCTTCACCGGCGGCGATCTCATCGGCGAACCGCCGCATGTCTGGCTGGAGCGCCATGGACCCAAGGGCTTCCGCCTCGGCATCGATCCTTGGCTGCACACCGCGGCGGAAGTTCGCCGGCTCGAAAAGGCGCTGACGGCGGTCGGCGGCAGTGTCGTCCTCCTCGACCACAATCCGCTCGACCGGCTCTGGACCGATCGTCCCACAGCGCCGCTCGGCCCTGTGACGATCCAGCCGGTCGAGCATGCGGGACAATTGGCAAGAGACAAGATAGCGGAGATCGCGGCGGGCGTGTCAAAGGCGAAGGCCGCGGCCGTCATACTCACCGATCCCTCCTCCGTCGCCTGGACCTTCAACATCCGTGGCAGCGACGTGCCGCACACGCCGCACCCGCTGGCACGCGCCATCATCCATGCGGACGGCAGCGCCGAGCTTTTCCTCGACAAACGCAAGACCGGCATCGAGCAGGAGGCCTACCTGACGCAACTCGCCGATATAATGGCGCCTGCTACCTTCGACGATCGGCTCGCCGCCCTCGCCTCAACCGGCGCAGCCATCATGATCGATCCGGATCTCGCCCCCTTTGCGATCGGCGAGCTGATTCGCAGGAAGGAAGGTTCGGTGGTCGAGGCGGTCGATCCCGCCCGCCTGCCACGCGCCTGCAAGAATGCAGCCGAGATCGCCGGATCGACCCGGGCGCACCTGCAGGATGGTGCGGCGATGATCGAGTTCCTCGCCTGGCTGGACGCGAGGGAGCCCGGCAGCGTCACCGAAATCGGGGCAACCAGGCAATTGGAGGCGATGCGCGCGGCCGTCGGCGAGCGCATGCAGAACCCCCTGAAGGACGTTTCTTTCGACACGATCGCCGGCGCCGGTTCGCATGCCGCAATCATGCATTACCGGGTCACGAACGAAACCGACCGGCGGATCGAGGCGGGTACCATGTTCCTGATCGACTCCGGCGCGCAATACATCAACGGCACGACCGACATCACCCGCACGGTCGCGATCGGCGCGGTGCCGGAAGAACAGAAGCGATTCTTCACGCTCGTGCTCAAGGGCATGATCGCAATCAGCACGGCGCGCTTCCCGAAGGGGTCACGCGGCGTCGATCTCGATCCGCTCGCCCGGATCGCACTGTGGAAGGCGGGCGCCGATTATGCGCACGGGACCGGCCACGGTGTCGGCTCCTATCTCTCGGTCCACGAAGGACCGCAGCGCATTGCCCGCCTTGCCACGCAGGAATTGCTGCCGGGCATGATGCTGTCCAACGAACCCGGTTACTATCGCCCCGGTGCCTTCGGCATCCGCATCGAGAATCTCGTCGTCGTCCGTCAGCCGGAGGAGATCGATGGCGGCGACCAGCCGATGCTCGGCTTCGGCACGCTGACCTTCTGCCCGATCGATCGCCGGCTCGTCCTTCCCGCCCTGCTGACCGACGACGAGCTCGACTGGCTGAATGCCTACCACGCGGAAACGCGGGAAAAGCTGATGCCGCTGCTGTCGGACGCGGAGACGAGAGACTGGCTGGTCAATGCTACGGAAGCAATCGCACGGTAGCTCGGAACCGGGCGGCCCGGCGGTGTGGGCTGGGGCTGGGGTACCGCCGGGCCTCCGTTGGGAGGGTCGATTTCTCAACCAACAGCATGGTTATATTTGCGGCGACGCTTTCGCGTAACCCGCGAATTTTACTGGATCGCAGCCTCAGAGCGTTTCATAAGACACACAAAGGTCGCTGCAGGAAACTTTTCGGGACTGCAATCTCTTCTTCCTCATCCCTGCGCATGTCACAGAGATGAGGGCAGCGCCGCGCCTGCGGCGCGACGAGCACAGGGATGAGGCGATCAAAAAAGCCGCGGCGGGTAGCCCGAATCTCGACAGGCCTTCATCCGACAATCGTCTGAATGCCGAATCACCGCGCGTTCCCAGTCAGATACCGAGCATCGTCTTGGCTTGGCTGAGCGCTGCTTCTGAGCCCGCATGGTCGCCGGCCTTGTGCAAGTCTTCGCCCTGCTGGCGCAACTGTTTCACCTTGGCCATGTCGGCCTCGGACAATGATGCGTTGGGCATGGCCGCATCGATGGCCTGCATCATGGAGGGGCACTGATTCGCAAAAGCGGGGACAGGCGCAAGCGCGAGAAACAGCGCAACGGAAATTCTGGTAATCATGGTCGCTCCTCCGTGGGCCGGGGGGCGGCTGCCTCCCCGGCAACGAGAGGATGATAGTCCAGAACCGGCCCGGCGCCAATCCGAGCGGCCGGACCCGTGCTCAGGCGGGCGGGAACCTACATGATCAGGTGCCGGATCGCCATGACCGCGATCCAGCCGACGAGCAGCATACGAAGCGTCGAGAAGCGCAGCCCGATGACGAAGGCGACGAGCATCGCTGCGGCGACGTCGATGCCACCATAGACGAAGGCGGGCGCCACCAGCGTCGTCAGTACAGCCGCGGGAACTGCGTTCAACGCAGATTCGATCCGCGGGGGAATGTACTTCAGCTGCGTGATGAGCACGTAGCCACCGAAGCGCGTGACATACGTGGCGACCGCGGCCGCAACGATGAGATAGAGCAGATCGAGGTGTTGCGCGTCCAAGGATCAGGCCTCCTTTTCCACGGCGCGGGCTTCGATCACCGGTCGCTTCGGCGGCATACAGGCCGCAAGCACGATGCCGGCAAGCGCGCCGATGCTGACATGCCAGGGGGAGCCGACGAAATGCATTGCCGCCACCGAGGCGACGGCGCTCACGGCCACGATCGGCAGAAAACGGTCGCGTGTGCGGAAGCTCATCACCAGCCCTAGAAAGTAGATTGGGAGGAGCACGTCGAGACCGATCGCCTTGGGATCGCCGATCAGCTGCCCGAAAATCGCACCGATCAGCGTATTGATGATCCATGGAACATAGATCACGACGCCGAAGCCCGCATACCAGGCGAAGGTGACCGGCAATCCGCGCTCGCCGCGCTGTTCGGTCTCTGCATATTGCGGATCCACGAGCAGAAAGAAGGCGATCAGCTTTTGAGCGAAGCTGAAATGGCGGATGTGCTTGGCGAGAGAAGCGGAATAGAGCACGTGGCGGAAGTTGACCGCAAAGACCGAGAGCACCACGAGCCAGGGCTGCACGTTGCTTCCGAAGAGTTCTATGCCGACCATCTGGCTTGCACCCGCATAGACGGTGGCGCTCATGAATACCGCATCGGCAATCGAAAAACCGTTATCCACCGCAAGCGCCCCGAAAAGCGCGCCGAAGGGCGATGCCGCCAGCATGATCGGAAAGCCGCCGCGAAGCCCTTCCCGGAAATCGCCTCTGCTCATGAAATTCTCCCGCGGGGGCCGCTCGTAACGAGCATGCCGGCAGATTGCCTGCCGGACAGATAGGGGCTGCCGCACATCGCGACAATTCAATTACTCTGATGCGGCGATTGAATTTTCTGATGGTTGGACGCGCGTCATTCCAAGCGCACGCAAGACCAGGTGCTCGGCCGGCCAACCATAAGAAGGCGGACGCAAGGAACGCGCCCGCCCCGACACGTCAGCGCTTTACCTGAAACGTGTGCTCTATGCCTGGAAAAGTGCGCGCCTTCACCTCGTTGGCATAGGCCTCCGCCGCCTTTGAGATCGTCGGCGCCAGTTCGGCGAAGTGCTTGACGAAGCGCGGTTTGAAATCGTTGAAAAGACCCAGCATGTCGTCCGATACCAGGATCTGGCCGTCGCAGGCCGGCGAAGCGCCGATGCCGATGGTCGGCGCGCGCAGCGTGGCGGTGATCTCGCGGGCGACCGGCTCCACCGTTCCCTCGACCACGATGGCGAAAGCGCCGGCATCGTCGATCGCCTTGGCGTCGCGGCGGATCTTGGCCACTTCCTTCTCGTTGCGCCCGACCGAGCGGTAGCCGCCCGTCGTGTTGACGAGCTGCGGCATCAAGCCCACATGGCCGAGCACCGGAATGCCACGGCTGACAAGAAATTCGACCGTCTCGGCCATCTCGGCCCCGCCCTCGAGCTTCACTGCGCTGCAGCCCGTTTCCTTCAGGATGCGCGCGGCGCTGCGGAAGGCCTGTTCCTTGGATTCCTGATAGGCGCCGAAAGGCAGGTCGACGACGACACAACAGCGCTCCGAACCGCGCATGACCGCCTGGCCATGCGCAATCATCATGTCGAGCGTGACGCCGACGGTCGTATCGAGGCCGTAGAGAACCATGCCGAGCGAATCGCCGACGAGGAGGAAATCCACATGAGGATCGAGAAGCCGTGCGATCGGCGTCGTATAGGCCGTCAGGCTGACGATCGGGCGCTCGCCCTTCAGGGCATCGATGCTGGCGGGGCTGAGCCGCCGTTTCGTGGTCTGGACGCTCATTCTCAGGCTACCTTTGCAAAACGGGCGGATTTCGGGGCTATGACGCGGTTGTCGAGCAGCTTCGTGGTGCCGAAGCGGACGAAGAGCAGGAGCAGGACCGGCTTTTCTCCCATCTCGCCGACAGGCTCAAGCGTTTCCGGGTCGCGCAGCGCCACCACTTCGGGCCGCGCCAGGGGTTCGCCGGCGAGAAACTCCAAGACACCCTTCTCGATTTCGGGCGGTTCGGTGACGCCGCTTGCGATCAGCCGCTCGGCCTCGTCCAGCGCCTTCGGCACGATCGCGGCTGCACGCCGCTCTTGTGTCGTCAGATAGACGTTGCGCGACGAACAGGCGAGCCCGTCCTCCTCGCGCACCGTCGGTACGCCGATGACCGTAACCGGCTGCGCCAGATCCTCGACCATGCGCCGGATGATCTGGAGCTGCTGGAAATCCTTTTCGCCGAAGTAGGCGCGGTCCGGCTGGACGATGTTGAAGAGCTTGGTGACGACGGTCGCAACGCCTGCGAAATGACCGGGCCTCACCGCGCCTTCGAGCTCGGAGCCGAGCTTCGGCACGTCGACCACCGTTTCCATCGGCCGCGGATACATGTCGGAAACGCCGGGTGCAAAAAGGAAATCGACGCCGCCATCGGTCAGCAACGCCTGATCACGGGCGAGGTCGCGCGGGTATTTGCCAAGATCCTCGTTCGCGCCGAACTGCAGCGGATTGACGAATATGCTGGCAACGACCACGTCGTTCGCGACGCGGGCGCGGCGCACGAGTTCCATATGGCCGACATGGAGATAGCCCATGGTGGGGACCAGTCCGATGGACCTGCCCGCGCGCCGATGCTCGGCAAGGGCGTCTCGCAGTTCGGCGATGGTGCTGATGGTTCTCATTTCGGACCCTCCAATCCGCCGGGACGTTAGATACGCCCCGCTTCGCCGATATGGCTCCTGCATCGTCAAAATGCTACAGCGACAGTTGCGCGTCCGATAAGACGCGCGGCTGCGGGCGCCAGCCCCGCGAAAAGGCAATTGCACAAATTTTGGCTGCAAGATCTATCTTGTGCAGCGCAAAAACACAAACGGAAATGGGCTCAAATTCGAAGCGCCGCACCTGATCGGCGTCTCAGACAGCGGTCGAGTACGAGGGGGTCGCAAAATTCAACGAGCCCTGTCGGCACGCGGCACATGTCTTCGTCCTTGGCTCATCGGAGCGAAACCATCTTCAACAAGGAGCACCCCATGCGCATGATTTTCGTCAACCTGCCGGTCAAGGATCTGAAAGCCTCGCGGTCCTTCTTCTCCGCTTTGGGCTTTACATTCAACGAGCAGTTTTCCGACGAGACCGCCGCCTGCATGGTCATCGACGACAATATCTTCGCCATGCTTCTGACCGAGCCGAAGTTCCGTAGCTTCATCGTCGGCGAGATCAGCGACACGGCGAAGGGCACCGAGGTCATCACCGCGCTCTCCGCCGGAAGCCGTGCCGAATGCGACGACATGTTCGACAAGGCTATTGCCGCGGGCGGCAAGCCATGGAAGCCGGCGATCGACTACGGCTTCATGTACGGCATCAGCTTCCAGGACCTGGACGGCCACGTCTGGGAGTTCATGTGGATGGACATGTCGGCTGAGCAGCAGGCGTGACAATCTAAACCAACGGGTCGCGCGGCATCGCTCTCATCCGCCTGCCGGCACCTTCTCCCCCCGTCCATGGGGAGAAGGGACTGAAAGGGGCGCCGCGAATCCCCTTCGCCCCGCTTGCGGGAGAAACAAAATACGCTACCCGCCGATCAACGCCAGCCACTCGTCCTCGTTCATCGTCTGGACGCCGAGTTCGCGGGCCTTGTCGAGCTTCGAGCCGGCGCCCGGGCCGGCAACGACGATGTCGGTCTTCTTCGATACCGATCCCGCCACCTTGGCGCCCAGACTCTCCGCCTTCGCCTTCGCCTCCTCGCGCGTCATCTTCTCCAGCGATCCCGTGAAGACGACCGTCTTGCCGGCGACGGGGCTGTCGGTCGCCACGGGCAATGCCGCGCTTTCGGGGGTAACTTCCCGCAGCAGCTCGGAAACGACCTTCAGGTTGCGCGGCTCCTTGTAGAACTCGACAATGGCGCGAGCGACCACCTCGCCAATGCCGTCAATGCTGTTCAGCTCGTTCCAGGCATCTCCCGAAAAGCCTGCCGCCTCGGTCATGGCCGCTCCGAAATGCTCGTAGCTGCCATAGGAGCGCGCAAGCAGCTTGGCGGTCGTCTCGCCCACATGGCGGATGCCAAGCGCATAGATCAGGCGATGGAGCGCTATCGAGCGGCGGGCATTGATCGCCTCGTACAGCTTGCGGACGCTTACCTTGCCGAATCCGTCGATGTTCTCAAGCTTGTTGAGCGATTGCTCCTGGCGGCGCTCGAGCGTGAAGATCTCGGGAGCGGTGCGGATCCGCAGATTCTCGTCCTCGCTTTCGAAGAAGAACTCGATCTGCTTGGAGCCGAGGCCTTCGATGTCGAAGGCATTGCGCGAGACGAAATGCTTCAGATGCTCGACCGCCTGCGCACGGCAGACGAAGCCGCCCGTGCAGCGGCGCACGGCATCCACCTTGCCGGTCTTTTCGTTGATGTCGCGCACCGCATGGCTGCCGCAGATGGGGCACGTCGTGGGAAACCTGTAGGGCTCGGCGCCATCCGGCCGCTCGTCCATCACCACGTCGACGATCTGAGGGATCACGTCCCCTGCCCGCTGGACGATCACCATGTCGCCGATACGGACGTCGCGCCCATCGCGGATCGGTTCGCCGGTGTTGCCGACGCCCCGGATGTAATCCTCGTTATGCAGCGTCGCGTTAGTGACGACGACGCCCCCGACCGTGATCGGCTCCAGCCGCGCGACGGGCGTCAGGGCGCCGGTACGGCCGACCTGAATGTCGATGCCCTTCAGACGCGTGAACGCCTGTTCGGCCGGAAACTTGTGCGCCGTTGCCCAGCGCGGACTGCGCGAGCGGAAGCCGAGCCTGGCCTGCAGATCGAGCCGGTCGACCTTGTAGACGACGCCGTCGATGTCGTAGTCGAGGTCCGGACGCTCCCGCTCGATATGGTGATAGTGCTCCAGGAGCGCGTCGGCGGAGAAGAAGCGCTGCATCAGCGGGTTGACCGGGAATCCCCAGGCCTTGAAGGTCTCCACCATGCCGAGCTGCGTATCCGCAGGCATCGCCGAAATCTCGCCCCAGGCATAGGCGAAGAAGCGCAGCTTGCGGTTCGCCGTCACCTTCGCGTCCAGCTGCCGGAGCGAACCCGACGCCGTATTGCGCGGGTTGACGTAGAGCGGCCTGCCCTGCGCCGCCATTTCGGCATTGAGCGCGGCGAAGTCCGATTTCGCCATGTAGATCTCGCCGCGGATCTCGACAACGTCAGGCGCGTCGGCGGGAAGCGTCTGCGGGATCATGCCGATGGTACGAACATTGGCCGTGACGTTTTCTCCGGTCGTGCCGTCGCCGCGGGTCGCAGCCGTGACGAGCCGCCGGTTTTCGTAGCGCAGCGACATGGATAGCCCGTCGATCTTCGGCTCGGCCGTGAAGGCGATCGAGCCGCTCGGTAGCTGGCCGAGGAAGCGGTAGACGCCGGCGACGAATGCGCGGGCGTCCTCGTCCGAGAAGGTATTGTCGAGCGACAGCATCGGCCGCGCATGGGCGACGGGCGCGAAGGTGAGCGAGGGCGCGGCACCGACCTTCCGCGAGGGGCTGTCCTCGCGGACAAGTGCCGGAAAGCGCTCTTCGATGAGATCGTTCCGCCGCTTCAGCCCATCGTAGTCCGCATCCGAAATCTCCGGAGCATCCTTGCCGTGATAGAGGACGTCGTGGCGGGAAAGCTCCGCCGCCAGGAAGGCGAGTTCCTCGGCAGCTTCCGCTTCGTTCAATTGTTCGACGGGTTTTCTTTGATTCAGCATGGATGCGGCTCCAGAACTTTGGAGTCGCTTTTACTGCATGATTCTTAAAATCGGAATCGATTTGAGGGTAATCGATACGAAGATAAGCGGGGGGCTATTCAACCGTTGCCGGCGAGCAATCGCGCAGCCGCAGCCCTCGCCTCCTCGGTAATCGAGGCGCCGGCGAGCATGCGGGCGATCTCTTCCGTGCGTGCCGCTTCGTCCATGCGGGCGACTCGGGTCGCGATCATCTCGGTTTTTTCCGCGGAAGGCCCCTTCGAAATCAGGAGATGCGTCGCCGCACGCGCGGCAACCTGCGGCGCATGGGTGACGGAAAGCACCTGCACGGTTTTCGAAAGTCGCTTCAGGCGCTGGCCGATCGCATCCGCCACGGCGCCGCCGACGCCGGTATCGATCTCGTCGAAGACGAGCGTCGGCGCCGACCCGCGGTCGGCAAGCGCCACTTTCAGCGCCAGCAGGAAGCGCGAGAGCTCGCCACCCGAAGCGACCTTCATGATCGGCCCCGGCCTGGTGCCGGGATTGGTCTGGACGTGGAATTCGACCGCATCGATCCCGTCGGCCGTCGGCGATCCCGGGTCGCTCGTCACCTCCACCATGAAGCGGGCGCGTTCGAGCTTCAGCGCAGGCAGTTCTTCCATGACGGCGGCCGAAAGCGCAGCAGCCGTATTGTGGCGCTTCTCGGAAAGCGAGCGGGCCGCAACGTCGAAGGCCGCTCTGGCCTCGGCGACCTGTATTTCCAGATGCTTCAGCTTCTCCTCGCCGGCGTCGAGATCGGCAAGATCTGCGATCATCCGCGCGGCAAGTGCCGGCAGTTCGGTGACGGGAACCGAATATTTGCGGCTCGCGGCCCGCAGAGCAAAAAGCCGCTCCTCGACGCGCTCGAGTTCCTTCGGATCGAATTCCGTGTTGCGGAGCGCGCGCTCGACCGCCATCTGGGCATCCGCGAGCTGGTTCAGCGCCCCGTCCAGAAGCTCGACCGTCTCTTCGAGCAGGCCGGGTGCCTCATGGCTCTTGCGTTCGAGCCGCCGGACGAGCGACGCGATGAGCGGTACCGGCGAGGCGTTGCCGTTCAGAAACTCGGATGCCTCGCTGATGTCTCCGGCAATGCGCTCGACCTTCATCATGCGGGCCCGGCTCTCGGCGAGTTCCTCCTCTTCGCCGTCGCGTGGCGAAAGCGTCTCGAGTTCCTCGACGGAGGAACGCAGATAGTCCGCCTCGCGGGCTGCTGCCTCCACCTTCTCGCGGTGTTTCTTCAGACCGCGCTCGGCATCCTTCCAGCCGCGATAGAAGGTCGCGACGTCTTCCGCAGCTTCGGTCGTGCCGCCGAAAGCGTCGAGCAGCGTGCGGTGCGCGTCGGTGTCGACAAGCGCCCGATCGTCGTGCTGGCCGTGAATTTCAACGAGCGTCTGGCCGACCTGCCGCATCAGCTGGACGCTCACCGGCTGGTCGTTGATGAACGCCTTGGTGCGGCCGTCGGCCGATTGCACACGGCGGAAGATCAGATCGCCGTCGTCGTCGATGCCGTTCTCGCGCAGGAAGAGCCGCGCCGCATGGCCGGCGGGAACGTCGAAGACAGCGGTAACCTGGCCCCTTTCCTCGCCGTGACGCACGAGCGAACCGTCGCCGCGGCCGCCCAGCGCGAGCGACAGACTGTCGAGAAGGATGGATTTGCCCGCGCCGGTTTCGCCGGTCAGCACCGAAAGCCCGGCATCGAAGCTGAGGTCAAGCCGTTCGATCAGGACGATATCGCGGATCGCGAGCTGGGCGAGCATCCGGTTTCATATCTTCGTTGTCGGGCGCCGGGAAAATCACGCGCCGATGAGGTTCTTTCCCGCGCGCGCGATCCAGGACGTGCCGGTTTCGCGCGGCTCAAGCCCGCCGGATTGCAGCAGCTTGTAGGAGTCGGCATACCATTGGCTGTCGGGGTAGTTATGCCCGAGAACCGCTGCCGCCGTCTGGGCTTCCCCAGTCACGCCCATCGCATAATAGGCTTCGACGAGACGGGCGAGCGCTTCCTCGACCTGATTGGTGGTCGGATATCGCTCGACGACGGTGCGGAAGCGTGAAATCGCCGCAAGGTATTCCTTGCGCTCGAGATAATAGCGGCCGACCTGCATCTCCTTGCCGGCGAGCTGGTCGCGTGCAAAGCGGATCTTTGCCTGCGCATCGTCGACATATTCGGAGTCCGGATACTTGTCGACGACGACCTGCATCGCCTCGATCGCCTTTGCCGCAGGTCTTTGATCCTGCGTCACCGACGGAATCTGCTTCGTATAGGCAAGGCCCTGGATATATTGCGCGTAGGCCGCGTCTTCCGACTGCGGATAAAGGTTCAGATAACGGTTGGTCGAGTTGATCGCGTCCTGATACTGGCCGTTGCGATAGGAAACGAATGCATTCATGACCAGCGCTTTGCGGGCATATTCGGAGAACGGATGCTGCTTGTCGATCGCCTCGAACTTCCGCGCCGCTTCCGTCGTCTTGCCGGCATTCAGGTTTGCGAGGCCCTGGTTGTAGAGCACGTCCGGCGGATCGGTCTCGGCCGTGAGTTTGGTGATGTCGATGTCCGGATCGTTCTGGCAGGCCGTGATCAGACTGGAGCCGGCGATAGCCGCAAGAACGACCGCGGCGACGCGCGCTGATCTTCTTATGTCGACAGAAACTGCAAGAACCATCGGATATTCCCGTTTCACTCAGCGCCTAGCATCGCGCCAGACTTGCGCGTTTTAGAGCAAGTTACCTCAAGACCGCAACGTCATGATCGGCAATTCATGCAAATTTGTGGCGCCCTGCAGCGCTGCACCCCTTTTCAGATGTGTAAAGCGCCTCTGGCATCGTGAAAATCGGTGGCGAAGAACACGCGTTACTCGGGGAAACTATCGAATCATCATAAAAATGCCGGCCTTTCGGCCGGCGACTGGAGAAGAATATCCTATGCCGTCAGGCGGACCAGGGCGCGAAGCCCGGCGCGGCAACCGCCACCATGTCCCGCGAACGGGTGCGCTGACGCGGCGTTGCCGTTTCCACCACCTCATAGGCGGTCGGATCGCTGAGCAATGCCTTGAGGGCATTGGCGTTCATCCGGTGCCCGCCGCGATAGGAGCGGTAGCAGCCGAGGAAGGGAGCGCCCGCCAGCGAAAGATCGCCTACGGCGTCGAGGGTCTTGTGGCGGACGAACTCGTCCGTATACCGCAGTCCCTCCACATTGATGACCGCGTTGTCGTCCGAGATTACCACGGAGTTTTCGAGTGACGAGCCGAGCGCGAAACCGCCTGCCCAAAGGCGCTCCACATCGCGCATGAAGCCGAAAGTACGCGCCCGCGACAGCTCCCGTTTGAAAACGGAAGGCGTCATGTCGCCCTTCCATGCCTGGCGGCCGATCAGCGGGCAGTCGAAATCGATCTCGACTTCGAAGCGCATGCCGTCATAGGGCGTGAATTCCGACCAGGAAGCGCCCGATTCGATGCGCACCGGCTTTAGGATGCGGATATAGCGGCGCTTCTCGGCAAGCGATTGAATACCTGCCTGCTCGATCGCCTCGATAAAGGGGGCGGAGCTGCCATCCATGATCGGCATTTCGGCGCCATGCACCTCGATCGACAGATTGTCGAGGCCGAGCGCATAGACCGCCGCCATGACATGCTCGATCGTCGCGATCGAGGTCGCCGGCGAGAGGCCAAGGACGGTGCAGAGATCGGTGTTGCCGACCTGCGAAGAGACGGCCCGGAATTCGCTCACCCGGCCGCCGGCAAGCACACGCTGGAACACGATCCCGGCGTCGGCATCGGCCGGCTGGAAGGTGATCTCGACTTCCGCACCGGAGTGAACGCCAATTCCCTTGAGGGTTATCGGGTTTGCAATCGTCGTCTGAAACCCGAGCAGTTCGATTCCCATTCTCGTCACTTTCAATCAAGGCGGCCTTCGGCCAAAATCCTAGAGGGTGCCACGTTGCTCAAGACACAAGACGAAGTACCGGGATCCCGCGCCAGTCGGCGGAAATCTCGTCTTCGAACTAACAGCGCCCGATCGAATCGTATGCGTCCCCAATTCCGATGATGAAAATAAGAGTTTGGAGACACCATTCCAAATCACTGTTCGTTTCGGTTTGTTACGCAATTCATATGCGCGCAATGCAAATGATAAGCATCTGATTTCACGCGAGAAATCGAAAAATGCCCGGGCTGGCGCCCGGGCATCGGCAAGGTGAAGGAACAGTCTCCGCATGTTTCCCTGAACCGGAGCCGGCTCAGGAAAAACTGCGGCGACTGAAAGTACCACGGCGACGTTGCGCGTCCGATCGGACGCACGGCACCGTAGGTATCAGCTCGACTGGCGGCGCAGGAACGCCGGAATTTCGAGCTGATCGTCTTCATGCGACCGCATCTGAGGCGCAGCGCGACCGTGATCGTCGAGCTGGCCGCGACGCGGCGCATAGAGGCTGGCTTCCGGCGAAAGCGGCCGGCGCTGTTGCGAGGCGGCGCTTGGTGCGGCGGCGGTCATGTCGGACGAGACATTCGTCGCTTCCCGTTCACGCAGCCCGAGCGAGCTCGTGATCCGGTTCAGGAGTCCCATCGGTCCGCGTTCCTCCTGATGCACAGGCGCCGGCTGCGTCCGGTGATC
This sequence comes from Sinorhizobium sp. P24N7, assembly GCF_042436655.1. Lineage (NCBI taxonomy): Bacteria > Pseudomonadati > Pseudomonadota > Alphaproteobacteria > Hyphomicrobiales > Rhizobiaceae > Sinorhizobium > Sinorhizobium sp. P24N7. The sequence continues at coordinate 253,842 of NZ_JBHMIW010000005.1, read as the reverse complement.
CATTTCCGCCTTCACGACCGGCGGAAAGTCCTCGACCTTCGGCATGCGTACCGGCTCGGCCTGCTGCCGCACGACCGGGGTGGGCTCCTGCCGGACCGGCTGTGCCTGCATCTGCGGCTGAACGGGCGCCTGCATCTCGACCGGGCGCGGTGCCGGCTGCGCCGGCCGCATGACCGGTGCGGCCTCCGCCGGAGCGACGCCTGCGAAAAGCTTGCTCTGCGGACGGAAGGTCTCTTCCTGCAGTTGCGGCTGCGGCTGCGGCTGCGGCTGCGGTGCGGCGACCTGGGTGCGCGCAGCGATGTCGAGTTCGCGCTCCATTTCGGCTTCGCGAATGGCGAGCGCGATGTGGTCGACATTCTGCTGCTGCTGGAGCGGCTGCTGCACCGGCTGCGGCTGCGGGGCCGGCTGCAGCGAAACAGTCGGCTGCGGCTGGGCCGGAACGGCGGCGGACGGGCGGACGATCGGCTTCGGCGCTACCGGACGAAAGTCGGCGGAGCGGCCGGCCACCTCCGCGGCCGTGCGGTCGATGCCGGTCGCGACGACCGAAACCCGAATGAGGCCTTCGAGCTCCTCGTCGAAGGTCGCGCCAAGAATGATGTTGGCGTCCGGATCGACCTCCTCGCGGATACGCGTCGCAGCCTCATCCACCTCGAACAGCGTGAGGTCGCGGCCACCGGTGATGGAGATGAGCAGGCCTTGAGCGCCCTTCATCGAGGTTTCGTCGAGCAGCGGGTTGGCGATCGCAGCTTCCGCAGCGGCCATTGCGCGGCCTTCGCCGGAGGCTTCGCCCGTGCCCATCATGGCGCGGCCCATTTCGCGCATCACCGAACGGACGTCGGCGAAGTCGAGGTTGATGAGGCCTTCCTTGACCATGAGGTCGGTGATGCAGGCGACGCCGGAATAAAGAACCTGATCGGCCATGGCGAAGGCGTCCGCGAAGGTCGTCTTGTCATTGGCGATGCGGAAGAGGTTCTGGTTCGGGATGACGATCAGGGTGTCGACCGACTTCTGAAGATCGGAAATACCCTGGTCGGCGATCCGCATGCGGCGTCCGCCTTCGAAATGGAACGGCTTGGTGACGACGCCGACGGTGAGGATACCCTTGTTGCGGGCAGCCTGGGCGACGATCGGAGCAGCGCCCGTGCCGGTGCCGCCGCCCATGCCGGCGGTGACGAAGCACATATGCGTGCCCTGCAGGTGATCGATGATCTCGTCGATGCATTCTTCAGCGGCCGCACGGCCGACTTCCGGCTGCGAGCCGGCACCAAGACCTTCGGTGACGGCGACACCCATCTGGATGATCCGCTCGGCCTTGGTCATGGTGAGTGCCTGGGCATCCGTGTTGGCGACGACGAAATCGACGCCCTGGAGCCCGGCGGTGATCATGTTGTTGACGGCGTTGCCGCCGCCGCCGCCGACGCCGAAGACCGTGATACGCGGCTTCAGCTCGGTAATGTCCGGCTTCTGCAAGTTGATGGCCATAGTCCTGTTCCTTCTCTTTCCCTGGCCGCCTTGCCGAGCCGGCCAATTCCTTCAAACTCGAACACCTGTCCCGTTCGGCGCTATGCCGAGCGGTCTAGAAACTTTCTTTCAGCCATTGCCCCATGCGGGCGAAACGGCTGTTGCCGCCGAGGGTGGAGAACATGCCGCTGCCGGCGGCATGCGTCTCGAGGTCGGCGACCTGAGGGTAGATCATCAGCCCGACGGCCGTGGAGAAGGCCGGGCCCTTGGCAGCGGCCGGCAGTCCGGATACGCCGAGCGGGCGGCCGATGCGGACATTGCGTGCAAGGATGCGCCGCGCCGCTTCCGGCAGGCCTGTCAACTGGCTGGCTCCCCCCGTCAATACGATCCGCTTGCCGACGATCGGGCTGAAACCGGACCGCTGGATACGGTCGCGTATGAGTTCCAGCGTCTCTTCGATGCGAGCGCGAACGATGCGCGAAACCAGAGCGCGCGGCACGTGCGTCGGCTGGTCGCGGTCGTCTTCGCCGATCGGCGGAACCGAAATGATATCGCGCTCGTCCGCGCTGTTCGGAAGCGCCGAACCGTGCACGACCTTCAGGCGCTCGGCATCCTCGATGCGGGTGGACAGGCCGCGCGCAAGATCGGTCGTGACATGGTGGCCGCCAAGCCCGACGGCATCCGCATGGACGAGCTTGCCTTCGGCGAAAACCGAGATCGTCGTCGTACCGCCGCCCATGTCGATGGCCGCACATCCGAGCTCGACCTCGTCATCCACGAGTGCCGCAAGGCCGCTGGCATAGGGCGTCGCGACCATGCCCTCGACCGAGAGGTGAGCGCGGTTGACGCAGAGCTCAAGGTTCTTCAGTGCGGGCCGCTCCGCCGTCAGCACATGCATGTCGACGCCGAGAACGTCACCGAACATCGCCAGCGGGTCGCGGATGCCGCGCTCGCCGTCGAGCGAGAAGCCGGTCGGCAGAGAGTGCAGGATGGCACGATCGGTGCGCAGCGACTGGTGACCCGCGGCAGCGAGTACCTTCTTTAGATCGTTTGCCTCGACCTCCTGCCCGCCGAGATCGATCGTCGCGGTATAGACGTCGCTCTGCAGGCGGCCGGCCGAAACATTCACGATGAGGCTGTCGATGGTCAGTCCCGCCATGCGCTCGGCTGCATCGACCGCAAGCCGGACGACACTTTCGACCGCGTCGAGATCGGCAATGACGCCATTCTTGACGCCCCGCGACTTCTGGTGACCGATGCCGATGACCTCGATGCTGTGCGTGCGCCCCGGCAGGATCTGGCTTTCCGCACGCGGCGTCAGGCGGCCGATCATGCATACCACCTTGGTCGAGCCGATATCGAGCACCGACACGACATGCGACCGCTTCGAGGGCAAAGGTTTCAGACGCGGAAGGCCGAAATTGGCGGATCCGAACAAACTCATATCCGCTTCTCCTGGGCTTTCAGCATTTTCTCCCTCGCCTTGAGTGCGACTTCCCGGCGCTTCACAGCTTCCGGCGTCAACTGTACGGTCGTGCGGTCTTCGAGCCTGAGATCGACGGCGGCGATATCGCGCTCCAGCAGCTGATGCGTGTCTTGCATACCGGCGAGCACGCTCATCGCGCGGGCAACATCCTTTTCCGGAAGCTTCACGACGACGCCGTTGTTGAGCCGCAAATCCCAGCGACGCCCGGCCACGCGCACGAAGGCTTTGACGCGGGAGCGGAACTCCGGCCAGCGGGAAAATTCATCGTAGAACGCGGCCGCCGCCGTCTCCGCGTCGCGGCCGACGAAAAGTGGCAGGCTGGCGAACTTGTTGTCCCTGAGCGGCGCGATGACGCTGCCGCTGCGCTCTATCAGGGAGAGATCCGATCCGTGCTGCCAGATACCGAAGGCTTCGCGCTCCTTGAGAACGACCTCGATCGTACCCGGATAGATCTTGCGCACCGTGACGGTCTCCACCCAGGGCAGTTCGCCGATAAGCCGACGCGCCTCCTCGATGTCGAGCGCCACCAGTGACGTCATGCCGTCCAGGCCGAGCTGCTGGAGAATGTCGATCTCGGAGGTCTGCGCGTTGCCGGAGACGCGGACGTCCTCGATCGCGAAGCCGGCGGCAGTCGTCGAGACCTGCGCGAAGCTCTGCGTGTGGCCGCCGAGCGACATGCCGTAAAGGCCCGTGGCCACCATGAAAGCTGCGGCGGAAACTGTTCCGGTATGATTCGGGAAGCGGATTCGACCGGCGCCAAGGCTGATCAGAAAGCGCACGCCCTTGCGCAGCGGCCGCGGCAGGACGAACGCTTCATCCGCCTCGGCGACAGCGCCGGCCGGGTAACGAACCCTCTTGCCCCTTCTGCCCCTCAGCGCAAGCACGACGCGTCCTCCACCATCCACCTGAGAAATTCACCGAACTGAAGGCCCGCATGCTGCGCCATTTCGGGCACCAGGGACGTTGGGGTCATGCCGGGTTGGGTATTGATCTCGAGCCAGATCAACTCGCCCTCACCATCCCCACGATCGTCGAAACGAAAGTCGGACCGGCTGACGCCGCGGCAACCGATCGCCTCATGCGCCTTCAACGCCAGTGTTTGTATTTTTTGGTAAATATTTGGTGAAATCTGTGCAGGTATGACGTGCTTTGAACCACCTTTTACGTATTTCGAGTCGTAATCGTAGAAGGCGTGCCCCTGCGGGATGATTTCAGTGACGCCGAGGGCGACATCGCCCATGACACCGCAGGTGAATTCGCGTCCGGCAATATAGCGCTCGACCATGACGCGGTCGCCGTACCGCCACTCGCTTGAGGTGATCACCTGAGGCGGATGCGACTGATCCTCCTTGACGATCACCACCCCGAAGCTCGACCCCTCGCGGACCGGCTTCACCACATAGGGCGGTTTCATCGGATGCTGATTGCCGAAGCTGCGCCGGTCCATGACCAGCGCCTCGGCAACCGGGATGCCGGCAGCCTTGGCGACATGCTTTGCCTGGTCTTTATCCATGGCCAGTGCCGAAGCCAGGACGCCCGAATGGGTATAGGGGATCTCGAGATATTCGAGAATGCCCTGGATCGTCCCGTCTTCGCCGAACGGCCCATGAAGCGCATTGAAGACGACATCCGGGCGCAAATTCTGAAGAACCGCTGCGACGTCGCGACCGACATCGACGCGCGTGACGCGATAGCCTTCCGCCTCCAGGGCATCCGCGCAAGCCGTCCCCGAAGACAGGCTCACCGGCCTCTCCGAGGAAAATCCGCCCAACAGGACAGCAACATGCTTGCTGCTCATTCAAACCCCCAAACAATACGCCACTATCGCGAAGCTTGCTTGCACCTGGCTGATTTCGAAGCCTCGATTCGCGTGACCGCCGCGTGGAACCACTACAACGACATTATGGTTAATGAAGTGTTTACTTTGGTTAACTCTCGCCGCGAAACGCGCTTCGGCGAAACCCGCCAAGAATCAATCAGAGACAAGATTTCCTAGCTGAATCAGAGCTTTCTGTGGCTTGCAAGGGAAATAATCTTAGGAAAGGCAGAGCCCGCCTGCGTGTGCAGGCGGGCTCTACACGGTCTCGCGTTGCGCTATCTTTCCCGATCTAGCTATCGTCGCCGACGATTTTCCATACGATTCCGGCGATGGCTGCACCGATCAGCGGTGCGACCCAGAAGAGCCAGAGCTGGGAAATCGCCCAGTCGCCGACGAACAGCGCCTGTCCGGTCGATCGGGCCGGATTTACGGAGGTGTTGGTGACCGGGATCGAGACGAGGTGAATCAAGGTCAGCCCCAGGCCGATGGCGATGGGCGCGAAGCCCACAGGCACACGGCCATGCGTCGAGCCAAGAATGATGAGCAGGAAAAAGGCGGTCATGACGACCTCGGTGACGAGAGCCGCCGTCAACGAGTAGCCCCCCGGAGAATGTTCGCCGTAACCATTGGCGGCAAAACCGCCAAGCTGGAAATCGGCCTTGCCGCTGGCGATCACGTAGAGCACGGCAGCTGCGGCGATCGCGCCGGCGACCTGCGCGATGATGTAACCGACGAGGCTCGCCGGCGGCATTCTGCCGGCTACGGCAAGTCCGACCGATACCGCCGGATTGAAATGGCCGCCGGAAATTCCGCCGACCGCATAGGCCATGGTCAGCACCGTAAGGCCGAAGGCAAAGGAGACCCCGAGCAGGCCGATGCCGACCTCCGGGAAGGCAGCGGCAAGTACGGCGCTGCCGCACCCGCCGAGAACGAGCCAGAAAGTACCGAGAAATTCCGCAGAGAGCTTTCTGAACATGAATATTCCCCCAAATCGAAGCAAAACGCTTCGCCGGCGAGAGTTCTCCAGTATTCGATTCTCGTCAAGCAGGAGATGTATTTCCTGGCGATGCCCGCAATACGGGAAGCCCGTGAATTCATGTAGGTGGGCATGTCGACCGCTCGAGCACACCGGGGCGATGCGCCGGTGGAATATTGCTGCGCCGGCAAGCGCATTTAGTTCGCATTTCTTACGAAATCGGACTTTCTCAATGTGAAAACTTGCGCTAAGAACCGGCCGCCCGCCTCCCAAGACGGCATAACCGCCAGATCATTTTTTTGCGTCCATGGGACGGCGAACTGATCTAACCCTCTGAAACTACGCAATTCCGGCGGGAGAGAGTTACTCGCTTTCCCGCGAATTGCCACAGGAACGAACCAATGACAGACGCGACAACCTCGCTGTCGCCGCAGGATGGTGCGTTGCATCGGCAGGCCGTGAACTCCCCTGCCCGGGTGCTGTTCGCCAGCCTGGTCGGCACCACGATCGAATTCTTCGACTTCTATGTCTATGCGACCGCAGCGGTAATCATCTTCCCGCACCTTTTCTTCCCTGCAGCCGATCCGACCTCGGCAATGCTGCAGTCCCTCGCCACCTTTTCGATCGCCTTCTTCGCCCGCCCGCTCGGCGCCGTGATCTTCGGTCACTTCGGCGACAGGATCGGCCGAAAGGCGACGCTCGTCGCCGCGCTGATGACCATGGGCATTTCCACGGTCATCATCGGCCTGTTGCCCACCTATGCGACGATCGGCGTCGTGGCACCGCTGCTGCTTGCCCTTTGCCGTTTCGGTCAGGGCCTCGGCCTCGGCGGCGAATGGGGCGGCGCGGTGTTGCTCGCCACCGAGAATGCGCCCGAAGGCAAGCGGAGCTGGTACGCCATGTTCCCGCAGCTGGGCGCGCCGATCGGCTTCATCCTGTCGGCAGGAACCTTCCTCATCCTCGGCGAAGTCATGAGCGAAGAGGCCTTTTTCGCCTGGGGCTGGCGCGTTCCCTTCATCGCCAGCGTGCTGCTCGTGATCGTCGGCCTCTATGTCCGCCTGAAGATCACCGAAACGCCGGAATTCCAGAAGGCGATCGACAAGCACGAGCGTGTCGAGGTGCCGGTCGCGGCGATCTTCCGCTCGCACAAGCGAAGCCTCGTACTCGGCACTTTCGTGGCGCTCGCGACCTTCGTCCTGTTCTATCTGATGACCGTCTTCTCGCTCTCCTGGGGCACGACCAAGCTCGGCTATTCGCGCGAACAGTTCCTGCTCGTACAGATGACGGGCGTCGTCTTCTTCGGCCTGATGATCCCGGTCTCCGGCATACTTTCGGACCGCTTCGGCCGGCGCCTCGTGCTGGTGCTGACGACGATCGGCATCGGCGTTTTCGGCCTCTTCATGGCGCCGCTTCTGTCATCCGGTCTCGGCGGGGCCTTCGTCTTCTCGATCGTCGGCCTCGGCCTGATGGGCCTCACCTACGGGCCGATCGGCGCGGCGCTGGCGGCCCCCTTCCCGACGGCGGTGCGCTATACCGGCGCCTCGATGACCTTCAACCTCGCCGGCATCTTCGGCGCGTCGCTGGCGCCCTATATCGCCACCTGGCTCGCGACCAATTACAGCCTCGGCCATGTCGGCTACTATCTGCTGGCGGCGGCGTCGATCACGCTCGTCTGCCTGCTTCTTTCGAACGAGGAAGAGGTCTCGGGCTGAGAGATGGAATAATCCGGAAAAAAAGGCCGCGTCGGTTATCCGCCGCGGCCTTTTTCTTGGTCCCGATTTCGGATCAGGCCGTGGCGCGGCCGAGGAATTCCCTGATTTCATAGCCCGGCATGAAATTGCCGACCCGCTTGATTTCCCATTCCAGCTTGACGCCGGAATGCTCCATCACCCGCTGGCGCACGGTCTCGCCGAGATATTCGAGCTCGTAGCCGGTCGCCTGTCCGGTATTGATCATGAAATTGCAGTGAAGCGGCGACATCTGGGCATTGCCGATCATCATCCCGCGGCAGCCGGCCTCGTCGATCAGCTTCCAGGCCGAGTGGCCGTCCGGGTTCTTGAACGTGGATCCGCCGGTCTTCTCGCGGATCGGCTGCACCGTTTCGCGATGCTGGCGCACGGCGTCCATGTCGGTGCGGATCTTGGTCTTGTCTTCCGCATAGCCCTCGAAGATCGCATGCGTGAAGATCAGCTCCTTGGCCGCGCCGGAATGGCGGTAGCCGTAGCCCATCTCGGCTTTGCTCAGGACATGCCTGTTGCCCTTGCGGTCGACGGCATGGACCTCGACGACGCGTTCGCTGGTTTCGCCGCTATTGGCGCCGGCGTTCATGCGGAGTGCCCCGCCGATCGAACCGGGAATGCCGTAATAGAAGTAGAAGCCGCCGATACCATGGTCGAGCGCCATGGCGGCGATGTTCTTGTCCGGGCAGATCGCGCCCGCCTTGATGCGGTTTTCACCGGCGAGTTCCAGATCGCCGAAGCCCTTCGCCGAAAGCCGGATGACGACCCCCGGAATACCGCCGTCGCGCACGAGCAGGTTGGAGCCCACGCCGACGACCATTACCGGCACCTCTTCGGGCACCAGCTTCAGGAAGGCGACGAGGTCGTCGGTGTCGTGCGGCTGGAACATGAGCTCGGCGAGACCGCCCGCCCGAAACCAGGTAACGCGGTCCATCGGCGCATCGGGCGTGAGACGTCCGCGGATTGCAGCGACGCCGTTTCCGAGCGAATCGAGAAGTTTCTGACCGTTGACCTGTTTCATGCTCGATTTCCTGAAATTTCCGCGAGCTGCTTGGGCAAGGCCGCGGCCCAATAGGTAATGCTGCCAGCTCCCAAGAGAACCACAAAATCGCCCGGCTGTGCAATCTTCGCGATAACGGGCGCCAGTGCCTCCTGTCCGGGGATGTGGCGGGCATCGCGATGGCCGGCAGCCTTGATGCGGTCGACGAGCGCTTCCGAACTGACGCCCTCTATGGCTTCCTCGCCGGCCGCATAGACCGGAGCGAGCAGGATCGTATCGGCGTCGTTGAAGCAGGATGTGAAGTCTTCGAAGAGGCTCGACAGGCGCGAGTAGCGATGCGGCTGGTGGACCGCGACGATGCGCCCCTGGCACGCCTCGCGCGCCGCCCTCAGGACCGCCCTGATCTCGACGGGATGGTGGCCGTAATCGTCGAAGATGCGCGCGCCGTTCCACTCACCCGTCAGAGTAAAGCGGCGTTTCACGCCGCCGAAGGTGGCAAGACCTCTCGCAATGTCCTCGGGCTTGATGCCGAGCCGCTGTGCGACCGCCACGGCAGCCGTGGCGTTGGAGACATTATGGCGTCCGGGCATCGGCAGCCTGAGGTCCTTGATCGCGATCACCTGGCCCGTGCGGCGGCGGCGGATCTCGATATCGAAGATGGAAGTCGCACCGTCCATGCGGATATTGTGGAAGCGCACGTCGGCCTGGGGGTTCTCGCCGTAGGTGACGACCTTCCGATCCTCGATCTTGCCGACCATGGACTGGACCTCCGGATGGTCGAGACACAGCACGCCAAAACCGTAAAAGGGCACGTTCTCGACGAACTGCCGGAATGCCGCGCGCACGGCGTCGAAATTGCCGTAGTGGTCGAGATGTTCGGGATCGATATTGGTGACGACCGCGATGTCGGCCGGCAGCTTCAGGAACGTGCCGTCGGATTCGTCTGCTTCGACTACCATCCATTCGCCGGCGCCCATGCGCGCATTGGTGCCGTAGGCGTTGATGATGCCGCCGTTGATCACGGTCGGATCGAGGCCGCCCGCATCGAGCAGGGCGGCAACCATCGAGGTCGTCGTCGTCTTGCCATGGGTCCCGCCGATCGCGATTGCATTGCGGAAGCGCATCAGCTCGGCAAGCATCTCGGCCCGCCGCACGACCGGCAGGAATTTCTCGCGCGCAGCGATGAGCTCGGGGTTGTCCTTCTTGATCGCCGTCGAGACGACGACCACCTCGGCATCGCCGAGATTTTCCGCTTTGTGCCCGATGGAGACGCTGATGCCCTTTTCCCGCAGACGCTGCACATTGGCGCTGTCGGCCTGGTCGGAACCCTGGACGCGATGGCCGAGATTGTGCAGGACCTCGGCAATACCGCTCATGCCGATGCCGCCGATACCAATGAAATGTACGAGCCCGATCGTCTTCGGCATCTTCATGAGCGTGTTTCCTTGAACTTCGCGACTGTCGAGCCGCTGGCAATAGCCTCTACCAGCAAGGCAAGCAAGCGCGCGGCATCCGGCTTGCCGGTCTGGCGGGCGCCGGCCGCCATCTGCGCCAGCGCATCCGGGTTGCTCATCGCATCCGCAAGGATGCCGGCGAGCCGCTCGGCGCTGAGCTCCACCTGCGCGATCACGCGCGCCCCCCCTTTCGCGGCGAGTGCCGCGGCATTGGCTGCCTGATCGTGGTCGAGAGCGTAGGGATACGGCACCAGGATCGCCGGGCGTCCGATGACCGAGATTTCCGAAACGGTGGACGCGCCCGAGCGGCAGATAACGAGCTGCGCCGAAGCGATCCGACCGGCCATGTCGGTGAAGAAGGGAGATACCTCAGCGGGAACGCCGAGCTTCTCGTAGACCGCAATGACGCCTTCCCGATCCTCGGGCCGGGCCTGCTGCGTCACCTTCAGCCGCTGGCGCAGCGCGTCGTCGAGCCGGCAGACCGCCTGCGGCACCGTTTTCGAGAAAAACTGCGCGCCCTGGCTGCCGCCGAAGACCACCAGATGAAAGGGCGCATCATCGGCAGCCGGCGCATAAGGAAGCCCGGCAGCCTTCAGTACCGCCGGACGCACAGGGTTTCCGGTCGCCACGGTCTTCGCCGCGAAGGCTCCGGCGCCTTCCGGGAGAAAGCCGCCGGCCACGGCCTTGACCCGCGATGCGAGCATTTTGTTGGCGCGGCCCATTACCGCGTTCTGTTCGTGGATGATCGACGGAATGCCCATGCCCGTGGCCGCAAGCAGCGGCGGCACCGTCGGGTAGCCGCCGAAGCCGACGACGGCCCTGGGCCTAAGCCTGGCAATCAGTCGCCGGGCCGCCCTCAGCCCCGTCCAGAGCTTCCACACCGACCGGGCGAGTTTCATCGGGTTCTTCGAACCGATCGTCGCCGACGGCACGACATGAATCTCGTCGGCCGGGAACTTCCCCGTGAAGCGTTCGGCACGGCTGTCCGTCACCAGATGCACGGAATAGCCCGTCGCTTTCAGCTCATGCGCCAGCGCCTCGGCTGGAAAGAGGTGCCCGCCGGTCCCGCCGGCGGCAAGAAGAATGATGCCTTTATCCATGTCTCACTCCGCCGGCACTCCGACGCCCGATCGAAAGAGGCTGCGCTCGACGGCACGTTTCTCCGGCCGATGACGCGTCAGTGCCAGAATGAACCCCGCCGTCACGCAGATCGCCACCATCGACGACCCGCCATAGGAAATCAGCGGAAGCGTCATGCCCTTGGCCGGAAGCAGCTCGAGATTCACGCCGATATTGATCATCGACTGGATGCCGATTTGCAGAACCAGCCCGGCAACCGCGAACCGATTGAAGTCGTTGCGCTCGCGGAAGGCATGATTGAGGCCGCGCATGACCACGAAGGCGAAGATCATGACGATGACCATGCAGAAGACGATGCCGAACTCCTCCGCAGCGACGGAGAAGATGAAGTCCGTATGGCTGTCCGGAATGATGCGCTTCACCACGCCCTCACCGGGGCCGCGGCCGAACCAGTCACCGCGAATGATCGCCTCGCGGGCCGTATCCACCTGGAACGTATCGCCTTCGCCGGTCAGGAACCGGTCGATGCGGCCGGCGACGTGGGGCAGGATGGAATAGGCGGCGAAAAATCCGCCTATCGCCACCGACGCGAGCACGATGATCCAGAGCCATGGCATGCCGGCCATGAAGAACATGCCGCCCCAGACCGCCGCAGTGAGGATGGTCTGGCCGAGGTCGGGCTGGGCAACGAGGAGCGCCCCGACGATACCGAAGAGGAGGATCGAAAGCAGATTGCCGGGAATTTCCGGCTGCCGTGCATGTTCGGCGAAAAGCCAGGCGCAGACCACGACAAAGGCGGGCTTCATGAATTCCGAGGGCTGTACCGAAATGCCGGCGAGCGACAGCCACCGCCGGGAGCCCTTGACCTCCTGGCCGAAGAACAGAGCCAGCACCATCATCGCCGTGGAAATCACGAGCAGGATGATCGCCGTGCGCCGAACCTGTCGGGGCGAGAGAAAGGAGATGCCGACCATCACCACCAGCGACGGCAGGAGGAAGAGCGCATGGCGCTTGACGAAGTGGAAGCTGTCGAGGCCGAGCCGTTCGGCGACCGGGGGGCTTGCGGCGAAGGAGAGCATGAAGCCCACGCCCATCAGCAGGATGAAGGCGGCGAGAAAAAATCTGTCGATCGTCCAGAACCAGTCGGCCACGGGGCCACGTTCGGCTCGGCTTACCATCAGTCTGTCCCCTTTCCGGGCGCGTACCGCGCCAACATCCACTACCGGCCGAAGCCGTCAAATCAGCATGCTCACGCCCTCGAGCGCCGCCACATGGCCGACGAAGGCATCTCCGCGCACCTCGAAATTCTTGTACTGGTCGAAGCTTGCGCAAGCCGGGGAAAGCATCACGGCCGCAGGGCCTTGCGTGTCCCGCGCCGCATCCGCTGCCGCGTGCGCAACCGCCTTTTCCAACGTCCCCGAGATTTCGTAGGGCACTGCTTCGCCGAGTGTCGCCGCGAAGGAGGGTGCCGCTTCTCCGATCAGATAGGCCTTTACGATCTTCGGGAAGAATGGCGCCAGTGACGTGATGCCGCCCTCCTTCGGCAGACCGCCGGCGATCCAGTAGATTCGGTCGTAACTCGAAAGCGCCGGGGCTGCAGCCTCTGCATTGGTCGCCTTGCTGTCGTTGACGAAGACGATCTCGCCCTTTTTCGCAACCGGCTGCATCCGGTGTTTGAGGCCCGGAAAGCTCCTGAGGCCGTTCACGATATCCTTCCCGGAGATGCCGACCGCCAGGCAGGCGGCGATCGCAGCCGCGGCATTCTGGGCATTGTGCCCTCCGCGCAGCGTCTGGATGCCGGCAAGATCGGTAAAGAGCGACGATGCCCCGTCCTGCGCCCGCATCAGCGCCGAGCCTTCGGCATATACGCCCTCGGCAAGCGGATGGCGGCGCGATATGCGCACGACCTTTGTTCCTGCCCGCTCCACCCGATCCGCGATCAGGCTCGAGAGGCTGTCGTCGACGCCGACGACCGCCGTTCCGCTCCCCGCCACCAGACGCTCCTTGATATCCGCATAGTGCTGCATCGTGCCGTGGCGATCCAGGTGATCCGGCGTCAGGTTGAGCAGTATCCCGGCGGTCGGGTCGAGCGTGGGCGCAAGGTCGATCTGGTAGGATGAGCATTCGACGACATAGAAGCGCCCTGCTTTCGGCGGGTCCAGCGTGAGCACCGCGGTGCCGATATTGCCGCCGAGCTGCGTGTCCCGCCCGCTCGTCCTGAGGATATGGGCGATCAGGGCCGTCGTCGTGGATTTGCCATTGGTGCCGGTGATGGCGATGAAGGGGCAATCGGGCGCGTGTTTGCGTCGCTCACGCACGAAGAGCTCCACGTCGCCGATGATCTCGACGCCCGCCTGATGCGCGAGATCGACGCTCCAGTGCGGCTTCGGATGCGTCAGCGGCACGCCGGGCGAAAGCACCAGGGCGGCAAAGTCATGCCAGTCGACGCCGCGCAAGTCAGCCGTGGTTATCCCGGCCGCCGCAGCCTTGGCGACGCTGTCAGGATTGTCGTCCCACGCCACGACATCGGCTCCGCCCGAAACGAGTGCCTGAGCCGTCGCGAGCCCCGAGCCGCCAAGCCCGAAGAGTGCGATCTTCCTGCCCTTGAATGTGGTGACCGGGATCATCGCGGCTCACCGCAGCTTCAGCGTCGAGAGGCCGACCATTGCGAGGATCACTGCGATGATCCAGAAACGGATCACCACCTGGCTTTCCGTCCAGCCTTTCTTCTCGAAGTGATGGTGGATCGGCGCCATCAGGAATACGCGATGCCCGGTGCGCTTGAACCAGAAGACCTGGATGATGACCGACAGCGTCTCGATGACGAAGAGCCCGCCGATGATGACCATGACGATCTCGTGCTTGGTCGCGACGGCCACGGTGCCGATCAGGCCGCCGAGCGCAAGCGAACCCGTATCGCCCATGAAAATCGCAGCAGGCGGTGCGTTGAACCAGAGGAAGCCGAGGCCCGCGCCGATCACGGCGCCGAGGATCACCGCGAGTTCGCCGGTGCCGGGCACGAAATGGATCTGCAGGTAATTGGCGAAGACGGCGTTACCCGCAAGATAGGCGATCAGCCCGAATGCGGCCGACGCGATCATGACGGGAACGATCGCGAGCCCGTCGAGACCGTCGGTCAGGTTTACGGAATTTCCCGCGCCGACGATGACGAACCCGCCGAACAGCACGAAGAAATATCCGAGATTGAGCATCAGGTCCTTGAAGAAGGGAAAGGTCACCGACGAGCCGAAGGTGGAACCCGCCGCCCCCGCGGAAAGCGCCGCCTGCATCATGAAGAAGACGGCAACGGCGGCGATCACGAACTCGATGCCGAGCCGTGCCTTGCCGGAGAAGCCCTTTTCCGACTGCTTCGTCACCTTCAGATAGTCGTCGTAGAAGCCTATCGCGCCGAACCCGAGCGTCACCAGAAGCGTCGATACGACGTAGATGCTGGATAGATCGGCCCAGAGCAGCGACGACACCACGATGCCGGTCAGGATCATCAACCCGCCCATGGTCGGGGTCCCTGCCTTCTTGAAGTGCGTCTGGGGGCCGTCCGCCCGGATCGGCTGGCCCTTGCCCTGGCGGATGCGCAACGATGCGATCATGGCGGGGCCGAACAGGAACACGATCAAGGCAGAGGTGAAGAGAGCCGCCCCCGTACGGAAGGTGATGTAGCGAAAGAGATTGAAGAATTGAAAGTGGTCCGCCAGTTCCACAAGCCAGATCAGCATAAGGGACCTTTCCCCCAGAAGTTTATAATCGGACATCGTCCAACAGAATCATCTGCCAGAAGATACCCGCTTGCGTTCGACTATGTTAGGCCATTTCCCCTGGCCGAAGGCCGTATCCACCAGCACTGCGGCGCCGCGCACCCTTTCGGGCGTACAAGAGCCGCCGCAGCGCTTTCAGTAGCCGCATGTTCTTCCGCAGACCGGTTCCGGGTTCGAGGAAACATGCAGCGATGGCAACGTCCCTATACTTCCCCTGCTCCGGCCGTCTCCTGCGGATAGGCATCGAGAAGCGCCTGGACGATCTTTGCGCAACCGGTGCCCTTCGAAGACTTGACCATCACGACGTCCCCGGCCGCGACAGCTCCGAGCGCGTAGCCCGTGAGATCATCCACACGGTCCCGATGGACGACGGATACCTCCGGCGGCAGGGCGTCGCGCAGATGGGCCATCTCTGGTCCGGCCAGCCAGACATCGGCAATACCCGCCTCGACAATGGGTCTCGCAAGCGCCGCATGAACCGCCGCCGAATGCTCGCCCATTTCCAGCATGTCGCCGAGAACGGCAATGCGTCGCCCGCCGGGTGACGGCTCTGCATCGCGCAGAAGCGAGATCGCCGCCCGCATCGAGGCGGGATTGGCGTTGTAGCTTTCGTCGATCACGGTGAGGTGCCCGGTGCCGATCCTGAGGTGATGCCGCAGCCCCCGGCCCTTTTCCGGCTGCATCGTCGCAAACGACGCGACGACGCGATCGGTATCCGCGCCTGCCAGCGTCGCCGCGGCGATCGCCGCCAAGGCGTTCTCGGCAATATGGCGCCCGGGTGCCCCGATCGCTATCTCAAGCGTTCTGCCTCCGACGGCGGCCCAGAGCACCGAGCTTTCCGCTCCCCCGGCAAACTCGGCCAGACGGAACTCCGATCTCGGATTTGCGCCGAAGGAATGGACATGGCTGACCCCCGCCGCCGCAGCCGCCCTTTCGAGGAGCTCGTATTGCGCGCTGTCGCGATTGATGACCGCATGGCCGCCATTGACCACGCCTTCGAAGATCTCGGCCTTGGCGGCCGCAATCTCGTCCAGGCTCGTGAAATTGCCCAGATGGGCGGCGGCAATGCTGGTCACGACCGCGACATGCGGGCGGACCATCCGTGTCAGCGGCAGAATTTCGCCCGCATGGTTCATTCCGATCTCGAAGACCCCGAAATCGGTCGTCTCCGGCATGCGCGCAAGCGTCAGCGGCACGCCCCAGTGATTGTTGAAGGACGCCACGGAGGCGTGGACCCGGCCGAGGGGCGACAGCACGTGCCTCAGCATCTCCTTCGTGGTGGTCTTGCCCACCGATCCCGTGACGGCGATGATTTTCGCCGCGCTGCGGTCGCGTGCCGCGCAACCGAGCCGGATCATCGCCTCCAGCACGTCGTCGACGACGATCATCGGGGCGGTCAGGCGCCCCAGCGCCGGGAGTTTCGCTTCGCTGACGACCAGGAGCGCGGCTCCGTTTGCAAGCGCGATCCCGGCATAGTCGTGGCCGTCGACGCGATCGCCTCTGATCGCGAAAAAGGCCTCGCCATCGCCGATCGTGCGGCTGTCGATCGAAATGCCGGTGATCCCTTCGGGCAGGTTCCCGACCGGGCGGCCGTTCATGGCGGCCAGAAGATCGCTGCTTGTCCAGAGCCAGTTCAAATCAAAGACCTCCCAGTGCCTTGCGGACCTCCGCGTGGTCGGAAAAAGGCAGCGTCACCGAACCGACCGTCTGCCCCTCTTCATGCCCTTTTCCGGCAACGATCAGCGTATCGCCGGTCTTCAGCATTCCGACGGCCGCACGGATCGCCTCGGCGCGATCGCCGATTTCCGTAGCCCCCTTGGCCGCGGCCATGATCTCGGCACGGATCACTTCCGGTACTTCCGAGCGCGGATTGTCGTCGGTGACGATCACGACATCGGCGAGGCGGCTGGCAATCTCTCCCATGATCGGGCGCTTGCCCTTGTCCCGGTCGCCGCCGCATCCGAAAACCACCACGACCCGGCCGGTGGTAAAGGGACGCACGGACTCCAGTACGTTTGCGAG
This sequence comes from Sinorhizobium sp. P24N7, assembly GCF_042436655.1. Taxonomy (NCBI): domain Bacteria; kingdom Pseudomonadati; phylum Pseudomonadota; class Alphaproteobacteria; order Hyphomicrobiales; family Rhizobiaceae; genus Sinorhizobium; species Sinorhizobium sp. P24N7. The sequence continues at coordinate 237,032 of NZ_JBHMIW010000005.1, read as the reverse complement.
TGCGTCCGGCTTGTGGGCGTAGTCCACATAGGCGAGTGCGCCGTCCTTCGTCTGTCCGACGAGCTCCAGCCGCCCCGAAGCGCCCTGCAGCCTCTCCAGCGCCGAGAATGCCGCCTTTGCGGTGATCCCGGTGGACATTGCGAGCCCCGCGGCAACGAGCGCGTTGGCGATCTGGAAATCACCGGCGAGCGGCACGTGAATTTCGTAGATGTCGTCGCCGACATGCACCTCCGCCGACTGCTTGTGGCGGAAATGCTCGACGCGCTTCAGCGCGATGAAATCGCCGTTGCGCCCGACGGTGCGCACATCGTGGCCGGCCTTGCGAGCGGCAGCGATCGCCTCGGCGGACCATTGGTCGTCCGCGAAGATCACCGCCGGCGAACCTTTCGGCAGGAGCGCCCCGAAGAGGCGCATCTTGGAGGCCATGTAGTGTTCGACCGTCGGATGGTAATCCATGTGATCGCGGCCGAGATTGGTAAAGGCGGCGGCCGCGAGGTTGACCCCGTCCAGCCGGCACTGGTCCAGGCCGTGGCTCGAAGCCTCCATTGCCGCATGGGTCACGCCCTCATCGGCAAGTTCGGCAAGCAGCTTATGCAGGGATACCGGGTCGGGGGTCGTCAGCGAGCCGTATTCGGTGCGGCCGGGCGCCACCACTCCCGTGGTGCCGATCATCGCCGCCGAGAAGCCGCTATGCGCCCAGATCTGCCGGGTGAAGGAGGCAACGGACGTCTTTCCCGCCGTGCCCGTGACCGCCACCATCGTCTCCGGCTGGCGCTCGTAGAAGCTGGATGCCGCCTTTGCCAGGAACCTTCGCGGTTCGGAGATCGCAAAGACGGGCGCACCCGCTTCCGCCTGGGCGCCTTTTCCGGCGACGACCGCCGAGGCTCCGCGAGACAGCGCATCCGCTATGTAAGCAGCCCCGTCAGCCTTCGATCCGGCAACGGCGACGAAGAGATCGCCGGGCTTGACCTGCCGGCTATCGGCCGTGATGCCGCTGATCTCGATGGTTGCGGCGTCGCCCTTCAGCTGCGCCGAAAGTTCCGGGAAATTCGATCCCGCCAGATCCGTGATCTTCATGAACTGCACGTCTCACATCGATATGAACCAACAGCGCCGTGCGTCTTTTCAGACGCGCAAAGGTCGCCGTAACACTTTGAATGCAGCATGGTATGGTCCTTGAATCGACTCCGGTTCACGGAGCCATGCAGCGGAATCGCGAATCCTCCGCCTTTCATTTCACGGTCAATAAGACACAAGCAAGGCAGAACCGTCTTGTCCGAATTTCGGCTCCACGCCGAGCAGCGGAGCGGAGCGGCTGATGATGTCGCGCACCATCGGGGCGGCATTCGAACCGGCCGTGCGGCCCCCGCCTTCGCCGGTCTTGGGCGCGTCGATGAAGGTCAGCACCATGTATTTGGGATCGTCGATCGGAAACGCCGCAAGGAAGGCATTGAAGTTCAGGTCGCTGGCATAGCGGCCGTTGACGACCTTGTCGGCCGTGCCGGTCTTGCCGCCGACATTGAAACCCGGAACGAGCGCCCGCTTGCCCGAACCCGCGATGCCGTTCCAGCGAAGCAGATAGCGCATGTCTTCACTGGTGCTCTTCTTGACCACTGCGCTCGCAAGTTCGCTCGCTTTTTCCTCGCTGCGCGGCAGGAAGGTCGGCGGGATGAGTTTGCCGCCATTGACCAGCGCGGCACCTGCGACCGCCGTCTGCAGCGGCGTCGTCGAAACGCCGTGGCCGAAGGAGATCGTGATCGAGTTGATCTTCTTCCACTCGCGCGGCTGGCTTGGCGCCTTTACTTCCGGCAGTTCGGTCGGAAGCCTCGTCAGCAGGCCTATCCGCGTGAGGAACTCCTTGTGGCCCGGAATGCCGATCAGGTCGGCGATCTTGGCGGTGCCGATATTCGAGGAATACTGGAAGATTTCCGGCACCGTCAGTACGCGGCGCTTGCCGTGGAAGTCCTTGATCGTGAATCCGCCGATGCGGATCGGCGCGGTCGCATCGAAACTGTCGTTGAGCGTCACCTTGCCGGAATCGAGACCCATGGCGATGGTGAAGGTCTTGAAGGTGGAGCCCATCTCGAACGTGCCGTTCGACATGCGGTTCATCCAGCCCTCTTCGGCGCCTTCCGCGGGCCTGTTCGGGTCGTAATCCGGCACGGAGGCCATGGCCAGCACTTCGCCGGTATGGACGTCGAGGACGACGGCACCGGCGGCAATCGCCTGGTAGTTCTTCATGCCCGCGTCGATGACGTCGCGCACGATGTTCTGCACGCGCACGTCGATCGAGAGCCTGACCGGTTCGAGCTTGGCATCGCTGGTCATTCCGATCGCCGCAAGATCGGCGAGACCCTGCTCGTCTATGTAACGCTCCATACCGGCGACGCCGCGGTTGTCGATGTTGACGTGACCGAGGATGTGGGCGGCAGTCGGCCCTCCCGGATAGAAGCGCCGTTTCTCCGGGCGGAAGCCGATGCCGGGAATGCCGAGCGCGAGGATTTCGCTCTGCTGCTTCGGCGTCAGTTGCCGGCGCAACCATTGAAAGCGCGAATTCGACTTGAGCTTGTTGTAGATTTCGCGCGCGTTGAGATCGGGAAGCACCGTCGCCAATCGCTCCACCGCCTCGTCGGCATCGACGATCTTGTGCGGCTCCGCATAGAGCGAGACGGTACGGATATCGGTTGCGAGAACCTCGCCGTTGCGGTCGAGAATGTCCGGCCGCGAGGCCATGAGACTATCGGCGCGGCCGATCGAGGAGACCGTTTCCGGTTGCGCGAGACCATATTGGACGAGGCGTCCTCCGATCGCCGCGTAAACGAGGCCGAAACTGGCGATGATGATCGCGACCCGGCTTTTCGCCCGGCTTGCGCTCTTCTTGCGCGTTCCTTCGAAAGTGACGTTGAGCCCGCTGTCGGCGGGGCGGTTATTGCCGCCCGCCGAAAAATGCGCCTTGCTCTTCAGCACCATGATACGAGAGAGAAACGACATCAGCGCGCCACCGAACCTGTTGCAATATTATCGGCCTCGATGACGGCGGCGATATTGTCGGCCGCCTGGTCCTTGGCCTTCTTATCCTCTTCGGAAGGAGGCAGATCAGCCCTCAGCATCGGCAGCTCCTCCGGCCGCGCCAGCTGCGTCGAGGGGGTCGGCGCGAGTTGCAGATCGGCTGCAAAGACGGTCACCAGCCTCTCCAACCGGTTCGGCTGGGTCAGAAGCGCCCAGTCGGCCTTGAGCAGATCGATCGTGTCCTCTTCGAGCTTTATCGCTGCGTCGAGCCTGCGCACCTCTTCGAGCTTGTTCTCGGCCTTATGCTTGATCGTGTAGGTGACCGTCGCGGCCGCCGTCATGATGACGATCAGGACAATATCGAGCGTTCTGAGCATCGTCTTCTAGCCCCCCAGCCTTGCAAGGCTCGCCAGTTCCGGCAGATTGAAAATCGAAAGATCGGCGCCCGGCGACGGAGCCTCGGTGCGGACACCCGCTCTCAGCTTCGCGGACCGGGCACGAGGATTGCGGGACGCCTCCTCCTCGCTTGCCGCGACCATAGGCTTGCCGACTGGCGTGAAGGTTGCGGCGCGCGCCGTCACCAGCGGCAGATGGCGGGAGCCGCCCGCCTTGCCGGACCGATCCTGGAAGAACGTCTTTACGATTCGATCCTCGAGCGAATGAAAGGTAACGACGACGAGCCGGCCGCCAGGTTTCAGAGCCCGTTCGGCCGCAAACAGGGCATGGGCGAGCTCGCCCAGCTCGTCATTGACGAAGATGCGCAGCGCCTGGAAAACGCGCGTTGCGGGGTGAATCTTGTCCTTGGCCTTGCGCGGCGTAACCGTCTCGATGAGATTTGCGAGATCGCGGGTGGTCTCGAACGGCGTCTCGGCGCGGCGTTTTTCGATGGCACGCGCAATCCGCCCCGCCTGTTTTTCCTCTCCGAGGAAGCCGAAGATGCGGATGAGGTCCGACACCTTCGCGCGATTGACGACATCGGCGGCGGAGACGCCGGCGGCCGACATGCGCATGTCCAGCGGCCCCTTCTTCTGAAAGGAGAAGCCACGCTCCGCCTCGTCGATCTGCATGGAAGAGACGCCGATATCGAGCACGACGCCGTCGAGCCCCTGTGCCGGCGCATGCTCGGCCAGATCGGAAAAACGGGAATGAACGAGTTTCAGCCGTCCGCCGCTCGCGTGCATCATGGCCTGCCCCGCGGCGATCGCCGTCGGATCGCGGTCGAGCGCGATGACGTCGGCACCGGCATCGAGAATGGCGGATGCGTAGCCGCCGGCGCCGAAAGTGCCATCGAGAACGATCTTGCCGGGAGCGGGATCCAGAGCCGCGAGAACTTCCTTCAGGAGGACGGGAATGTGACGAACCGGTCCGCCGTCGGCATCAGAAGTTCCGCCGCCTTGATCCGTCACCATTCCGCCTCTCCATTCTATTGTGAACGCAGCCCCCGTTGCTTGCGCCCTTCTCTGGCCTCCGCCTGCGCCCTCGCAAACGCCTGCGGATCCCAGAGCTGAAAATGATCGCCCCGCCCGACGAAGGTCACGTCGTTCGAGATGCCGGTGAAGTCGCGGATGAAATCCGTCACCATCAGCCGGCCCTCCGGGTCGAGCTTCACATAGACCCCGCCCCCATGAACAAGGAGCGACATCTCGTTGGCCGCATCCGAAAACGGATCCTCGGCGGCCATCTGCTTCTCGAACCGGTCCAGAAGCTCCGGCCCGCCGACGCTGATCGCCGGAAAGACGAAGTCCTGAAAACAGTATAACTCCCGCACGCCTGCCTCCAAAAGCACGGCGCGGAAGGCCGACGGGACGGAGACCCGCCCCTTGGCATCGATCCGGTTCGTAACATGTGACAAGAAGCGGTTCATGACGCGAAACGGCCGCCTCCGATTGACGGGCCACGATCATCGGCCCGCACATACACTCGCACCACCGCGCATGGATCCCCCGCCGGGCACGTGCGTGCCCGCCTGATCTTCCCATCGACGGAAGCCTCGAATTTCGCGATGGAGGGCCGCTGCATGGCCCTTGCGCAGTACCATTATGGGATAACATGGGACCATATGGGCGTCAATGGGAGAAGCTCGTAACCAGCCTTGCGGATGATCAAATATTGATAGGTTGTTAAGTTTAACAAAGGGTTACGATCCAAACCCTAATGCCTTGGAATCGCGCGCAAAAGCGAGCCCCGCCGGTGAGGTGCGGCGAGCCTCGCAGGCGTGATTCGCCTGAGTCAGGGAATTGAGGAGACGTGCTTTGCCGCAGTGGCGAAAGCTGCAAAGAAAAAAGCCAGTTGGCCTGTAAGCCGGGTTCTGTATGGCTCCGCCTCCGGAGAGACGAAACGTGGCAGCCATTCATCTGGGGCTGCGCTTGCGCGCAGCCTCGTGCAACCCACCCGGACGACGCGCCTGGAAACCGGCTGGGCGCTTGCGCGCCCATGTCGTCCCTATTCGGTCTTGCTCCCGGTGGGGTTTGCCGTGCCGTCCATGTCGCCATGTCCGCGGTGGGCTCTTACCCCACCCTTTCACCCTTACTCCGCAAGCGGAGCGGTCTGCTTTCTGTGGCACTTTCCCTGGGGTCGCCCCCGCCGGACGTTATCCGGCACCGTGTTTCCGTGGAGCCCGGACTTTCCTCGCCCCGCGGCCTTTCGGCACTTGCGAGGCGCGGCTGCCCGGCCAACTGGCAGAGGCTCATTAAACGACCGGGACGGCAAGCGCCAGAGAAATCGGCACTGCCGCGCGGTCCGGCGGTTACTTAGCGATACGCGACCGCGAAGTCCGTTTCGTACCCGTCCGCCTCGAGCCGGCCTTCCGTCATTAGCAACGCGCCAAGCCTGCCGATCTCGTCGGAGCTCTTGGCAGCCTGGCCATTGCCGCCTGTGAGCACGGCGATGCGGTCGCTCACGAAACCGATATAAGGATAGCCGTGTCGCGTGAACGCCGTGACGCAGGGCGAATAATGCGTCGAAACGGGTCTCAAGGCGGGGATCGTCTCGGCGAGCAGTCCGCGCATGTGTTCGGCCGCTTCCGCGTTTGCACCGCTTCGGAACCAGTCCCTGATCGCCCGCTCGCTCGCAAGGATCCGATCGGTCGGATCGCCGCCGATCTTTACGTAGTGTTTGCCATCGGCATAGGCAACCGGCGGCAACAGGTAATAGCTTCTCTCCTGCTCCGGCGCGACGCCGATCAGCGACGGCATGCCTTCATAGAAGGAAAGATCATCCGCGCCCACCTCCGCAAAAAGCACGGTGCGCGCCTTTACCGCAAGGTCGAGCGGCCGCGGAAGAAGCGCCTGCGAAAGCGAGAAGCCGCCCGCAGCGACCAGGACGCGGCCGGCCCGTACCAGGTGGCCGTCGGTCGTGCCGACCACCACGTGATCCGGGCCGTCTTCGACCGAGATCACCTCCGAGCGGATCACCCGTGCACCCGATTTCTCGGCCGCGATCGTTTGCGCCCGGACGAGCGAGCGAGGATTTATGTAGCCTGCGCCGCTTGCCTCGTGAACGCCGGCATAGCCTTGCGGGAAGCGGAACCAGGGAAACCGCCCGGCAAGGTCGTCGCCAAGGATCAGCGGTGCCTCGAGGCCGAGCCTGTCGCGGGCACGCTCGACATTCTCGAGATAATCGAACGCGCCGCCGGGAGCTGGGGCCGCGATCAGACAGCCGACGGGAAAATAGAATTCGACGCCGCTTTCCTGTGCGATTTCCGGATACCGATCGATCGAGCGCCGGGCCAGACGCGCCCAGACCGGGTCGTCGTCGATCGTACGGGTGATGCGGGCATTGTCGTAATGACTGGCGAAAACGCCGCCGTGGTTCGCCCAGTCCTCCGGCTCATCGGGGCCGATAAGCGCGACACCGGCGCCCGCCCTCGCAAGGTGACGCGCCGCTGCGGCGCCCATCATCCCCTTGCCAATGATAACGAAATCAACGCTCTCCGACATGCCTTTCCCCGATGTTCGCTTCGCGACCGAGATAGCACGCCGTTCAGGCTTTCGCACCGAATTCCTTCGGACAATCAACAATATGCCGGAACGCAATACCCACCCGGCGTATGTCTTACAGCGTCACATGCGATAGATCACAACCAGTCCAGGATGTTCTTGACTTTACCGCAATAGCGCTTCGAAACGGGGTTCATTCGCTTCGCGGCGTGGCCGGCATTGTATTTGAGGATGGTGCCGCAGGTCGTCCCGTCCGAAAGCTCCTGCGCCTTCGCCAGGTACTTCATCCCGAATTTGATATTGGTCTCAGGCTCGTAGAGGTCTTTGATCGAGCCGGTATAGCCCATCATCCGGGCCGTGGCCGGCTTGATCTGCATCAGGCCGACTTCGCCGGCGCTTCCGCGAGCCTTGGCATTGAAGTTGCTCTCGACCTCGACGATCGCGTGAGCGAGGTCGGCGGGAATGCCGTATTGCTTGGCATAGGACTGGATGAGGATCGTATATTGGGATCCGCGCGGCAAAGTCAGGTCGGGTTTCGGATAACCCGTCGTTCTGCTTACCGACGGAATTGCAGAAGTCTTGACGGTTTTGTCGATGCCCCCTGCATACGACGTACCAATCCCGGCGAAGAACATGCCAAGGCATGCCGCCACCGCAGCAACAGACGCTATTCTCATTTAGTTTGAAGTCTCCGGTCTGGGGAACCGATCGCGCGGCGCACCCCACCGCGACGATCGAATTTCCCGATCGTTTTCATTGACAAGAGTGCCGCGCCCGGCGCCACATCCCCTGCAGTTGATGCAACGGAAATGACCGGCGCATCATGGTAAACATGTGGCAGCACGAGAAAATCGTGCACGAAAATCAATCAGACGCTAATTTAGGGCGGACAAAAATCGCTTTTCAGGCGGCCAGAATCGGCAATGTCGAAAGCAGGCGGTGCAACGTATCGATGGTGGAAACGTCGGCGATGCCGTCCACTCGCGATTGTCGGAAATGGCGCTGGAACGCAGCGACCACCCCTTCGGTCTTCGCGCAGAAATCCCCTGTGATTTCAACTCCGTAACCATAAAGCAAAAGCATGGACTGGAGTGCTTCCACGGGCTGGCCCCGGTCGCCGCGCTGGAAGAAGCGACCGCCCCTCACGGAGGCCGGTTCAACCCAGTGTCCGACCCCGCGACGAAACAGCACATCCCAAGGAAAATTTTCTCCAGGATCAACCTTGCGAATCGGCGCGATATCGCTATGCGCAAGCACCCTCTCCGGGGTGATTTGCCAGCGTTCGCCACAGTCCAGACACAATTCGGCGACCGCCTCGATCTGCGCTTCAGGGAAGTCCGGGAGGCCGCCCGGGTGACCGGCATTGGCAATCTCGATCCCGATGGAGCACGAATTGATATCCGTTTCGCCCTTCCAGACGCCCTTGCCCGCGTGCCAGGCCCTGCGTTCTTCCGGCACCAGCTGGGCGATTCGCCCCTCCTCGTCTACGAAATAATGACAGGAGACCTGGCTTTCCTCGCGACAGAGCCAGTCGAGCGCGGACGCCGCCGTCTCCATGCCGGTGTAATGAAGGATGATCATATCCGGCCTGCGCCCGCCGGCGCGCTCGCCATGGTTGGGCGAGGGCACGAGATGAGCGCCGGGGAAGTCGCAGGTCTCGGATGTCATGCGGCGCGGCGCTCTCTTTCGATCGCCTCGTAGGCCGCGTTGAGCACGGCCATGCGATCGTTGGCGATCGCGTGGAACTCTTCCGGCACGCCGCGCGCCACGAGCATGTCCGGGTGGTTCTCGGAAACGAGAACGCGATAGCGCTTGCGAATCGCGGAAAAGTCATCCTTCGGCGAAACGCCGAGAACCTGGTAGGGATCGCGGTCGTCGCCATGAACGTGGCGCGCCATGATGCACCCGAAATGCTCGTCGTCCATCCTGAATATTTCAGCCACACGCCTCAGGAACGTAAGCTCCTTCTCGTGCACCGCCCCGTCCGATTTCGCGATATGGAACAGGCCGTCGACGATGTCTTCGAGAATCGGGCAATTCCTCTCGCAAGAGGAGCAGAGCGAAGCCATTTTCTCCGCATAGGCCTCGTAGCCGGCAACGTCCTGGCGGGCGAGATTGTAAAGCCTGGCGACGTTCCTCGCCTGGTCCGCGGGAAACTTGAAGATGTCGCGAAAGGCGCTCACCTCGGCCTCGTTCACGATGCCGTCGGCCTTCGCCATTTTCGCCGAAAGCGCGATCATGGCGACCGAAAAGGCGACCTTTCGCCGGGTTTCCGGATCTCCTTCGAAGAGCGTCCGGACCGCCTCGACCACTCCCGTAAGGGCGTTACCAGTGGTCGTGACGATTTTGAGGAGGCTGTCCCAAAATGACATGAGTGCGATTGTTCCCTGTCCACCACGCGAGCATGATCTGATGCGGTGGCGATTTGCAAGCGGCAGAGCCGCGTCAACCATCATGGATGACGAATTTGTGATGGCCCCTCAATAATTCATATCGCCACAAATCTCAATCGAATTCCTGGACGGCGCCGTGCGACCTTCAGGCGCAACGCTGCAACCGCGCGGCCGGTTCCCCTTTCTCGTGATCCACAACCCTGTCATTTAATTTCCATCGGATTTGGGTTAGACCACCGCTATCTTTGATCTAAGGCAAGGATTTAGAATGCGGTTGATCTCACGAGCGATCGCTTGATGCCGAAATCCCCAGGAGGACCCCATGGCCAAGAAGAAAGTCGCAATGTTGACGGCAGGCGGGCTCGCGCCCTGCCTCTCATCCGCTGTCGGCGGCCTGATCGAACGCTACACGGACATCGCGCCGGACTATGAGCTCGTGGCCTACCGTTCCGGCTATCAGGGCCTGCTTCTCGCCGACCGGATCGAAATCACCCCGGCCATGCGCGAGAAGGCGCATGTGCTCCACCGCCACGGCGGATCGCCGATCGGCAACAGCCGCGTGAAACTCACCAACACGGCCGACTGCGTGAAGCGCGGCCTCGTCAAGGAAGGGGAGAATCCGCTGCGCGTTGCGGCCGAGAGGCTCGCCTCCGACGGCATCAGCATCCTGCACACGATCGGCGGCGACGATACCAACACCACCGCGGCCGATCTCGCAGCCTATCTCGGGGCCAACGGCTACGATCTGACGGTCGTGGGCCTGCCGAAGACGGTCGACAACGACGTGGTGCCCATCCGCCAGACACTCGGCGCCTGGACGGCGGCCGAATACGGCGCACGCTTCTTCGACCATGTCAGCAACGAACAGAGCGCTGCGCCGCGCACCCTCGTCGTCCATGAAGTCATGGGCCGCCACTGCGGCTGGCTGACCGCGGCAACCGCGCGCGCCTATATCCAGCTGGCCGGCAACAAGGAATATGTCGACGGCTTCATGATGAACGCACAGCTGAAGAACATCGACGGCCTCTACCTTCCCGAGATGGCGTTCGATCTGGAGGCGGAAGCCGAGCGCCTGCGCGAAGTCATGGATCGCGCCGGGTTCGTCACGCTGTTCGTGAGCGAAGGCGCCTGCCTCGACGCCATCGTCGCCGAACGGGAGGCCGCCGGCGAGACGGTCAAGCGGGACGCGTTCGGCCACGTGAAGATCGATACGATCAACGTCGGCAACTGGTTCTCCAAGCAGTTCGCGGCGCTCCTCGGCGCCGAGCGGTCCATGGTGCAGAAGTCCGGCTACTACGCCCGCTCCGCCCCCGCCAATGTCGACGATCTGCGCCTCATCCAGAGCATGGTCGATCTGGCGGTCGAGAGCGCGCTCAACAAGGTCTCCGGCGTGACGGGTCACGACGAGGACCAGGGCGGGCGGCTGCGCACGATCGAGTTCCCGCGCATCAAGGGCGGAAAGCATTTCGACACGTCCGCGAAATGGTTCGGCGAGGTCATGGATGTCGTCGGTCAGAAATGGCAGGTGGCCGACTGATGAAGGACGAGGAACGGTTCGCTGTTTTCTGAAACGGCGAACCGCTTCTCACCGGAGGCTTTCGGCTCGAGAGGAGTTGACGGCTGCCCGCCGGCATGGCTCCCTCCTCTTCAGCAGCCATTCAACCGCGGAGCCCCCTCATGTCCTTCGAACACTGGTTCGCCTTCGCCGCCGCATCTGCGGTGCTGCTTGCGATTCCCGGCCCCACGATCCTTCTCGTCATATCCTATGCGCTCGGCCACGGCCGCAAGATCGCGGGGGCGACCGTGGCCGGTGTGGCTCTTGGCGATTTCACCGCAATGACGGCGTCGATGCTCGGCCTCGGTGCTCTGCTTGCAACCTCGGCGGCGATTTTCACCGTGCTGAAGTGGATCGGCGCCGCCTATCTCGTCTGGCTCGGCATCAAGCTCTGGAAGGCGCCGGTCGGCAACGACAGCGGGAGCACCCTTGAAACGAGTCCTGCAGAAAGGCCGCTGCGGATATTCGTTCACACCTATGCGGTGACCGCACTCAACCCGAAGAGCATTCTCTTCTTCGTCGCCTTCCTGCCCCAGTTCCTCGATCTGTCGCGGCCGCTTTTCGCGCAGATGGCCATCTTCGAGACGACCTTCCTGATACTCGCCACGACCAACGCGGCGCTTTATGCCTGGCTTGCTGCCGCGGCCGGAAGCACCATCCGCAAGCCGAATGTCCGGCGCATCGTCAATCGCCTCGGTGGTTCGCTGCTCATCGGCGCCGGCCTGCTGACGGCGGGTCTGAAGCGCGCCACGACCTGACATGAGCAGTCTCTGAAATGCTCTCACGCGCTTGCCGCAACCGGCGGCATAGGTTAATGGAGATTCAAGCGCGGCGGGGTGGCAACCGCTGATTTGCAGGGGCTACGGGGCCCAGAAGCACGAAAGTGACAGCATGGCGAAATTCCGTATTCCCCTTTCGAAGCGGGCACTTGCCGCCGTGTCCCTCGTTTCCGTCGCTGTTGCTTCCGGATGTTCCACGGTCGAGCATACGTCGCTTGCGGAGTTAACGGCCGTGCAGACGGTCACGCCCCTGCCGAAGCCGGGAACGGAGACGACGGCTTACGCACTGCCTGCGCCGATCGGCGCAACGGCGAGCACCTCGGCCGCATTGACCGCACAGACCTCGTCGGCGGCGCCGGCAAGCGCCGCGGGAACTGATGTCGCTGGCGAAACGAAGACGGCGCCCGCGACAGACACGACCCTCGCTTTCGCGGCTCCCCAGTCGGTCGCCGTGCCGGCGGCCAAACCCGCGCAGCCCTTTGAAGTAGCGATGGCGACACCCGTCTCGGCAGGCACCTCCCCGGCAGCCGCGCCGCCGGTCCCCGAGAAAGGCGCCGGACATCAGTCCGCCCCGCTTATCGGAGTTGCCGCCTCGTGGGAGTCGGATTTCGACACCGGCGAGCCGGTCGGTCTGGAAACGCTTGTCGCCAAGCGCATGATCGTTCCGACGGAGCGCCCGAAGACGGGCGTGTTCGGCACCGCAGTCGGCGCGGTCGCAAGCGTCATCCCCGATTCGCTGAAGTCCGGAAAAACACCGACCAGCTCGCGGCCGGAGCTTGACAGGCTGATCAAATATTATGCCGAGCTGAACGGTCTGCCGCTCGAGCTGGTGCACCGGGTGGTCAGGCGCGAGAGCAACTACAACCCCCGCGCCTACAGCAAAGGCAATTTCGGGTTGATGCAGATCCGCTATAACACGGCCAAGGGTCTCGGCTATGAGGGCCCGGCCGAAGGGCTCTTCGACGCGGAAACCAACCTCAAATACGCGACCAAGTATCTGCGCGGAGCGTGGATGGTTGCCGACAACCAGCACGACGGCGCGGTAAGGCTCTATGCCAGCGGCTATTATTACCATGCCAAGCGCAAGGGCATGCTCGACGAGCTGAATATGAGGTAAGCCGAGCGGCTGGCCTGTCTGCCGGACATCGCTCAATCGAGCGCGTCGATTATCCTCGCATTCAGCTTCTGCACGTCGTAGCCGAGGCGCGACGGTGTCAGCCCCAGGCGGACGACCGCGAGGCGAAGCGAGGGGACGATCATAATCGCCTGCCCGTCATGTCCAAGCATCCAGAACGTGTCGGGCGGGAAATTCGCCGTTCCGGCGCGGATACCGTTTTCCTTGAGCCAGACCTGGCCGGCCCCGTAGTCGCCGCCGGAAGCCGCAGTCGGCGTGCGCATGAAGGATACGTAACCTTCCGGCAGGAGCCGCCTCCCCTTCCAGCTTCCGTCCTGAAGCAGAAACTCCGCGAAGCGCGCCCAGTCCGGCGCCGACGCATACATGTAGGAAGAGCCGACGAAGGTTCCGCTTGCATCCGTCTCCATCACGGCGCTCGTCATCCCGAGGGGAGCGAAGAGCGCCTCGCGCGGATAGGAAAGCGCTTCGGCCGGATCGTCGAATGTCTCCATCCAGAGCCGGGACAGAAGATTGCTCGTGCCGCTCGAATAGGCGAATTTCGTGCCCGGAGCCGCCTCCAGAGGCTTCGAGGCGACGAAGCCGGCCATGTCGCTTTCCAGATAGAGCATGCGCGTCACGTCCGTGACGTCGCCGTAATCCTCGTTGAAATCGAGCCCGCTCTGCATCGCGAGAAGATCGGTCAGCTTGATGCGAGCCCGCTCGTCGCCGTTCCATTCGGTCACCAGATCGGTCTGGGCCAGATCCATCCGCCCTTCGGCAATGCGCCGGCCGATGATCGCCGCCGTCACGGACTTCGTCATGGACCAGCCGAGCAGGGGCGTGTTCCGGTCGAAGCCCGCCGCATAGGTTTCCGCGACCAGCCTGCCATCCCTGACGACCACGATTGCGCGCATGCCCGGACCTGCCAGTGCCGGATCTTCGACAAGCATTTGAATGGCCGCGTCGATGTCCGGCTTGTCCCCGTCCGGCCAGTCGACGCCAGGATCGTGGGCGAGAGGCGCCGTCGCCGACTCGGTCCCGCGCATCCCCGCGATGGCCTCGGCGCTGCCTCCGCTCACATTGGCGCAACCGCTGCCCGGACGGTAGACGGCGCGGCCGGGTGCGGCAAAGCCCAGGATACGCGCCGTCACGCTCTGCTCTTCCCGATCGACCGAAACGCGCACGAGCTTCAGCAGCGGGTGCCCGGGCGCCTGCACGTCCTGCGCCAGCACTTCCTGCGGATCGCGTCCGGCGAGGAACACGTTGGAGCAGACGATCTTGGCGGCATAGCCGTCTCCCACCTTGAGGAGTTCAGGCGGAAACAGCGCCAGCCAACCGACGAGGCCCACGAGCGAGGCCGCCCCCAGTCCGCCAAGCGTCTTCAGAAGACCCTTCATTCTCGCCCTCCCGCTCTTCGCATAAGTGCTACTGCGCTTTCGCCCGTCTGACCAGTCGGATGAGGGGCAATACCCGAATCCCTGCGAGCCCTTGTGCGAAACCTCGTCATCAAAGTGTAGCCGAGTCACCTTAGAAGCGGCTCAGTTTCAATTGGACGATAGGCAAGATGACCGACTTCGCCCCGGATGCCGGCTTCGGCAAGAAGAATCCGAAACTGAAAAGCGCACTCCTGCAGCATAAACCTCTCTCCCCCGCCGGTCTCTCCGAACGCCTGTTCGGTCTGCTCTTTTCCGGACTCGTCTACCCGCAGATCTGGGAGGATCCGATTGTCGACATGGAAGCGATGCAGATCCGCCCCGGACATCGGATCGTGACGATCGGTTCCGGCGGCTGCAACATGCTGACCTACCTCTCGGCCGCGCCTGCCCGGATAGACGTGGTCGATCTCAATCCCCATCACATCGCGCTCAACCGGCTGAAGCTTTCGGCCTTTCGCCACCTGCCGAGCCACAAGGACGTGGTGCGGTTCCTCGCCGTCGAAGGTACGCGCACGAATGGTCGGGCTTACGACGTGTTCCTCGCTCCGAAGCTCGATCCGGCAACCCGCGCCTATTGGAACGGCCGGGATCTCACCGGCCGCCGGCGCATCGGCGTCTTCGGGCGCAACATTTACCGTACCGGCCTGCTCGGCCGCTTCATTGCCGCGAGCCATGTTCTCGCACGGCTGCATGGCGTCAATCCTGAAGACTTCGCAAAGGCGCGCTCCATGCGCGAGCAGCGGCAGTTCTTCGACGACAAGCTCGCTCCGCTCTTCGAGCGTCCCGTCATCCGGTGGATCACCAGCCGCAAGAGCTCCCTTTTCGGCCTCGGCATCCCGCCGCAGCAGTTCGACGAACTCGCGAGCCTGAGCAGGGAGAAATCCGTCGCCGCGGTGCTGCGCAATCGCCTGGAAAAGCTGACCTGTCATTTCCCCTTGCGCGATAACTACTTCGCCTGGCAGGCCTTTGCGCGGCGCTACCCGCGGCCGGAAGAGGGCGAGTTGCCGCCTTATCTTCAGGCATCGCGATACGAAGCGATTCGCCACAATGCGGAGCGCGTCGAGATCCACCATGCGAGCTTCACCGAGCTTCTCGCCGGCAAGCCCGCCGCCTCCGTCGACCGCTACGTGCTCCTCGACGCACAGGACTGGATGACCGACCAGCAGCTGAACGATCTCTGGACGGAGATCACCCGCACCGCCGACGTCGGCGCGGCGGTGATCTTCCGCACGGCGGCGGAAGCGAGCATCCTGCCGGGGCGCCTCTCCACCACGCTCCTCGATCAGTGGCACTACGATGCCGAGAGCTCGATGAGGCTCGGCGCCGAGGACCGGTCGGCGATCTATGGCGGCTTCCACATCTACCGGAAGAAAGCATGAGCGCCGTGCAGACTGCGAATGAAAGCCAGGCTCACCTCATGGACCGCATGTATCGCTATCAGCGGTACATCTATGATTTCACGCGCAAATACTATCTCTTCGGCCGTGACACGCTGATCCGTGAATTGAACCCGCCGCCGGGTGCATCCGTGCTGGAAGTCGGTTGCGGCACGGGCCGCAATCTCGCCGTGCTCGGGGAACTCTACCCCGGTGCGCGCCTCTTCGGCCTCGATATCTCGGCCGAAATGCTGGCGACCGCCAAAGCCAAGCTCCGGCGCCAAAATCGGGCGGACGCAGTGTTGCGGGTCGCCGACGCGACGAACTTCACCGCCGCCTCCTTCGATCAGGAAGGTTTCGACCGGATCGTCATCTCCTACGCCCTTTCCATGGTTCCCGAATGGGAAAAGGCGGTCGATGCCGCGATTGCCGCGCTCAAGCCGGGCGGCTCGCTGCATATCGTCGATTTCGGCCAGCAGGAAGGTTGGCCGGCCGGCTTCCGCCGCCTCCTCCAGGCCTGGCTCAGACGTTTCCACGTCACGCCGCGCGAATCGCTTTTCGACGCGATGCGCAAAAGGGCCGAGAGAGACGGAGCGGCGCTCGAGGTCAGATCGCTCGGACGAGGTTATGCCTGGCTCGCCGTCTATCGCCGCGCGGCACCGTAGCGGACGATGGCGGAAAGCATTCGGCTGCAATTCCCACTTGAGCTAACGCAATTTTTACGATGATATGGTGAAAAGGAGGTCACGCCTCCCTGGGGGACATCACCAATCATGGAAACCATCGCGTGAGGCAGGATCGTCGTTCGTCTCGAAACGGAACCCCCATGCGCCGGCTTCTCCTGGCATTGCTGCCCATCGCCTCCATTCTCTCTTCCTGTACCTCCACCGATTACGACCTCGTCAAGACGGCCTCCATTCAGCCGCGCTTCCACGATACGGATCCGCAGGATTTCGGCGGCCGCACGCCGCACCATCACAGCGTTCACGGAATCGACGTCTCCAAGTGGAACGGCGACATCGATTGGCGAAAGGTCAAGAATTCCGGCGTGTCCTTCGCGTTCATCAAGGCAACCGAAGGCAAGGACCGGGTGGACTCGCGCTTCCACGAATATTGGCAGCAGGCGCGCGCCGTCGGCCTCGCCTACGCGCCCTATCATTTCTATTATTTCTGCTCCACCGCCGACGCCCAGGCCGACTGGTTCATTGCCAACGTGCCGAAGAGCGCAGTCCACCTGCCGCCCGTCCTGGATGTCGAATGGAACGGCGAATCGAAGACCTGCCGCTACCGGCCGGCGCCGGACACCGTACGGTCCGAAATGAAGCGGTTCATGGACCGGCTCGAGGCCCATTACGGCAAACGGCCGATCATCTACACGTCCGTCGACTTTCACCGCGACAATCTGGTCGGCGCCTTCAACGACTATCATTTCTGGGTGCGCTCGGTAGCCAAGCACCCAAAGGACATCTACGTCGAACGCCGCTGGGCCTTTTGGCAATATACCAGCACCGGCGTGATCCCCGGCATTCAGGGCAGCACGGACATCAACGCCTTCGCCGGTTCCGCCAGGAACTGGCAGAAGTGGGTCGCGACCGTCTCGCAGGCAAGATAGACCAGAGGACGGGGCGGCATGGTCCGCATTTTTCTTCATTCGGTCATAATGCTCTGAGAGAGCATCGATAGATTTCATTCTCGACAGACTTCGGGCCCGGCGGCATTCCGTGCGGCCGGCCACGGAAAGGAATTGTAATGACAGGCACAGCGCGCAAAGCCCTTCTCTCCCTCGGATTCCTTGCCCTCGCCGGCACGCCGGCCCTGGCGCAAGCTCCGGCTCAGTCGGGAAACCCAGCCGCCGCGTGCGGCGGCGACCTCGGCTCCTTTCTGGAGGGCGTCAAGGCCGAAGCGGTCGCCAAGGGCATTCCCGCAGACGTCGCCGATCGGGCCCTCGCAGGCGCCGCGATCGACCAGAAGGTGCTCAGCCGCGACCGCACCCAGGGCGTGTTCAAGCAGACCTTCACCGAATTTTCGAAGCGAACCGTCAGCAAGTCGCGCCTCGACATCGGTGCGCAGAAGATGCGGGAATATGCCGACGTCTTTGACCGGGCCGAGCAGGAATTCGGCATACCGGCGCCCGTGATCACCGCATTCTGGGCGATGGAAACCGACTTCGGCGCCGTGCAGGGCGATTTCAATACGCGCAACGCGCTGGTGACGCTGGCGCATGACTGCCGCCGCCCGGAAATGTTCCGGCCGCAGCTTCTCGCTGCAATCGAGATGGTGCAGCACGGCGATCTCGATCCCGCGACGACCACGGGCGCATGGGCGGGCGAGATCGGCCAGGTACAGATGCTGCCTGAGGACATCATCGCCTATGGCGTCGACGGCGACGGCGACGGCCATGTCAATCTCAAGAAGAGTTCTCCGGATGCCATTCTGACGGCGGCGAAATTCATCCAGAGCCTGGGCTTCAAGCGCGGGGAGCCGTGGATTCAGGAGGTCCGCGTCCCGGAGCAACTGCCTTGGGAGAAGACGGGCCTGCAGTCCGGCATGACCGCCGGCGACTGGTTCGCACTCGGTGTCACGCCGCGTGACGGCAACACCTCCAACAGTGGGCTCGAAGCCTCGCTGGTTCTCCCTCAGGGCCGCAAAGGCGCCGCTTTCCTGACCTACCCGAACTTCAAGATCTATCTCGAGTGGAATCAGTCCTTCATCTACACGACCTCCGCCGCCTATTTCGCGACCCGGCTTGCCGGTGCGCCTCCCTATCAGCAGGGCAATCCGGAACCGGGGCTCGGCGACGCCGAGATGAAAGCCCTGCAGACCAGATTGCAGGCGCTTGGTCATGACGTCGGCAAGATCGACGGCATTCTCGGCTCGGGCACGCGGGCCGCACTGCAGAAGGAGCAGTTGAAGCTCGGCCTTCCCGCCGACGGCTGGGCAACACCGGGCCTGCTGGAGGCGCTTTAACCTTTGGCAGGACGCAAGAAGCGGGTGGCGACACCCGCTTCGCCGCAATACTGCTTGCACAATTCTGAATTGTCGGGCTCCTATTCCGGCTTAGAGCGCGGTCGTTCCGGATGGGCGCACGAAGTGCGCTCCAACTTATTCGGTCGACGCATCGTGCTTTCCGAAATCGTCCGATTTCGGGCCGATGCGGCAGCTGCTGCGCAGGCAAGATATGGCTTCACCCGCAAATTCCATCAGCACCCACATGACCATGCGCCTCTGGGCACTGCTCGGGCTGCTCGGTCTCATCTGGGGCGGTTCCTTCTTCTTCGCCCGGGTGGCCGTTGCCCATGTGCCGCCTTTCACGCTCGTGCTTTTGCGTCTCGGCCTCGCTGCCCTCGCCCTGCATCTCTATCTTCGCGGGCGACACGGCATATATCCGGCGCTCGCCGGGCGCTGGCGCGAGTTCCTGCTCATGGGGCTCATCAACAACGCCATTCCGCATGCGTTCATCTTTCTCGGCCAGACGCATATCGGCGCCGGTCTCGCTGCAATCCTCAACGCCACGACGCCGGTCTGGACGGTGCTCATCGCGAATGTCGCGACCGAGGATGAAAAGCTGAGCACCGCGAAGTTCAGCGGTTGCCTGCTCGGGCTTGCCGGTACCGTCGTGCTCATAGGGCCGAGTGCGCTTGCCGGCCTCTTCGGCGCTGCCGGCGACGTGCCGCTCTGGGCGCTGGTCCTGCCGGTCCTGGCGGCAGTCAGCTACGGGTTTTCCGCTTCTTACGGCAGACGCTTCCGCAATCTGGCCGCGCCGGTGACGGCCGCCGGGCAATTGACCGCATCGACACTCATCATGCTGCCGGTCGCGGTTCTCGTCGACATGCCATGGACCCTGCCCATGCCGCCGCTCACGACCGTGCTCGCGATCCTCGGACTGGCGCTCGTTTCAACCGCCTATGCCTATATCCTGTTCTTCCGCATCATGGCCGAAGCGGGCGCCACCAACACCTCGCTGGTAACGCTGCTCGTCCCGCCAAGCGCCATCCTGCTCGGCTATCTCTTCCTGGGAGAAATACTGCAGGCGACTGATATCGGGGGCATGCTGCTCATCGCCGTCGGCCTGGCGATCCTGGATGGGCGCGTCCTGAAGCTCGGATATTCCGCCGGACGGTGACCATTCCGCGCGCCACGATCCGCCCGGCGGGCGCCCGGTAGACTGATTCACCGTCTTTTTCACACACTCACGCAGCGTTACAGATGTTTACATTAACCTCCTGGCAGGAATTGTGAATAAAATGTGGCATTCCCAATAATTGATTGTTTTCAACACGTTATATGTATTCATGAAAAAATCGGAGATAGGGAATTTCGCAGTGCAGCACAAGTTTCGCTTTCACATGCCGTTTTTTCGCCCTATGTTTTACCCGTCAACGCAGGGAGGATCAGCTTATGGGACTTACACACTCGTTGAACGTCCTTATGATCAGTGCAGCGTTCGCATTCGTGGCCGTAATGCTTTTCGTGTGATTCAGGGCCACTGACAGTCCAGCCGAAACGGGGACTTTAATTTCCGGAAAATCCATTTTGCAGCAAGGTCTCACCGCCGCTCAGGCGCAATAGTTCGACAGGCTGCAACAATCAGAAAGCCCATGAATGCTGCGGCATTCATGGGCTTTCGCTATGGTGCTGCTTATCCGAGGTCGGCCGTCATGCCCTCGCGACCGCCCGGACCGGGCGCTCCGTGTCTGCCGGCTGAGCCGGCGCGAGTTCCGGATCATAGCCGATCAGTTCGCAAACGGCAGTGATGAGCTGCGGGCGGTTCATCGTGTAGAGGTGGAAATCGCTGACGCCGCGCCGGACGAGATCGGTGATCTGTTCGGCCGCGATATGGGCCGCCTCCCGGAAACGCCCTTCCGGCTGATCGTCAAGAGGGCCCAGCCGCGAAACGATCGACTCCGGAACTCTGGCGCCGCAAAGACCGGCAAATTTCTGCACCTGGGTAAGATTATTGATCGGCAATATGCCGGGTACGATCGGTATCGCGATGCCCGCGCGCCTTACGCGTTCCAAATAGCGCTCGAAGTCGTCATTGTCGAAGAAGAACTGCGTAAGCGCGCGCGTTGCGCCATTGTCGACCTTGCGCTTCAGCATGTCTATGTCGGCAGCGACGTCGGGGCTCTCCGGATGCTTTTCCGGATAGGCGGAGACGGAGATCTCGAAATCGCCGCGCGCCCGCAGGGCCTCGACGAGGGCGGCGGCATTTTCGTAGCCGCCCGGGAAAGGCTCGTAGACGCTGCCGATACCGCCTTGCGGATCACCCCTCAAAGCCACGAAATGGCGCACCCCGCAGGCGACGAACTCGTCGATGACCGCATCCACCTCCGCCTTCGGCGCGCCGACGCAAGTGAGATGCGCGGCCGTATTCCGGATCTCCATCTCCCCGATCATCCGCTTGACCGTCGTCAGGGAGCGCGCCTTGGTCGACCCGCCGGCACCGTAGGTCACGGTGACGAAGGCGGGCGCGAAGACGGAGAGAGCCGTGACGGTCTGAAAGAGTTGCGCCTCCATCTCGTCGTTCTTCGGGGGGAAGTACTCGAAGGAAAATCTAAGCCCGTCGCAGTCCACGGGATAAGGCGTCCGTCCGTTCATTCTCAAACTCCCCCTGCATGAAGACGCTGGCGCGGCAAGTCGGCAACGGTTTCGACCGCGCGCTGATCGCGCGCCAGCCAGATGGTGACAGTCAGCTTCCCCTCCTGCCCGCCTTCCGGCGCAAGATCGGTCGTCTTCTCGAGCGAAAGATCCGCCTTCTGCAGCCATTCGCTCATTGTCTGGTGCGAGAAGCCCAGGCGCGCATGGGCATGGTCGTCACGCAAATGTTCAAGCCCATGCGGCGCGAAATCGATGATGACGAGCCGGCCGCCCGGGACGAGCATGCGCGCGGCCTCGGCAATCGCCGCCTCGGGCTCCTCGAGATAATGCAGCACCTGATGGATCGTGACGAGATCGAAGGATTGACCATCAAGCGGCAGGTTGAAGATGTCGCCGTGGCGGATCGACGCCTTGGTGATGCCGGCCCTGTCCAGGTTGGACCGCGCGACCGCCAGCATGTCGCGGCTGGCGTCGACCCCGATGCCGCGACGGTAGATACCCTCGAAGAGCTGCAGGATACGTCCGGTTCCTGTGCCGAGGTCGAGCAGGCTGTCGACCGGCTCGTCGCCGACCATCGCCTTGAGCGCCGCCTCGACGTCGCCTTCGGCGATGTGCAGACGTCTGAGCTTGTCCCATTCGGCGGCGTTGCGGCTGAAATAGGCCTGCGCCTTCTCCGCGCGGGTTCTCTTCAACGTGGCAAGGCGGATGGCATCCCTGGCCAGAATTGCATCGTCGGCTGCGGCCGATGCGAGAAGCTCGCGGATCAGCGCGACGCGACGGCCCTCCTGCCGCAGGCGGAAATAGGCCCAGGCGCCTTCCTGATAGCGATCGATGAGCGCGACCTCGGCCAACAATTTCAGATGACGGGAAATGCGCGGCTGCGATTGCCCGAGAATTTCAGTAAGATCGGTGACCGTCAGGTCACCGGCCGAGAGAAGGGCCAGCAGGCGCAGGCGCGTCGGCTCGCCCGCCGCCTTCAGGACGTCGACCAGCGCATCCAAACCAAGCGTTTCCCGATCAGCCATAGCCTTCCCCATCAACACATAAAGATATGTTTATGTGATTTGTGACAGCTGCGCAAGAGATTTGCGCATAGAGGCAATAGAATGGCGTCTGGAGGATAGAACGGCCGGACCTTGCGGTCGCCCGGCCGACAAATGGCGCGCTACGATTTGTGGAGATTTCAGAACGCTTGGGGAGCGGCTCTGCCCGTCGACCCCCTCTGCCTCGGCCCCGACATTCATCCTCAGCCGTGACCCCGACAGTCATCCTCTGCCTGGACCGGAGGATCCACACGCCGGGCATAGGAGCCGAACTCCGTGGATGACGCGGTGCATGCAACGGGACTGCGCGTAACGCCGCCTGTTTGAGTATCGGTGGCTTGTGAACGGATCCTCGGGTCAAGCCCCGAGGATTACGGCGGCGAAGCCCGGCGATGGCGACCCGGAGAGGCCGCCTTCGCTGGATGTACAGACTCAAAGAACGCCGTCAGCGATGCGCCGCCGCAAACCTATGACGGTCAACGCGTCAGGCGCTTGTAGGTTACGCGCTTCGGGTTGACCGAGTCCGGGCCGAGGCGGCGGATCTTGTCCTTTTCATAATCCTCGAAATTGCCTTCGAACCACTCGACGTGGCTGTCGCCCTCGAAGGCGAGGATATGGGTGGCAAGGCGGTCGAGGAACATGCGGTCGTGGCTGATGATAACAGCGCAACCGGCGAAGTTTTCGAGCGCATCTTCCAGTGCGGCCAGGGTCTCGGTGTCGAGGTCGTTGGTCGGTTCATCGAGCAGGACGACGTTGCCGCCGGACTTCAGCATCTTGGCAAGGTGAACGCGGTTACGCTGTCCGCCCGAAAGCGTGCCGACCTTCTGCTGCTGATCGCCGCCCTTGAAGTTGAAGGTCGAGCAATAGGCCCGCGAGTTGACCTCGTGCTTGCCGAGCTTGATGATGTCGTTGCCGCCCGAGATTTCTTCCCAGACCGTCTTGTTGGCGTCGAGCGCATCGCGGCTCTGGTCGACATAGGCGAGCTGCACGCTGTCTCCGATCCGGATGGAACCGTCGTCGGGCTGCTCCTGCCCGGTGATCATGCGGAAGAGCGTCGTCTTACCGGCGCCGTTCGGTCCGATGACGCCGACGATGCCGCCCGGCGGCAGCTTGAAGCTCAGGCCTTCGATCAGCAGCTGGTCGCCATAACCCTTGGAAATATTCTCCGCCTCGATGACCACCTGCCCCAGTCGTTCGCCCACGGGAATGACGATCTGCGCATCGCCCGGACGCCGGTCCGCAGCCGCCTCGACCAGCTCGTCATAGGCGCGAATACGAGCCTTGGACTTCGCCTGGCGGGCCTTGGGGCTCGAAGAGATCCACTCCTGCTCGCGGCTGATGGCCTTCTGGCGGGCAGCCTCTTCGCGTCCTTCCTGCGCCATGCGCTTGGCCTTCGCCTGCAGATAGGCGGAGTAGTTGCCCTCATAGGGAATGCCCCGTCCGCGGTCGAGTTCGAGAATCCAGCCTGTGACGTTGTCGAGGAAGTAGCGATCGTGCGTGACCATCAGCACGGCGCCCGGATATTCGCGCAGGTGTTTTTCGAGCCAGGCGATCGTTTCCGCGTCGAGGTGGTTGGTCGGTTCGTCGAGCAGAAGCAGTTCGGGCTGCGACAGCAGAAGCTTGCAAAGCGCCACGCGGCGCTTCTCGCCGCCGGAGAGATTGGTGACCTCCGCATCGCCCGGAGGGCAACGCAACGCTTCCATCGCCATTTCCACCTGACTGTCGAGGTCCCAGAGGTTCTGGCTGTCGATGACGTCCTGGAGCTTGGCGCCCTCTTCCGCGGTTTCGTCGGAATAGTTCATCATCAGCTCGTTGTAGCGGTCGAGGATCGCCTTCTTGGCAGCCACCCCTTCCATCACGTTATCGAGCACGTTCTTCTGAGGATCGAGTTGCGGCTCCTGTGCGAGATAGCCGACCCTCGCACCTTCGGCGACCCAGGCCTCACCGGTATATTCGGTATCAAGGCCGGCCATGATCCGGAGCACGGTCGACTTACCGGCCCCGTTCGGGCCGAGAATGCCGATCTTCGCCTCCGGATAGAAGGAGAGATGGATGTTCTCGAGGACCTTCTTGTTGCCGTAGGCCTTGTTCAGCCCGGCCATGTGATAGATGAATTGACGTGCCATAAAGGAAATGCTCCGCATCGGAAGGGAATTTTGCCCGCTATGTAGGCGAATTATGGTGGCGGGGCAACGCCAAAGGCCCTTGCCCCCACGCTCCCCCGCCGCTTCCTCAATGCGAATTGCGGTCCGGATCAGCCCCGCCCGGCAGCGTCTGCGACCCCCTTCGCGCATTTGAATTCCGTCGGCCCCGCCGCCTGGATCAAATCCGCCAGCTCGGCTTTGCCCGAGAGGTCGCCCGAGAGCCCGATCGTCAGCCCGGTAATCACGTCGCGGCCGTTCACCGACTGGCAACGCATGCGCACCCGGTCTCCGGCCCCCGCCCCGAAAGTCTGGTCGAAGGCCTGCTTGATCTGTTTTTCGTCGAGTTCCCTGCCGATCCCGCCGGCGAAGAGCGCACGCACCGCCGACCGGTTGAGCTCGTCCAGAAGCCGGAGCTGCAGCGCGAAATAGTCCTCGGCATTTGCCGTCTGGCAGGTACCGTTGCGCAGCCATTGGTGCCGGTCCAGACCGGACATGACGCCCGGCATGGCGACGAGCAGGCGCTTGGCCGTCTCGTCCCCCATGGCGACTTCCGGCAGTTCCAGCCAATCGCCCTTGCGGTCGCGCGCTTTCAGATCCGCTTCCACGCCGCAATAGCTCTTCTTGAGCGGCCATAGTCCATGAAGCGAGAAATTCGTGGCGTCGAAGCGATCCGCGGTCTGATCGACGCATTCCTTGCGATCGGGCCGCGTCTCGCAGAATCCCGGCTGCCAGCTCACGGCGAGGACATATTCCGTCCTTCCCGCGCCGGTTTCGCCCTCGCTCGCCTCACTCTCCTGAGCCGCAGCGAGGGGCGCATTCGCCAAACCCAGCGCCAGCGCCGCCAACCTGATCAGATGCATCATCGCCCTTGTCTTCATTGCCCCAAACCCTCTAAAGGAAACAAAACAGGAACAAATAACGCCATATACGGGAAAATTGCAACCCTGAATCGCATCTGCGGATTCGTTGTGATCTCATGCGCAACGAGCAACAAGCTGCGGTTGCCTTTCCCACCCAAATCGATTTGATATCCGCACGGCATCCGCAAGTGGGGGAGAGCGCATGGCATGTTCGGGCAGGTGAGGACGCATCGAAGCCCGACCGGCGCGACGCTCGGCTGGCGCCATCTCGGCGCCGCGGGTGAACCGCAAGGCATTCTCGTCATCAGCCACGGCCTTGCCGAGCATTCCGGCCGCTATGCCCGCTTTGCCGAAGCCATGGCCGGCCAAGGTTTCCACGTCTACGCCCATGACCACCGCGGCCACGGCACGAGCTGTGCCCCCGATGCGTGTCCCGCCATGTTCGCGCAGCGGGATGGCGCTGCCAAGGTCGTCGCGGATCTCCGCGCGCTCCGCGATATGGCGGTGGCCAGCCATCCCGGCCTGCCGGTCGTGCTGTTCGGCCATTCGATGGGCGGCCTGATCGCGCTTAACGCCGCCGAAACCGATCCGGAACTCTACGACGCGCTTGCTGTGTGGAACTCCAATTTCCGGCCCGGCCTTGCCGGGCGCGGCGGCCAGTTGCTGCTGGCGATCGAGAAGATGCTGAAGGGTTCGGACGTGCCAAGTCCGCTCGTGACGAAACTCACCTTCGGTGCCTGGAGCACCAGCATCGCCGACCGGCAGACCGATTTCGATTGGCTCTCGCGCGATAGAAGCGAGGTTGCCAAATATCTCGAAGATCCGCTCTGTGGTTTCGACCCGACCGTATCGCTGTGGCTCGACGTATTCGCCTTCGCCTTTGCCGGGGCCCGCTCCGACCGGCTGTGGCGGCTACCGTCAAGCCTGCCGGTTCACCTCGTCGGCGGCAGCGCCGATCCTTCCACCCTCAACGGAGAGGCCGTTCGCTGGCTGGGCAACCGCATGAAAGCGCGGGGCATGACGGATGTCACGATCGCAATTCACGAGGGCATGCGCCACGAAACGCTGAACGAGATCGGACGGGAAAAAGCGATGACGGAGTTCGCCGCCTGGTGCAGGAAGGCAGTCGGGGGAAAGCGGCACCGTCCATGAGCGAGCTCTCCCTTTCCAAGGCGGCAATCGACCACAACCGGATCTCCTACGGCCTGACGCTGATGGTCCTTTCGGTGTTGCTGTCGCCGCTGATCGACGTCTTCTCGAAGCTCGCCATAGCGACGGTTCCCTCGGCCGAGATCACGGCGGCACGCTTCCTGCTGCAGATCGTCTTCATCCTGCCGATCGTCCTTCTGCGCGGCACGCTGTTCGATCTCACCTGGCGCAAGAGTGCGCTGCATGCGCTGCGCGGCGGCCTTTTAGTGGTGACCATGCTTTCCTTCATCACCACGCTGAAGGTCATGGAGGTGGCCGATGCCATCGCCATCTTCTTCGTGGAACCGATCATCCTCACCATTCTCGGCAGCATTTTCCTGAAGGAGACGATCGGGTGGCGCCGTTATACCGCCTGCGCTGTCGGCTTCCTCGGTTCGCTGCTCGTCATCCAGCCGAGCATGCAGGAAGTTGGTTGGGTCGCGCTTCTGCCGATCGTCGCCGCCTTCGGTCTCGCCGTTTTCCTGCTCGTGACGCGCATGGTCGCGCAGAACGAGGACCCCTGGTCGATGCAGTTCCATGCCGGCATCTGGGGAGGCCTCTTCTGTCTCGCGCTGCTCTGGTTCGGCGAGGGCAGCGGATCGAGCGTCTTCGATCCGGTCTGGCCGGACGGCCGCGCCTGGTATTATCTGTTGGGAGTCGGCGTCACCGCGACGATCTCCGGCGTGCTCGGCGTCTATGCCTATCGGGCGGCGCCGGCCTCGGTGCTCGCGCCGCTGCAATATCTCGAGATCGTCTCGGCGACGATTTTCGGCTGGCTCGTCTTCGGCGATCTGCCGGACGCGCTGAAATGGCTGGGGATCGCGATCATCATCGGCTCAGGACTTTATATCATCTGGCGCGAGCGACAGGTGCAGAAGACGGCGGGTATCGCGCCGGTGTCGCCGGCGATCTGACAGCGGCGAAACAGGACAGCAGTTGGGAGGTGCACATGAAAACGGGCGGACAACTGGTGGTGGAGGCGCTTGCCGCAAACGGGGTGAAGCGCATCTCTTGCGTACCGGGAGAAAGCTATCTGGCGGTGCTCGATGCGCTTTACGACGCCGACATCGAGGTCGTCGTCTGTCGGCAGGAGGGCGGGGCCGCAATGATGGCGGATGCCTGGGGCCGGCTGACGGGCGAGCCCGGCATCTGCATGGTCACCCGCGGCCCCGGCGCGACCAATGCCTCCGCCGGCCTCCACGTGGCCCGGCAGGATTCGGTTCCGATGATCCTCTTCATCGGCCAGGTGCAGCGCGACGCCCGCGAGCGGGAGGCTTTTCAGGAAATCGAGTATCGCCGGGCCTTTACCGAAGTCGCAAAATGGGTCGGCGAAATCGACGATCCGGCGCGCATCCCGGAATTCGTGACGCGCGCCTTCGCCGTCGCGACGTCCGGCCGTCCCGGCCCCGTGGTCCTGACCTTGCCGGAAGACATGCTGACACAGAGCGCCGAAGCACCGGCCGCACGCGCTTACCGGCCGGTGGAAAGTCACCCCGGCCCAGGCCAGATCTCCCAGCTTGCAGAGCTTCTCTCCACCGCGAAAAGGCCGATCGCCATTCTCGGCGGTACCCGCTGGTCCGCCGAGTCCGTAGCCGGATTCCAGAGCTTCGCCGAGCGTTGGCAGCTGCCTGTCGGCTGCTCCTTCCGCCGCCAGATGCTTTTCGACCACCTGCATCCGAACTATGCGGGCGATGTCGGCATCGGCATCAATCCGTCGCTGGCAGGCGAGATCCGGGATGCCGACCTCGTCCTCCTCGTCGGCGGGCGGTTCTCGGAGATGCCTTCCTCCGGCTACACGCTGATCGACGTCCCCTACCCCAGGCAGACCCTGGTGCATGTCCATCCGGATCCGGGCGAGCTCGGCCGGGTCTACCGTCCGGACCTCGCAATTGCCGCGAGCCCGCGCGACTTCGTCGCGGCGCTCTCGAGCCTGACGCCTTCGGCCGAGCCCCATTGGTCCGCCCGCACCGGGGAAATGCATGCGGCCTACCTCAAATGGTCGACGCCGCCGGAAAAGGGACCGGGCGACGTGCAGATGGGCCCGATCGTGAACTGGTTGGAGGCGAATACGAGGCCGGAGACGATCTTCACCAACGGTGCAGGCAACTACGCCACCTGGCTCCATCGCTTCCACCGTTTCCGGCGTTACGGGACGCAGGCTGCTCCCGCTTCCGGTTCGATGGGCTACGGCCTGCCGGCCGCAGTCGCGGCCAAGCATCTGCATCCCGACCGCGAGGTGGTCTGCTTTGCCGGGGACGGCTGTTTCCTCATGCACGGCCAGGAGTTCGCGACCGCCGTCCGCTACGAACTCCCCATCATCGTGCTCGTCGTCAACAACGGTATCTACGGTACGATCCGCATGCACCAGGAGCGCGAATATCCCGGCCGCGTCAGCGCGACGGATCTGACGAACCCGGATTTCGCAGCGCTCGCCCGCGCCTATGGCGGCCACGGCGAAACGGTGGCGAGGACGGAAGAATTTGCAGGCGCCTTCCTGCGGGCGCGTGAGAGCGGCAAGCCGGCTATCATCGAGATCAAGCTCGATCCGGAAGCGATCACGCCGACGCGGACGCTGAGCGAAATCCGGAACGGGTGAGTGCATTTGGTGGCCCGGCTGCAGCCGGGCCCGCCTCAGCCCCGAATGTGCAGCGTCTGCTGATAGACTGCGGTGGAGCGGGCGCCGGAGCGGCAATAGCCGAGCATCGGTCGCTGGAACTCGTCCAGTGCGTCGACCATGCTCTTGACCGCGTCCGCGGTCACGCCCATCGGGCCGACCGGGATATGGGTGATCTCCAGCCCGAGTTCCTGGGCACGTGCCGCGATGGCGTCGAAGGTCGGCTGATCGGGGGCCTCGAAATCCGGGCGATGACAGACGATGGACTTGAAGCCGAGCGCCTTGATCTCGTCGAGGTCGTCGACGGTGATCTGGCCCGAAACCGAGTACTCATCGTTGATCTGGCGAATGTCCATGTGGCGTCCCTCAAGAAAAGCGTTGCCCTGATTTAGGCCCGGCGCCGGGCGGCGTCAATCGAGAAGGCGTCATCGGGAGACGGTGAAAGCCAGGCGATATTCACGCGACTGACCGGGCTTAAGAGCACCAAGCTCCCCGTTTGCGGCAAGTTCGGGCCGTTTCGCCAGGCGATGCGAGGCCGGTTCGATGCTGACGACGTTGGCGCCGCCGCGCTGACAGCGCCACATCTGCAGGAACGGCAGCGTCTCGGTCCGGAACCGCACACGGAGTGCACGCCCGTGAAGACCCGGCATTGCGGTCAGCGCCACCTCCGACCATCCGTCACAGGCAACGGCAGGCCGGCAGAAATGCGCGCTATCCCCCTCGCCGAAGCGCCAGGGAAGCGATCCGCCGTCGACCGACGGGCTTTCGATCCGCGTCATCTCGCCGAGCAGCCGGCCCGCGATGTTCATGTGATACATCATCATCGGCGCAAAGGCCGACGAACCGATGTTGACGACGCGGTCGGCAAGCGTCACGGCGTGCGCGGCCGCATCGACTTGCCAGAGCCGCTCTATGGCCGCTCGGCCGCCGCAGGCGAGATCGACTTCGGTCACCGCAGTACGGCGATCGCCTGCCCCGCACATCTCGGTCCGGCTGACAGGCGTTCCGGCGAGCGAACCATGCAGGGGATAATAGGCGCCGGCGCCGCCTTCCAGAGCCTCGGGATGACGAATGTGCTCAGGACCGCAGGTGAACAGGAAACCCGCAAGCGCGCGGTCGATCCGCGGATCGCCGTCCGAGGGGATCGCCGCGCCGGGCGACAGGTCGACGCCGCCGACGACGAAGGCCGCGACATCGAGTGCCGAGGACGGGTCGAACAGGAGGTGGATCGCGGCGCCATCGGCCGCGTTCAAGGTGGTCCGCATTTCACCTCCTCAGAAGGAGCCCGGAATCAGGCAGAGAATCCATGATAGTCGAAGCCTCGGAACCGGGCCATTTCGGCGAGCGTTGCAATGGGCAGGATGTTGGCCTAACTAATTTAACCGGCTGTTCATGATGAATTCACTTTTTTCACATTAACGTCCAAATCGGTATGTACCGCCGCAAAGCAACCGCCATGAAGACAGGTTCCCTAGTGACGCCCGCGACCCGCACCGGCCTTTCGCTCTTCGCAGCATTCGCCCTCATCGCCGTGGAGCTTGCGCCCGCCAACGCACAGGATGCCTATGGTGGCTATTGGGGCGGCGGCGACGTGATGCTCGTCACCCCCGAGGGCGACATTCTCGACTATATCCCCGGAGAGGCCGAGGTTCACGCCATGCGCGACCGGCGCGGACGCACGGTGCTCGTGGATCCGTGGGGCAATATCGTCGCCACCGTCGTGCCGAATGACGGCTATGGTCGCGGACAGCGGCGCCGCCAATACGGGCGCGATGGCTATCCCGATCCCCGCGATCGCGGTTACGGCTATTCGGAGCCCGGCGAGTTTACCGGCGCCATCCCCGAATATCGCGATATTGCGCCCGCTCCGGTCGAGCGCGAGGATCTGCCCAACAGCCTTCCCTCGCTCTCCGATCGTGAGGAGGCTGCCTACGATCCGCAATACAATGACCCGCTGGCACAGCCGATGCCGCCGGCCATGACGGTGAGGGGAAAGTCGCGCGCCGAGATCGCTGCCCTGCAGGTCTTCCTCGACCGCGAAGGCTATTCTCCCGGCGTGATCGACGGCAAGATGGGCTCGAACGTCACCAAGGCCATTGAAGCCTGGCAGCAGGCAACGGGCGAAACGCTCGATCCGAACAATACCGAAGACATTCTCGAGCGGCTGCGCTTCAACGGCGGCTTGCCGATTACGACCTACACGATCACCGCCGCGGATGCGGCCGGCCCCTTTGTCGCCTCCATCCCGGAAGATTACGCACACAAGGCGCAGCTGCCGCATCTGTCGTTCACGTCGGTGACGGAGATGCTCGGCGAAAAGTTCCACATGGACGAGGCCTATCTGCGCGAGCTCAATCCCGGTGCCGATTTTTCAATTCCCGGCACAACGATCAAGGTCGTCAATCCCGGCCCGAACAAGAAGGGCAAGGTGGCGCGCATCCTCGCGGACAAGGCCCGCAAGCAGGTGCTCGCCTACGACGAAGCGGGGAAACTGATCGCCGCCTATCCGGCCACAATCGGCTCCTCCGACACGCCGTCGCCTTCCGGGACCGTGCATGTCGAGCGTATCGCCTTCGATCCTGGTTATACCTATAACCCGAAGATCAACTTCCAGCAGGGCGCGAACGACAGGATCCTGCAATTGCAGCCGGGTCCGAACGGCCCGGTGGGCACCGTCTGGATCGCACTGTCGAAGCCGACCTACGGCATTCACGGGACACCGGAGCCGTCGAAGATCGGCAAGACCCAGAGCCATGGCTGCGTCCGCCTTACCAACTGGGATGCGACCGAACTCGGCAAGATGGTGAGCACTGGCGTCACGGTCGAATTCGTCGACTGACGCACGACAATCGGCCAAGCGTGCCGCGTGAATGCGCATGATCGCGACACGCTTGAGCTGCCTCGAATGCCATATAGCCCTGCCGGCGCAGCAGCCTCATGACATCATGAAACATTGTCATGAAAAACTCCGACGCATTGCCTTTATCACAGGCGAAACACCCCTGACTCTAAGGAACTGTCCGCGATGGCAACGGAGCGTGCTCTCCCCAATCTCTGGCATGCGACGGCACCGGCCGCTCCGCGCACCGCTCCGCTAGCAGGCGACCTGGCGGTCGAGGTGGCGATCGTCGGAGGTGGTTTCACTGGCCTTTCGGCCGCGCTTCATCTGGCCGAGACAGGCGTCAGGACGGCGGTGATCGAATCGCGGATGATCGGCTTCGGGGGTTCGGGCCGCAATGTCGGCCTGGTCAATGCCGGCATGTGGGTGCAGCCCGACGACCTGATTGCAACGCTCGGAGCAGCCGCGGGCAATCGGCTTCTCGACGAACTCGGCGACGGCCCGTCATTCGTCTATGATCTCGTTGCGAAACATGGAATCGAATGCGAAGCCGTTCGCAACGGCACGCTGCATATGTCGGTCGGCGCGGAAGGGCTCAAGGAAATCCGGGAGCGCGAGGCGCAATGGAAAAAACGCGGTGCTCCGGTTGAGGTGCTTTCGGCAGAAAAGGCGCACGCGCTTTCAGGGGCCGAGTGCTTCACAGGCGCACTGCTCGACCGTCGCGCCGGAACGATACAGCCGCTCGCCTATGCGCGGGGATTGGCCCGTGCAGCGCTTGCCGTCGGCGCCGAAATCTTCACCGATACCCCCCTCCTTGGAGCCAGCCGCCAAGGCGATCTCTGGAAATTGAAGACCGGGCGGGGGACGGTCACGGCCCGTCACGTCATTTTAGCGACCAACGCCTATGGAGGCCTTGTCACCGATGTCCCATGGAAGGAGTATCGGCAGGAGCTGACGATCCTTCCCTATTTCCAGTTCGCGACCAATCCGCTGCCCGACAACGTGGCCGAGCGCATATTGCCCGAACGGCAGGGGGCCTGGGACACGGGGCTGGTGATGACCTCCTTCCGCATGGACAAGCAGAACCGGCTGATTTTCGGATCGATCGGCAGGCTCGATGCGATCGCCGCGAGCACACACCGGGCCTTCGCCGCCCGGTCCGTGCGCAAGCTCTTCCCCTTTATCGGGGATTTCCGCTTCGAATATTGGTGGGACGGCCGCATCGGCATGACCACGAACAATCTGCCGGCCATGCATGTGCTCGCCCCGAATGTCGTATCGATCAGCGGATATAACGGCCGCGGCATAGCCCCAGGTACGGTCTTCGGCCGCGCGCTTGCCCGTCACGTCACCGGCGACACGTCCGCGATCCCGCTTGCCGAGACGCCGGTCACGCCGGATCCGTGGCGGACCCTGAAATCCGTCTTCTACCACGCCGGCGCCCAGGCCAAGCATTTCATCGATAAACGGTTCTGAACGGCAACGCCCTTCGCGATCGATCGCTACGCCGCCCGCGGCAAAGCCGAGCGCAGGCGGGACATCAGGGCGCGGCGTGCGGTCACGGGGAGCAGGTTCTGCACCTCGGCGGCAAGCGCGTAGGCGTTTTCGCGCGCCTTGTCGAGATTGCTGACCCTGTTCGGGTCCATCATCTGCAGGGTGCCGCCGCACTCGAAGATTTCGCGATAGGCAACACGCTCGACGATCGGCGTGTCGAGGACCGAAACGCCGCGGGAGGCGAGCAGCGCCTTGATCGTCTGCAGCGCTCGCGTGGTCACCAGCGAATTGACGCGCGTCAACACGACCGAGTGGTTGATGCGTACCCTCGCCTTCTCTCCGATATGGCGGATAAGTTCAAGAATCTGTACGGCCCCCC
Organism: Sinorhizobium sp. P24N7; assembly: GCF_042436655.1. NCBI lineage: Bacteria > Pseudomonadati > Pseudomonadota > Alphaproteobacteria > Hyphomicrobiales > Rhizobiaceae > Sinorhizobium > Sinorhizobium sp. P24N7. Next base: position 203,273 of record NZ_JBHMIW010000005.1, on the reverse strand, counting down.
GCGCATCCATGGCACAGCCCTGAACCGGTATCAGCACGTGATCGGACAGCCCCAGCGCCAACGCGACGATCGCGTCCTTGGCTCCGGCGAGGTCGATGACGATGAAATCGGCCTCACCCTTGAGTTCGCGGATATGACAGGGAAGCGAAGCCGGAGTGACGTGCGAAATCACCTCGAGATTGGCGACACGGCCGGACACTTCGGACCAGCTCGTGATCCAGCGCTGCGGATCGGCGTCCAGTACCACGACGCGGTTTCCCTGCCTCGCCAGTTCCGTCGACAGGATCAGCGCCGCGGTCGTCTTTCCCGCACCGCCCTTTGCATTGGCGAATGTGATGACCGCCATTTCTCTCACCTCGTCCTTGCTCGTTTCCGGTCCGCCGAGCGATGCCCGGCGCGCGGTTTCCTTAATAGAACCTTGCAGAACATGGTTAACGAAATGGAAACTTTTGGCCCCCAAAAGTTAACCGTGGGGCGCATTTTCCGTTGAAGAGCAACGAAAAAGCCCGGAAAACATGGGTTTTCCGGGCTCGAAAAAATTAACGACGGCTCCCGTCAAATGCATTCGGCGAACAGCTTTTTGGCAGCATCGAGCGTCAGTTCGACGGGATTGCCGCCGGCCGTCGGATCGACGATCGCCATCTCGGCCATCTCGTCGATACGGTCCGTGCCGACACCAAGCGCCGACAGCTTGTCGGGAACGCCGAGTTCCTCCCGGAGCTGCAGCACATAGTCATAGAAACCGTCGAAACCGCCCGCAATGCCGAGATAGGCGGCGGCGCGACCGATCTTCTCCTCGATCGCGGAGCGGTTGAACCGCAGGACCGGGGGCATCACCACGGCGTTGGTCATGCCGTGATGGGTGTTGTAGATCGCGCCGACGGGATGCGACAGCGAGTGGATCGCGCCGAGGCCCTTCTGGAATGCAACCGCCCCCATGGCCGCCGCGCTCATCATATTGGCACGGGCTTCGAGATCCGTGCCGTCCTTATAGGCGCGCGGCAGGTATTCCTTGACGAGCCGCATGCCCTCGAGGGCGATACCTGCCGACATCGGGTGATAGAAGGGAGACGAATAGGCTTCGAGGCAATGGGCAAAGGCGTCCATGCCCGTGCCGGCGGTGATCGCCTTGGGCATGCCGACCGTCAATTCCGGATCGCAGATCGTGACGCCAGGAAGGAACTTCGGATGGAAGATCACCTTCTTCACATGACTTGCCGAATTGGTGATGACGCTGGCGCGCCCGACTTCTGACCCGGTGCCGGCGGTCGTCGGAACGGCGACGATCGGCGCGATACCTTCGACGCTCGCCCGGGTCCACCAGTCGCCGATATCCTCGAAGTCCCAGACCGGCCGCGTCTGGCCGGCCATGAATGCGACGCACTTGCCGAGGTCCAGGCCCGAGCCGCCGCCGAAGGCGACGACGCCGTCATGGCCGCCGTCACGGAACGCTTTCACGCCGGCTTCGAGGTTCCTGTCGTTGGGGTTCGGATCGACGTCCGCGAAGATCGCGCGTCCGAGCCCACCCGCTTCCAGAATATCGAGCGCCTGCTGCGTGATCGCCATCGGGGCAAGTCCGCGATCCGTTATGAGCAGCGGCTTCTTGATGCCGAGCGCCTTGCAGTGGTCGGCAAGCTCCTTGATCCGGCCGGCGCCGAATTTGACGGCGGTCGGATAGCTCCAGTTGGCGGTGATGGTCATGCGGTCACTTTCTTGAGGTGATAGGATTTCGGGCGGGTGAGGTTGTGGAAGCCGAGCACCGAGAGCGAGCCGCCCCGGCCGGTCTCCTTGACGCCGGTCCAGCACAGCGCCGGATCGAGATAGTCGGCGCGATTCATGAAAACCGTGCCGGTTTCGAGCTCACTGCCGATCCGGGCCGCGCGCTCCGCATCCTTCGTCCAGAGCGACGCGGTAAGACCGTACCGGCTGTCGTTCATCAATTCGATCGCCTCGGCGTCGCTCTTCACCTTCATGATGCCCACGGCCGGCCCGAAGGTTTCCTCGCGCATGAACTCCATGGAGTGATCGACGTCGACAAGGACTTGCGGCGCCAGATAGGCACCGCCATCGTCCTGCGGGAAGAGCTTCGGGTCGATCAGCGCCTTGGCACCCCTGGAGATCGCATCGGCGATCTGATTGCGCACCGTTGCCGCAAAGCGCTTGTTTGCCATCGGACCGAGCGTCGTCTCCGCATCGAGTGGATTGCCGAGCTTGTAATTGGACGCCCAGGCGACCGATTTCTCGACAAAGGCGTCATAGAGCGACTCGTGCACATAGATGCGCTCGATGCCGCAGCAGCACTGGCCGGAATTGTAGGTCGCGCCGTCCATCAGCGTGTCGACGGCCGCGTCGAGGTCGGCATCCTCCATCACATAGCCAGGATCCTTGCCGCCGAGTTCGAGGCCGAGGCCGGTAAAGGTGCCGGCCGCCGCCCGCTCGATCGACCGGCCGCCTTCGACCGATCCGGTGAAGTTGATGAAGTCGAAGCTCTTGGCGGCAATCAGCGCCGCCGTCGTGTCGTGATCCAGGAACAGGTTCTGGAAAACGTCCGCCGGAACGCCCGCCTCGATGAAGGCGCGCACCATGCGCTCGCCGACGAGGATCGTCTGGCTGGCGTGCTTGAGGATCACGGTATTGCCGGCCATCAGCGCCGGCGCGACCGTGTTGATCGCGGTCATATAGGGATAGTTCCACGGAGCGATGACGAAGACGACGCCATGCGGCTCGCGCGCGATGCGCCGCTCGAAGCGGTCGCTCTCCTCCACGACGAGCGGCTTCAGCGCATCGGCCGCGATCGAGGCGACGTAATTGGAGCGCTCGTTGAATCCCTTGAATTCGCCGCCATAGCGCACCGGCCGGCCCATCTGCCAGGCGAGCTCCGGCACCACCTCGTCGACCATCTCGTTGAGGCGTGCCACGCCGGCAAGCACCAGCTTCACACGTTCATCGAGCGGGCGCCTGGCCCAGGCCTTCTGCGCGAGGCGCGCATGTGCCACGGCCTGCCTCGCCATCTCCAGCGGCATTGCCGGGCGCTCGGCATAAACCTCGCCGTCGACCGGCGAAACACATCGGATCATCGTCATGATCGTCTTCCTGTTCTCATTTCACATGAATTCCCCTCCCTAACCCTCCCCACAAGAGGGAGGGGCTTGACCTGCGGCACCGCTCCGCACGGTAGTTCGGCCATGCTCCTTGTTGAGGCATCGGCTTTCGATCGGAGGGTGCCGCAACGTAGCCCCTCCCCCTCGTGGGGAGGGATTGGGGAGGGGCGTTTCTACGCCCTTTCGAACCCGCGCGCGACCTCCCAGTCGGTCACCCGCCGGTCATATTCCTGCTGCTCCCATTCTGCGGCGTGCACATAATGATCGACAACCTCTTCGCCGAAAGCGGCACGCAGCATCTTCGAACCGGAAAGCGCCTCGCTCGCCTCTCTCAGCGTATGCGGGATCTCGCGCACCTCCTTGCCCTGATAGGCGTCGCCCACGAAGGGCGCCTCCAGTTCCATCTTGTTCTCGATGCCGGAAATGCCGGCCGCGATCAGGGCGGCAAAGGCAAGGTACGGATTGAGATCGGAGCCGCCGACGCGGCATTCGATGCGGATTGCCTTGCTGCCCTCACCGCAGAGGCGATAGCCGGCCGTGCGGTTGTCCTTGCTCCAGATCGCCTTGGTCGGAGCGAAGGTGCCGGCCATGAAGCGCTTGTAGGAGTTGATATAGGGCGCCAGGAAATAGGTTACCTCGCTCGCATGGGCGAGCTGACCGGCCACATAGTGGCGCATGAGCTCAGACATGCCATACTGCCCGTTCTTGTCGAAGAACAGCGGCGTTTCTCCGTCCTTGCTCCAGAGCGACTGGTGGATGTGCGACGAGGAGCCGGCGGCCGAGTAGTTCCACTTGGCAAGGAAGGTGATCGCCTTGCCGCGCTGCCAGGCGATTTCCTTGCAGCCGTTCTTGATGATCGCATGCCGGTCGGCCATCGTCACGGCCTCCGCGTAACGGACGTTGATCTCCTCCTGGCCGGCGGACGCCTCGCCCTTGGAGTTCTCGACCGGAATCCCGGCTCCCTGAAGACCGTTGCGGATCGCCCGCATCACATCCTCTTCCTTGGTCGTCTGGAAGATGTGGTAATCCTCGTTGTAGCCGCTGGCGAGCTGCAGGTCGCGATATCCCGAGAGCCTCGCATCGTCATAGGACTGATCGAAGAGGAAGAATTCGAGTTCGCTCGCCATATAGGCCTTGAAGCCCAAGGCTTCGAGGCGCGCCACCTGCTTCTTCAAAATGGCGCGCGGCGAGTGCGGCACTTCCGCATGCGTGTCATGGTCCAGCATGTCGCAGAGAACCAGCGCGGTGCCTTCGAGCCACGGAATGCGCCGGAGGGTCGAGAGGTCCGGCTTCATCGTGTAATCGCCGTACCCTTTCTCCCAGCTCGTCGCCTTGTAGCCCGGAACGGTCTCCATCTCCATATCTGTGGCAAGCAGGTAGTTGCAGCTATGCGTCTCCTTCCATGCGCTTTCCACGAAATATTCCGCATGAAACCGCTTGCCCATCAGGCGGCCCTGCATGTCCACCTGGCAGGCGAGCACCGTGTCGATGCGGCCGGCGGCAACATCCTCTTTCAGTTCCTCGAACGAATAGCTCATGAAAGTGTCATCCCATGTTCGGCGCGGCCGTTCCCTTGAACCGCGAAACGAAGCGGGGATCGCGGTCGCGACCCCCACTCTCTTGATGTTGGTTCAGGCTTCGCCGACCGCCTTTTCGGCAGCGGCGATCTCGGCCTGGCGGCGCGCAACCTCGTCGCCGATCGGCGGGCCGCGGAAACGGCGGTTTTCGAAGGCGAACCAGATGATGCCGGTCACGATCAGGAAGCCGACGGTGATGTAGAGCGCCCAGTCGTTCGGCGGCTGAATGCCGAGGACGAAGATCAGCACCATGGCGACGATAGAAAGGATAGCGAAGAGCTTGAACATGCCCTCACCGAGGTTCCACGGCCCCATCTTGTCCCACTTCGATGTTCCCCAGGCGAACAGACCCAGGGTGATCGGGATCGCGAAAGAGAAGAACAGGAAGATGACGGTGCAGGAGACGACGATCGTGTAAACCGGCGTGTCGCCTATCGACACCAACGACGATCCCCAGACGAAGAGCACCGCAAGAATGGAACCCGTCCAGATGGCGGCCACCGGCGTGCGATAGGTCGGGCTCACCTTCGACAGCGCTTTGGAGGCCGGCAGGCCGCCGTCCCGCGAGAAGGCGAAGATCATGCGGGAAACCGAGGTAACCGTTGCCAGCCCGCACAGCCACTGACTGACGAATATGGCGAGGTAGAGGATATCCTTGATGATCGGGTTGACCTGGGCGTCCATCGCCCAGAAGAACACGTTCCAGCCCTGCTTGGCAGCCTCGTCCATATCAGGAATCATCAATACGAAGGAGCACAGCATGATGTAGCCGAAGAGAGCGGCCCAGAGCACGGAGGAAATCATGCCGCGCGGCACGGAATGTGCGGCCTTGACCGTTTCCTCCGAGGTATGGGCAGAGGCGTCATAGCCGGTGATCGTGTAGATCGGCAGCAGCAGCCCGAGAAGGAACACCCAGGTTCCCGAGGTTTGCGGCCACACATTGCCGCCCGTCTCGCCCGAATAATTGGAGAAGGTGAAAAGACGGCTGATCTCGTAGGTGTCGGCAGCGGCAAGGCAGACCAGCGCGAGGAGGATCGCGGTAACGAAGATCAGATAGCCCGAGAAGTCGGTGAGTTTCGCCGTCAGTCCGATGCCCATATGGTTCACGAGCGCCTGCGCGCCGGTGATGATCGCCAGGAAGACGATGCGCGTCATCGTCGTGTCCTCGAGACCGAAGTAAGGCGTTCCGAACGAGCCCATGAAAAAATAATAGGTGCCGACATTGATGGCGCCGAGAACGGTGACCAGACCGAGCAAATTGAACCATGCGGTCAGCCAGCCGGTAAAACGGTTGCCGAGGATTGAACCCCAGTGATAGAGGCCGCCGGCGGTCGGATAGGCGGAGCTGATCTGCGCCATGGCGACCGCGAAGACAAACGAGATGAAGCATCCGAGCGGCCAGCCGATGCCGATCGCGGCGCCTCCGGCCCCGGAAGTCGCCTGCGCCAGCGAGTTGATGCCACCGGACAGAATGCAGATGATCGAGAACGAGACGGCGAAATTCGAGAACTGGCTCATTCGCCTTTCGAGTTCCTGGGCATAGCCCATCGAATGCAGGATCTGCATATCCTGCTTCTTGTCGACTTCGGTGTAGTCTGACATCCTTTTCCCCTGTTTCTCCAAGACCCGCCGCGCCATTGCGGAAGATCATGTCACCCCTGCTCCGGAAACCGGAGCAGCACCGCGGCTTTGCCGCTCCCCCAGGGTCTTTTAGTGCGCCGGAAGGGCAGCCACGCTCTTCGCGAGCAGCCCCGCCAGATAATCGGCCATGACCCTTTGGCCGACTTTATCGCGGATGAGATCGTTGCGAATCTCGATCATGACATTCGGCACGCCAAAGCGGACGCCGTACTCGATCAGGCTGTGCGTCACACCGTCGGCCGGCCCGTAAGGCTCGTTGCGGCGGACCTCGTAACCCGCCTCGCCGATGGCTGCGGCGGCAAGCATGCGGTCCGCGAGCCGGCTGTCGGCGTCGTGCAGAATGCCTAACTCGACTGTCCGCGGCTTGCCGAAATAGATCGGCGTGAAACTATGCATGGTCACGAGAACCGGCCGCCTGCCTGCGGCCTTGCGGTCTGCGACCGCGCGCGTCACCGCCTCCTGAAACGGCAGATAGATCTCCTCCACCCGCGAACGCCGCTCCGCCGCCGACATGGTCCTGTTGCCGGGCACGTCATAGACCTCGCTGAGGACAGGCATCGCCGCGTCAGACTCCGGCGGCCTGTTGCAGTCATAGGCGAGCCGGGAAAAACGTTGATGGATGACCGTGCCGTCAAGCTTTTCGGAGAGCAATCGGGAGACTGCCAGTGCGCCGGGATCCCAAGCGACATGACTCTCGAGCGCCTCCTTCGAAAGGCCGAGCGTTCCCAGCCGCTCGGGCATCCGGTTCGAGGCATGCTCGCAGACGAAGAGGAATTCTCCCTTCGCTTCGGCGTTCTCGATCGCGACCGGGTCGCCCTCTGCCTCAGTCAAAAGTCCCGTCAAAACCGGCCCCCAATGCCTCGTCAGACGATGGTTGTGAAGAGAATTCTTCACGAATCGGCACGTGTCAATGGAAAACTGAAACGATCTTTTCAAAATTGCGATTGACTCCGATTGTGACAGCGATGTTTAATTTCCGGCAAGCTGGCAAAGACCGGCCAAGGGGACGACATTGAACGGCAACACGGCTTCCATGACGGTGTCGGATGTGATCAACGCACATTTCGCCGCGCTGACGCGCGCCGAAAAGCAATTGGCGGAGACACTTCTCGACAATTACCCGGTCTCCGGTCTCGGTTCGATCACCACGGTCGCCGAGAACGCCGGCGTTTCGACGCCGACGGTCGCCCGCATGGTTCAGAAGCTCGGTTTTCGCGGCTTCCCGGACTTTCAGGCACGGCTTCATCAGGAGCTCGAGGCGACGATCTCCAATCCGATCGCCAAGCACGACCGCTGGGCGGCCAGCGCGCCGGGGACGCATACGCTCAACCGCTTCGCCGACGCGGTCATGGGAAACATGCGCCAGACGCTGTCGCAGATCGAACCCGCGGAGTTCGACACGGCCGCCGCACTCGTTGCCGATTTGAAGCGCAGGGTCTATCTCGTCGGCGGGCGCATCACCCGCTCTCTCGCGGATTACCTCTTCACTCATCTTCAGGTCATCCGAACCAGCGTGACGCAGATCGCCGCGAACCCGAGTTCGTGGCCGCATTACGTGCTGGACATGCGCCGGGGAGACGTCCTCATCCTGTTCGACATCCGCCGTTACGAGCAGGAGATGGAAACGCTCGCCCGCTCCGCCCGAGACCGCGGCGTCGAGATCATCCTCTTCACGGACCAGTGGGGCTCTCCGGTCGCCAAGTCTTCATCGAAGGTCTTCCGCGCGCGGATCGAGGTTCCCTCCGCATGGGACAGTTCCGTGATGCTGCTCTTCCTCGTGGAGGCGCTGATCGAGGCGGTACAGAGCTCGAACTGGGACCAAACTCGGGACCGGATGAGGACGCTGGAGGGCCTGTTCGATTCCACCCGCATTTTCCGCAAGCCGGTCTAGGAGGGCTCCGGCGGCTTGAATTCCCTGATGGAAGAGCATTCAGGCGACATTCGAATGCAACCGGGGCGGATTGCTCCGAAGCCGACATATCTGCCGCAGACGGGACAAGGCCTGTCACATAAGCTTCATCGCATATCTTTAACTGCATCGGCGAAATTGAACGAAAACCCAATAAGGAGAACGCCAGTGATTTCAAGGACTCAACGCCTGCTCTCGCTTTCGACCGCCATGCTGCTCGCAACGACGGCAGTAGCCGTTGCCGAGCCGAGCGAAGAGCTCATCGCAGCCGCCAAGAAGGAAGGCACGCTGACGACAATCGCGCTCCCGCACAATTGGTGCGGGTACGGCGACGTGATCGCCGGCTTCAAGGCCAAATACGGCATCGAAGTCAACGAACTGAACCCGGATGCGGGCTCCGGAGACGAGATCGAGGCGATCAAGGCCAACAAGGGCAACACCGGCCCGCAGGCCCCCGACGTCATCGACGTCGGCCTCTCTTTCGGCCCCTCGGCCAAGGCCGAAGGCCTGATTCAGCCCTACAAGGTCTCTACCTGGGACACTATTCCGGACACGGCCAAGGATCCGGAAGGCTATTGGTACGGCGACTATTACGGCGTTCTCTCCTTCGTGGTGAACACCGATATCGTCAAGGACGTGCCGAAGGACTGGGCGGACCTCAAGAAGTCCGACTATGCGAACTCGGTCGCCCTCGCCGGCGATCCGCGCGCATCCAACCAGGCGGTGCAGGCGGTCTACGCCGCAGGCCTCGCGGCCGGTGAAACCGATGCGGCAAAGGCCGGGGAAGCGGGCCTGGCCTTCTTCGCCGAGGTCAACAAGGCCGGCAACTTCGTCCCGGTCATCGGCAAGTCCGCCTCGCTTGCGCAAGGCTCGACGCCGATCATCATCGCCTGGGACTATAACGGCCTCTCCTGGCGCGACAGCCTGAACGGCAACCCGCCGGTCGAAGTCGTCGTCCCGGCCTCCGGCGTCGTCGCCGGCGTCTATGTGCAGGCGATCTCTGCCTTCGCTCCGCATCCGAACGCCGCCAAGCTCTGGATGGAATATCTTTATTCGGACGAAGGTCAGCTCGGCTGGCTGAAGGGCTACTGCCACCCGATCCGCTTCAACGACCTCGTCAAGAACGGCAAGGTTCCGCAGGAAATGCTCGCCAAGCTGCCGCCGGCCGCATCCTACGAAAAGGCCGTGTTCCCGACACTCGACGAGCAGGCCAAGGGCAAGGAAGCGATCACCACCAAGTGGGACAGCGTCGTCGGCGCGAGCGTGCAGTAACTGCCATTGCGTACCTCCCCGCCTCGTACGTGGCGGGGAGGTCATTTTCCTCCGACGCCGGGACAGCCGAAAGCTTTATGACCACGACAACAGCAGCAGCACCCCTGATCAGCAAACGAGCGATCATCGACTGGCTGGGCATCGCGCCCTTCATGATTTTCGCGCTGATGTTCCTGGTCGTTCCGACGCTCTATCTCGTCACCGGCGCCTTCCTCACGCCTGCAGGCGAGTTCACCTTCAAGAATATCGGCGATCTCTTCACGCCCTCGATCCTCTCCGCCTACTGGATTTCGATCCGCGTATCGGTCGCCTCCTCGCTCGGCGGCGCGCTCATCGGCTTTTTCCTCGCGTGGGCGATCGTGCTTGGCGGGCTGCCGGGCTGGATTCGCTCCGGGCTCCTCACCTTTTCCGGCGTCGCCTCCAACTTCGCGGGCGTTCCGCTCGCCTTCGCCTTTCTCGCGACCCTCGGCCGCACCGGTCTTGTCACCGTGTTTCTGCGCGACTGGTTCGGCTTCAATCTCTATTCGACGGGCTTCAATCTCCTGAGCTTCCTCGGCCTCACCATCACCTACATGTATTTCCAGATCCCGCTGATGGTGCTGATCCTTACGCCGGCGCTCGACGGCATGAAGAAGGAATGGCGCGAAGCTTCCGAAATTCTCGGCGCCTCCACCTGGCAATACTGGCGCATGGTGGCGCTGCCGATCCTCTGGCCGAGCCTGCTCGGCACGACGCTCCTGCTCTTCGCCAACGCCTTCGGCGCGATCGCCACCGCCTACGCGCTGACCGGCAGTTCGCTCAATATCGTCCCGATCCTGCTCTATGCGCAGATCCGCGGCGACGTGCTCCATAATCCGAACCTCGGCTATGCGCTGGCGCTCGGCATGATCGTCATCACCGGCATCTCCAATATTCTCTACATCTGGCTGCGGATGCGCGCCGAACGGTGGCAGAAATGAAAGCAAGACGTCTCGGTGCCTGGATCGCCATCGCCATCGGGGCGAGCTATTTCATCGTTCCGCTGCTCGGCACGCTGGAATTCTCGCTGCGCATGCGCCGCGATGCCTATTCCTTCGACGCTTACCGGTCGGTCTTCTCCGACTTCCAGTTTCGCGAGACCTTCGGCTATTCGATGCTGATGGCGTTTTTCACGATCATCTTCGGCATGCTGCTGGTGGTGCCGACCGCCTATTGGGTGCGGCTGCGCCTGCCCCAGGTCCGCCCCGTCATCGAGTTCATCACGCTGCTGCCGCTCGTCATTCCGGCGATCGTCATCGTCTTCGGCTATCTCAGACTCTATAATTCGTCCTCGTTCCTGCCGCTGACCGGCTCCACTTCCGGCACCAACGCGCTCCTGATGTTCTCCTACATGACGCTGTCGCTTCCCTATATGTACCGCGCCGTCGACACGGCGATGCGGGCCATCGATGTCAGAACGCTGACGGAGGCCGCGGAAAGCCTCGGCGCCAAATGGCCGACCATCCTCTTCCGCTGCATTTTCCCGAATGTGATGAGCGGCGTGCTTTCCGGTGCCTTCATCACCTTCGCGATCGTCATGGGCGAATTCACCATGGCGGCGCTGCTCAACCGCCCGGCCTTCGGCCCCTATCTGCAGCTTGTCGGCGCCAACAAGGCCTACGAGCCTTCGGCGCTCGCCGTCATCGCATTCGCGATCACCTGGCTCAGCATGGGATTGATCCAGCTGGTATCGCGCTTCCAGAAATCCGCTCCGGCCAAGGCTTGATCACATGGCATTCCTGCAACTGACCAACATCCAGAAATCCTTCGGCCCGGTCCAGGTCGTGCATAATTTCGACATGGGGATCGACCAGGGCGAGTTCGTCTCCTTCCTCGGCCCCTCCGGCTGCGGCAAGACGACCATACTGCGCATGATTGCCGGCTTTGAAATGCCGTCCGGCGGCTCGATCTTCATCGACGGCAAGGACCAGGGCACGCTGAAGCCGAACCAGCGCAATATCGGCATGGTGTTCCAGGCCTACGCACTCTTTCCCAACATGAATGTTCACGACAATGTCGCCTTCGGCCTCAAGGTCGCCGGCGCTTCCAAAACGGAGATCGAGGCACGGGTGAAGCAGATGCTCGGACTGATCAAGCTCGAGCATCTGGCGGACCGCTTCCCCTATCAATTGTCCGGCGGACAGCAGCAGCGCGTGGCGCTTGCCCGCGCCCTCGCCGTCAAGCCGCAGGTGCTGCTCCTCGACGAACCGCTCTCCGCGCTCGATGCAAAAATCCGCATCTCGCTGCGGGAGGAGATCCGGCAGATCCAGCAGCAGCTCGGCATCACCACGGTATTCGTGACGCACGACCAGGAAGAGGCACTGTCGATCTCCGACCGGATCGTCGTCATGAATGCCGGCCGCGCCGATCAGATCGGCACCCCTTTCGAGATCTACAACACCCCGGCCACACGATTCGTCGCCTCCTTCGTCGGCACACTCAACATCATCGAGGGCAAGGTGGCCGATCCCGCCAGCGGCGCGGTCACCATAGGCGGGCAGCGGATTTCGCTGAAAGAGCCGATAGCCGGGGCAAAGGGCGGCGACAGCATTTCGCTGGCACTCAGGCCGGAAGCAGGCTCAATCGCCGAGGGCGCCAGGGGCGATACCGCACTTCCGGGCCAAGTCGTATCGAGGAGTTTTCTCGGCTCCGTCATCCGCACCAAGCTGCGGGTCGGCGAAGACATCATCTCCTTCGATATGTTCAACGATCCGGGCATGACCCCACCGGTCGCCGGCGAGAGCGTCACGCTGCGCTTCGCGGCAAAGGACCTGCTCGTCATCCGCGAATAGACCGGCGGGAATGAATTGGTCAGGGGCGCGAAATCCTTGGAAAATTCTGTCGTGATTTTTCGCTTTCACGTCGCAGCACAGATTTGACGGCGGCGAAACAGCCGCTATAGTCGCAAGCGTTCTCAGGGCGGGGTGAAATTCCCCACCGGCGGTAGCGAACACAGGATCGGGAATGGTCGGTGGTCGAAGCCCGCGAGCGCTTCGCATTTTCGTGCGAAGGTCAGCAGATCCGGTCGAATTCCGGAGCCGACGGTTATAGTCCGGATGGAAGAGAGCAAGCAGAGGCGTCGCCCCTCCCCGGGGTCTTCGCACATGCATGTTCGCCCGACGGGATCATTGGAAAATGCCAACCCTGAAAGGCTTGAGACCATGACCATACTTTCCCATCCCTCCGCCAAGATCGCCATCGTCCGCGCCCGCTGGCACGCCGATATCGTCGATCGTTGCGTCGACGCCTTCATTGCGCAATGGACGAAACTCGGCGGCAGCGCCGCCGATGTCGAGATCTTCGACGTGCCGGGAGCGCTCGAAATCCCGCTGCATGCGCAGGCGCTCGCCAGGACCGGCCGCTACGCGGCGATCCTCGGCACCGCCTTCGTCGTCAATGGCGGCATCTATCGCCACGACTTCGTCGCCGGGACGGTGCTCGACGGCATGATGCGCGTCCAGCTCGATACCGACGTGCCGGTGCTCTCCGCGGTCCTGACACCCCACAACTTCCAGGAAAGCGAGCCTCTGATCGCCTTCTTCCGCGACCATTTCGTCGTCAAGGGCGAGGAAGCCGCGAATGCCTGCGCGCAGATTCTCGATGCCCGTGCGAAGCTCGCGCTGGTCGACGCCTGAAACGGTGCTGCCCCTCTCCCCGGGCTAAACCCGAGAGGCGCAGATGTACCAATTCCATTCAGAAAAGGGGCGCGGTCGGCATCGGCCGCGCCTTCACATTGAAGCGATTGAAACCCCACGCGATCCGCGATAACAAACTTGAATAACACTTGAAGGATTACTGCGGTCGGGCTTGGCAAGCCGGCAGGACCGGAGAAAGCGACGATGACATTTCAGCCGCGCATGCAGAACAGGATCAGCGGGTTTTCGATCATCGGCGGCCTCAACCGCAGAGAGTGGAATGGTGTGGTCGCGGATGTGTGGGATGTGGAATGCGTTCCGCATGCGGGCGGCTATTATATCGCCGAGGACCCCCGCATGTTCATCGTGCTCGACGCCAAGGGCGGCGGCAATTGCAGGGTGAAGCTCGCCGCAAACGGCAAGGGTGCCGTCCAGAACTACCATCGGCAGGCCCTCTCCTATATCCCGGCCGGAATGGAGCTCTGGACCGATGTCGTCGACATCCATTACATCCGGCATCTCGATCTTCACTTCGACATCGATGCACTCGGCAGACGCCTGAAGGAAGACCTCGACGCCGCGGCAATCGAGACGCCCCGGCTGATGTTCCAGGACGAACGCTTCCTCACGATCGCCGGCCTGATCGCAGCCGAGTGCCTCAATCCCCAGCCCCTCCACGATCTTTACGGCGACGGCCTCACGGTGGCGCTTTTCATCGATCTCATGAAGATCGGCAAGCGAAGCGGCCGCAAGCGCAGCCAGCTTGCGGCGTGGCAATTGCGGCGGGCCGTCGATTTCATCGAGGAGAATTTCGCCCGTAATGTCCGGCTCGAGGAACTCGCCGACCTCACGGGCCTCTCCCAATCGCATTTCAGTCACGCCTTCAAAGCTTCGACGGGTGTCGCGCCTCACCAGTGGCACATCAATGCGCGGGTCGAACGGGCAAAGCAGATGCTGCTCAGGAGCGACGCCCCGCTGACCTCGATTGCCGCCGAGACGGGCTTTGCCGATCAGGCGCACTTCACCCGTGTGTTTCGCAAGGCAGTCGGCACGACTCCGGCCTTCTGGAAGAAAAGTCACACCGCCTGACCAGTCCGCCGGCAGCGCGCAGTTTTTGCCCAAAATCGTTCAATTTCCCGATATCGGGACAAGCGCCGCCAAAATAGTTGATCTAGACACTCATCTTATTGTCGACGGTGCCGGTCGCGCGGGGCAACGCGGGGCCGGCCGATTTTCGGGGCATGAATGAGATGAAGTGCAGGATTCGCGGGGCGCATCTGAAGACTCTTCTGGCGAGCGGAGCGGCGCTCGCGCCGCTGATGATGAGCGGAATGGCGCTGGCGCAGGAGGGAAACGCCACGCAGCTCGAGCGAATCGTCGTCGAGGGCGGCAATGCGACGGGCGCCAACGCGAGCGGACCGGTGGACGGCTACGTCGCAAAGGCGACCGCAACCGGGTCGAAGACCGCCACGCCGCTCAACGAAATCCCCCAGTCGGTCTCCGTCGTCGGCCGCGAGGAACTGGACGATCGCGCCGTGGTCAACAAGGTCGACGAGGCCTTGCGCTATACGCCGGGCGTCACGTCGGCACCTTTCGGCACCGATCCCGACACGGACTGGTTCTACATCCGCGGCTTCGATGCGGCCCAGACCGGCCTCTTCCTCGACGGCTTGCCGCTCTTCAGCTTCGGTTTCGGCAATTTCCAGATCGACCCTTTCATGCTGGAGCGGATCGAGGTGCTGAAGGGCCCGGCCTCCGTGCTCTATGGCGGGTCCAATCCGGGCGGCATCATCAATCTGATCAGCAAGCGTCCGCTCGATGAGCCGCTCTATTACACCGAAGTCGGCATCAACAGCGACGGCAACGCCTTCACCGGCTTCGACATCAACGACAAGCTGAACGATGACGGAACGGTTCGCTACCGCCTGACCGGAAAGGTCGCCGGCGGCGACAACTATTCGGACTATTCCGAGGACCTGCGCGGTTTCATCCTTCCTCAGGTAACCTATGCACCCGACGACGCGACCAGCCTGACCGTCTTCGGCCTGCTCCAGGGTCTGGACCAGGTTCATGTCGGCAACGGCTTCCTGCCCTATGTCGGAACCGTGGTCGATGCTCCCTACGGCAAGATCGACCGCGACGCCTATTTCGGCGAGCCGGACATGGACGAAGGAACCTACGCCCAGCAGATGGTCGGCTACGAGTTCACGCACGACTTCGACAACGGCTGGAAATTCACGCAGAACGCCCGCTATGCCCATCTCCACAAACACGAGAACTATCCGTATCCCTACGGCTATGTCGGCCCGGGCTTCGGCAATGTCGATCCGATCGCTCCGGACTACCTCCTGAACCGCATCGGTTTCGAGGCCACCTCGAAAGTCGACAGCTTTGCGATCGACAACCGCGCCGAGACGGAATTCGATCTCGGCGCCACGAGCCACACCTTCCTCGCCGGCCTGGATTACAAATATTACCGACTGGACCACATTGGCGCCTCGGGAGGCGCAACACCGATCAGCCCGACCGATCCGGTTTATGGTGTGCCGCAGGGCCCGAAATCCGTCTACATCAACCAGGTTTTCACGCAGCAGCAGATCGGCATTTATGCTCAGGATCAAGTGCGGTTCGGCGACGGTTGGCTGGCCACGCTCAATGGGCGATACGACTATGTGGACACCGACCTCAGGAACGGCGCCACGGCCTGGGCCGCAGCTTCGAACTTCGGATATGACGACGGAGCGCTCAGCGGCCGGGCCGGCCTTGCCTACGAGTTCGAAAGCGGCGTTACGCCCTATTTGAGCGTAGCGACATTCTTCAATCCGCTCGTGGGCTCGCGCGACTCGAACCCGGATCCCGCGGTCACGACGCTGGTGCCCCTGAAGCCCGAAGAAGGCTACCAATACGAAGCGGGGATCAAATACGAGCCGACGTTTATCGATGGTTTGTTCACCGCCTCGGTCTTCGAGATAACCAAGCAGAACGTCCAGGTGACCGACACACTCGGTGTTTCCACACAGCTCGGCGAGGTGCGCTCCCGCGGTTTCGAGCTCGAGGGCAAGGTGAATATCGACGAAAACTGGAAGGTCGTCTCGGCGTTCAGCTATACCGATCTGGAGATCACGGAAGACGCCAACCCGTCGCTGCTCGGCAAGTCGCCCTATCTCATACCCGAGACTCAGGCCGCTCTGTGGCTCGACTACACCGTGACCGACGGCGCGTTCGAAGGCATGAGCCTCGGTGCGGGCGTGCGCCGCCAGGGCGAGTCCTGGGCGGACGCCGCGAATACGAAGAAGGTCCCGGCGGCGACGCTCGTAGATGCCGCCATCCGCTACGAGAAGAACGACTGGACAGCGTCGCTCAACGTCGCCAACCTGTTCGACAAGGACTATGTCGCGGGCTGCCAGGGCCTCCTGACCTGCGGCTATGGCGAAAGCCGGACCTTCACGCTGAAGCTCAGCAAGAAGTGGTGACGGGCGGCATTTCCACCTCATCCGCCTGCCGGCACCTCCCCGCAGGCGGGGCGAAGGTCGCGGCGGCGAGTTGAGGGGGGCCGCCTCGTCCCGCGATCAAACTTTCATTTTTCCATCATGTAGATCGGCAACGACTGTCACACTCAACTGGTAGCAAGCGCTCGGCTTCATTCATGCCAACAATCTGCAGGGAGCGCTTTGCAATGAGAATCTCCGTCACTACGTCCCTTATCATCGGCTTGGTCGCAGGCATCGCGCCTGGCCTGCCGGCGGCTGCAGCCGAAAAGACGAAGTTTGAGTTCTGGTACGGCCTTTCGGGCGATCTTGGGGAACGTGTCCAGGATGCCTGCAAGAAGTTCAACGAAAGCCAGACCGAATTCGAGATCGTCTGCACCTCGCAAAACGGATACGACGCGACCCTGCAGAACACGATTGCCGCCTACCGCGCGAAGAAGCAGCCGGCAATCACCCAGATCTACGATGCCGGCACTCTGGACATGATGCTTTCGGGTGCATTCGTGCCCGCCAGGAAGCTGATGGCCGACAACGGCTACAGCATCGATTGGAACAATTATTTCGGCGGCATCGCCAATTATTATGCGACGGCAAAGGGAGAACTGAACTCCTTCCCGTTCAACTCCTCGACTGCGATGTTCTACTACAATGTCGACGCCTTCGAGAAGGCCGGCGTCGATTTCAAGCCGGACACCTGGGAACAGGTCGAGGCAGCGGCCCGCAAATTGAAGGCAGCCGGATACGAATGCCCGCTCGCCTTCAACTTCGATACCTGGCAGCTCATGGAGCAGTTTTCGGCCATCCACAACCAGCCGATCGCCACCAGGGGGAATGGCTACAACGGGCTGGATGCCGAGCTGGTCGTCAACAGGACCAGGTTCGTGGACCATGTGAAGTTCTTCAAGAAAATGGCAGACGAGAAGCTGTTCGTGGTCAAGACCAAGCAGTTGGGCATGGATCTCGTCCCGGCCTTCACGTCGCAGACCTGCCAGATGATACAGACCTCGATCGCCGACCATGGCACCGTCGGCAAGTCCCTTCCCGAGGGGGTGAAGTGGGACGTCGCCATGCTGCCCGTATGGAACGGCACCGAGCGGCAGAATTCTCTCGTCGGCGGCGCGTCGCTCTGGGTGCTCGCCGGCCGTCCGGAAGCGGAGTACAAGGGCGCGGCCGCCTTCCTCAACTATCTCGCGACACCCGAAATGGCCGAGTGGTGGTCCACGGTAACCGGATATATCCCGGTGACCAGGACCGGGTTCGACGCCATGAAGTCAAACGGGTTCTACGACAAGGCACCCTACAAGGGACGCGAGCTCGCCATCGAGAGCCTGTCCTTTACTCCGACCTCGGAGAACACCCGCGGCATTCGCCTCGGTGGCTTCACGCAAGTCCGCAAGGAACTCGCGACCGCCCTCGAAGCGATCTTCATGCAGAACGCGGACGTGCAGACGGAACTCGACAGGGCCGTTGAACGCGGCAATGCCGTCCTGCGCCGTTTTGAGAAGACCTACGCCGGACAGACGCTGAACTAGATCTGATCCGATCCGGGGCCTGCCGTGACGTCGGCAGGCCCGATTTTCTTCCTGCACATCGGAAATCGAAGCTATGGACAAGCGTGCGGCCTTTCGCAGCTGGTGGCTGCCAAGCCTATTCGCCCTGCCGCAGATCATCCTGATCCTGCTGTTTTTCTATTGGCCAGCAGTCGCCGTGCTGCGATGGGCGTTCACATTGGAGCCGCCGTTCGGGGGCGCCGCGGAATTCGTCGGCCTTGCCAACTTCCAGGAGGTTTTCGCCGATCCGCTCTACTGGAACTCCGTCGGTATCAGCCTGGCATTCGCCCTTTGCGGCACCTTGGCCACCATCTTCATCGGCCTCGTTCTTGCGCTTGCGGTCGATCGGCAATTGCCGGCCTCAGCTCCGTTCCGGTTTCTGTACATTCTGCCTTATGCGATTGCAGGCCCGGCCGCAGGCATGGCTTTCCGCTTTATCCTGTCGCCGGAGCGCGGACTGATGGCATCGGTCAACGCGGCTTTCCCGGATTTCTGGAACCCGGCCAAATACGGCAGCCACGCCCTGATTCTCGTCATCGTCGTCTTTGCGTGGAAATGGGCGGGCTACACATTCATCTTCCTTCTCGCCGGCCTTCAGTCGGTCCCCCGTTCGCTTATCGAGGCTGCCGCCATGGACGGCTCCGGCCCCGTCCGCCGTGCGGTCGATATCCAGGTACCCATGCTGGCGCCGACGCTCTTCTTCCTGCTGGTCATCATGATGACCGAGGGATTCGTCGGGGCCGACACCTACGGCATCGTAGACCGAACGACGGAGGGCGGGCCGAACCACGGCACGGATGTGATGGTGTACCGCATCGTCGAGGAGGCATTCCGCGGCTTGAACTATTCCGGCGCGTCGGCGCAAAGCCTCGTCCTCATCGGTCTCATCATGATCTTCACCTTCATCCAGTTCCGCTTCATCGAGCGCCAGGTCCACTACAAGTGAGGCTCACATGATACAGCGGACACCTTTCGCCAACGCCCTCACCTACGGCGTGATGATCTTCGGCTTCCTGCTGCTGATCGGCCCTTTCATCGTGATCGTGTCGGGCGCCAGCCAGACCTTTCAGCAAGTAAACGCCGTACCCTTCAGTCTTCTGCCGCAGGATCGCCTGATCGAGAACATGAGGGCCGCATGGGAGCGCGCCAATCTCGGAACGGCGATGCTGAACAGTTTGGTCATGGCCAGCCTCGTCACGATCGGCAAAGTGGCCCTGTCGGCGCTGACGGCCTTCGCCATCGTCTTCTTCCGAACCCCGCTGAAGGGCTTCTTCTTCTGGATGGTGTTCATTACCCTGATGTTGCCGCTGGAGGTGCGCGTGGTGCCCACCTATGCCGTCGCTGCCGATCCGTTCCAACCCGTCCGGCTTCTGATCTCCGCAGTAACGGGCTTCGAAGTCTCGGTCGACTGGAACCTTCTCAACTCCTACGCCGGCCTCACGCTGCCCCTGATCGCGACCGCGACCGGAACGTTCCTCTACCGCCAGTTCTACCTGACCCTGCCCGACGAACTGGCAGAGGCGGCGCGGATGGACGGGTCGGGTGCGATCCGCTTCTTCATCGATATGCTGCTGCCGCTGTCGCGCACGAACATGCTCGCTTTGACCACGATCATGTTCGTCTATGGGTGGAACCAGTATCTCTGGCCGCTCCTGATGGTGACGGACCCTCAATACAAGACCACGATGATGTCGCTGATTGCGCTCCTGCCGTCCGAAAACGGCACTCCGGACTGGAACGTGACGCTTGCCGGATCCTTGATCATCATGCTGCCCCCGCTCATCGTCGTTGCCGTCCTCCAGCGGTGGTTCGTTCGCGGGCTCGTGGCGACCGAAAAATGAATCGCATTTCCCAAACAGAAACAGACAGAGAGGCCCGCGTTCATGGCTGACATCCAAATTAGCGCCGTGCGCAAGTCCTACGGCAAGGTCCCTACCCTGCATGGCATCGACCTCGCCTTCGCGTCGGGAGAATTCGTCGTTATCCTCGGTCCGTCCGGGTGCGGGAAATCGACGCTTCTGAGGATGATCGCGGGGCTGGAGGAAATCACCGCCGGGGAGATCGCCATCAACGGGCGGGTCGTCAACAGGCTTGAGCCGCGCGAACGCGGCTGCGCCATGGTGTTCCAGAACTACGCCCTCTATCCCCACATGACCGTCGCCGGAAATATCGGCTATGCCCTGAAGGTGGCGGGCATACCGAAGGCTGAGCGGCTGCGCCGCATCGAGGAAACAGCGAAGATCGTCGGGCTTTCCGACTATCTCAATCGGAAGCCCGCGGCACTTTCCGGCGGTCAGCGCCAGCGCGTTGCCATGGCCCGCGCGATTATCCGCGAACCGAGCGTGTTCCTTTTCGACGAACCGCTCTCGAATCTCGACGCCAAACTGCGCGTCACCATGCGAGCCGAGATCCGGAAGCTGCATCAGCGTCTCTCGGCAACGTCCATCTTCGTCACCCATGATCAGGTCGAAGCCATGACGCTCGCGGACAAGCTGGTGGTCATGAACAAGGGCCTCGTCGAACAGGTAGGACAGCCGCTCGACATCTACCATCGTCCGGCAAGCATCTTCGTCGCGTCCTTCATCGGCTCGCCGGCCATGAACCTGTTCGATGCCGAGATCGACGTCGGCAACGCCTGCCTGACCTTCGCCGGCGCGAAGCTGCCGATCGACAGGAGGATTGCGG
Source organism: Sinorhizobium sp. P24N7 (assembly GCF_042436655.1). NCBI lineage: Bacteria > Pseudomonadati > Pseudomonadota > Alphaproteobacteria > Hyphomicrobiales > Rhizobiaceae > Sinorhizobium > Sinorhizobium sp. P24N7. Next base: position 182,397 of record NZ_JBHMIW010000005.1, on the reverse strand, counting down.
CGCGTCTGGGCGCAGGAAACATCACGATCGGCATTCGCCCGGAACAGTGCATCGTGTCGCCCGAAGCAAAAGGCGGCGTCGCGATCAAGGTCGAGTTCGTCGAGGAGCTCGGATCCGGCCGCGTCATTCACGCGGAGCTGCATGGCCGTCCCTTCGCCGCCTGTGTGGACGAGAAAGTGCGCGTCCGGCCGGGTGATTGGATCGACCTGGAGCTGCCTTTGGCGCAATTGCACGTTTTCGACCGCGAGTCAGGCCGGCGGATCGGGGTCGATCTGGAACCTCGCGCCGTCGCTGCTTCCGCCGCTCGACCGGCATTCGAAACAATCTGATCGCGTCCATCGAGAAGGAGAAACGCAATGAACGAAATCATTTCCGCCGTAGGCTTTTGCAACCGGACCGGCAAGGGCGATCTTTCGAGCCTGGACGCGTCCTTACGCGAAGTTGCCGAAACGGGTGCTGACGCCTGCGAAATCGGAATTTACGGCGAAGAAATCGTCAGTGGCGGACGCATCATCGAAGACCGTGTCCGGCGCGTCGCCGACATCACGAAGAAATATTCCTTCAAAAAGCTCTCGCTGCACGGTCAGATCCTGTCCAACTTCATGGATCGCCAGCATCATCATCTGCAGAAAAAGGTCGTGAGGGCGATGCTCGAATTGTGTGACCGGCTTGGCGCCGGGATCCTCGTTCATCACTCCGGCGCGGCGCAGCTCGCCCCCGGAGAAAGCGCCGCCGATCTCGACAGGATGGAACGCGATGCCCTCGCGGAAATGGCGGAGATCGCAAAAGCGTACGGAGTACGCATCGCGCTTGAAAACATCTTCACGACGGAAACCGGCCAGTATCGGCAGACGCCGAGGCAGGTCGCCGAAACCGTGCGGGCGATCGGTTCCGACAACGTCGTCGCGCTCATCGACTTCTCGCATGCCTATATCGAAGCGACGCATCGAGGACTCGACTTCCGCGACGAGCTGAGGACAATGGCGCCGGTGACTGGTCACCTGCATGTCCACGACAGTTTCGGGCTGCCCTATTCCATGACCCGCTTCTATCATCCGGCAGAGGCGACCGCACTCGGCATCGGAGACCTGCATCTGCCGATCGGCTGGGGCGACATTGCCTGGGACGACATTTTCTCCGAGTTGACCTTCCTTCCGGACACGACGCTGATCATGGAAATCGACGCCGGGCGGTTTGCCGATCAGCAACCGGCGTGCCTGGAGCGCGCACGGAGTCTGGCCGCCGCAGTGGGACTGAGATCCGCGGCGTAGCGTGCGCGGTCACCTTTCCGCGCGTACCAGATCACGACGTTTCGGGTTGGAAGGCTACAGGATCAAAACCAATCCTGTTCCAGAAGCGAAAACACCCGGCATTGCTGCCGGGCGTCTCGCTGCGTGCGCATGAGGGAGGATCAGCACGCGCCGCAGAATTCGCGACCGTTACTTCGCCTGATCCAGGCGGTCGATCGCTTCGACATTTGCCGCCGACGGACCATTGGGGTCGAACTCGGAGGCCAGCCACGTATCGACGATCGATTTCGCCAGTTCCGGGCCGATGACGCGCGCGCCCATGGTGATGATCTGGGCGTTGTTGGATTTGGCCGCCCGCTCGGCGGAATAGGTATCGTGGGTCAGCGCGGCGCGGATGCCCGGCACCTTGTTGGCCGAGATGCACACGCCGATGCCGGTGCCGCAGATCAGAATGCCGCGCTCGTTTTCGCCGGCCGTGATCGTCTGCGCCAGATCGCGGGAGAGATCGGCATAGTAGCCGGTCTGACTCAGGTCCTTGACTTCGAGATCGCTCCTCTTGGCGAGATGCGCGGCGATGACGTCGAGCAGGGGCTTGCCGGCACTGTCGGCTCCAATCGCGATTTTCATGTCGTTTCCTTTCCGTAAGGTGTTGTTGCCTGACCCGGCGATGCTCAGATCGCCCGGGCTACGCGTTGCAGAATGTCGAGGTAGCCGCCCACGTCCCAGGCGGAGCGGCCGATGAAGAGCCCGTCGATATGGCGCTGGAGGATCAATTCCTCGCAGTTCTGCGGATTGACGCTGCCGCCATAGAGTACCGGAACCTTCACGCCGAGTGCACGCTCGGCGACTTCGCCAATGCGGCGGTGGCGGGCATCCGCATAGTCGGCGGTGGCCGGTATGCCGTTGACGCCGATCGCCCAGACCGGCTCATAGGCCAGGAGAACGGGCGCCGTCCGCGCCGCGCCTTCGAGAAAGGCAAAGGCGCCTTCCACCTGGCGCTTCAGGACCGTATCCGCCTCGCCCGCTTCGCGTTCCGCGAGAGTCTCGCCGATGCAGATCAACGGCACGAGCCCATGCTTGACGGCGGCTGCCGTCTTCAGGCCCACGGTGCGGTCGGTCTCGCCGAAATGCTCCCGCCGCTCGCTGTGGCCGAGCTCGACGATGTCGAGATCGCAATCCCTCAGCATGACCGGAGAAATTTCGCCGGTCCAGGCGCCCGCATCGTCCCAGTGCATGTTCTGCGCACCGACCTTGACGCTCGTCGCCTTAAGCCTTTCCTTCACCTGCCGCACGGCGGTGAACGGAGGAATGACGAAGCGCTGTATCCGCTGATCGCGCCCATCGTCGGCGGCCGCAAGACCGTCGGCGAAGACCATTGCCTCGGCCAGCGTCTTGTTCATCTTCCAGCTCGTGCCGACCCAGAGACCAGTCTTGCTCATGCGTTCTCCAATATTTTCCGATTGTCGATCCTGACGAGCTTGACGCCGGCGTCGCCGAGCGCCGCCGTATTCCCCTCGGACACTTCGCTTCCGGTCAGCACCGCATCGAAGGCCTCCAGCCCCGTCAGGAAATGCAGGGCCGACCGGCCGAACTTGCCGTGGTCCACCAGGAGATATTTGCGGCTGGCGGATTTCACCATCTGGCGCTTGATCTGCACGACCTCCTGATCCTGGTGGAACGCTGACGCGCCCTCGACGGCCGAACTCGACAGGAAGGCCACGTCGGCGCGCAGCGAACGCAGCGCCTCCTCGGTGACGACACCGAAAAAGCCGTTGAATTTCTTGCTGTAATGCCCGCCAAGCGCGATCAGGTTGATGCCCGGGGCTCCCGAAAGATCGGCGATGACGCCGAGATTGTTGGTGATGACGGTGAGCGGGCGAATATCCCTTAGAAACCCGGCGATCGCTCCGGCCGTCGAGCTGTCGTCGATGATGATGCTCTGGCCGGGCTCGATCAGCGTCGCGGCATGTTCCGCAAGGCGGCGCTTCTCGCCCGTCGCGATCTTTTCGCGGTAGCGGAAATCGCTTTCGAATTGCGGGCTCGACTGGATGGAAGCGCCGCCATGGACCTTTCGCAGGAGCCCCGCCTGTTCGAGATCGTCAAGATCGCGATGAACCGTCATCTTGCTGACGCCGAAGCGAAGGGCGAGTTCCTCGACGGAGGCTGTTCCCGCCTCCATCAGGACATCCATGATCGCCTGGCGTCTGTCTTCCGGTTTCATCGCATCGTCCCGTCAGGTGCAGCCTCGGCTGCGCCAAGGGAAAGGTAACAGTCTTCTGTGATATTCCAACTAAAATATGGGATTTTGTTACATTTCATTGTGATAATTTCGAAGCATTGAATCCCGTGTGGATAAAGGGCTCCCAGAATTCAACCGACTCCCGGATCATTTCCACCACGTTGCGGTCGGTCGGTTCGCGCTCCCGGAAGGAAAGCTCCAGGCAGATTTCGTTGTCCGTCCCGCCTCCCCTCCTGATGGCCTCGAGCAGTCGTTCGGGCGTGATCCTGCCGTCCTTGTTGTGGGCGGCCGTGAAGGGCCAGTGTCCGCCCTTGTTCATCGAGGACTGCTTGACGTGAATGATCGGCGACTGCCGCGGAAAGGCCTCCGCCCAGGCATAGGGATCGACGTCGGCGGCGTTCGGCGATGTGACGTCGCCATGATCGATGTCGACCATCATCCTCATCGGGATCGGCAGGTCGGCTGCCGCCAGACGCCGGTCGAGCGCCCTGCACGCCTCGATCGTGTGGCCGAACTCCCGGCCGACCGACATCGGCTCCCAGAAGACATAGGAAAGGCCCGCGGCCTTGGCGTGCTCTGCCACCTCGCGCCAGCATTCGATGGCGATCGTCATCAGTTCCTCGCGACGCGCCGGGTCGTGATAATCCCTGAGCGTGAAGATCGCGAATTGCGTACCCATGCCGGAGGCGCCGAGCTCGGCGGAGATATCGGCAAAAGTCTTGAACCAGTCGACATAATAGCGCCGGACGTCCGGGTCGGGATGCCCGAAATGATTGAGACGGCCATAGGGGCCTGTCATGCCGGAGGTGATTTTCACGCCGGTACGGCCGAGCGCCGTTCGAAACTGCCGCAGCGTCTTGTTGATCGTCGCCGCCGGCCAGCCCGGATTGACGAATTCATGGGTGAGCTGGACGTAACCGATGCGGATCTTCTCGGCGATGGTGTCGATCAGGTCGTCCGCCTCGGCAAAGCGGTTGACCAGAGGATTGGTGTTGAGCGACAGCGTGAAGGCCATTGCCGGCTCCTTGCTACCAGAGGAATTTCGGGAGGATGAAATCGGGGCTCGCGCCGTGCTCCCGGAAGAGCTGCCGGCGCTCCGCGTCCGACCGCTGCTCGAGAATTCCGGTGGCGACGAGCACCGAGCCGAGCCCGGCCGCCGCAGCCCCGGCAATGTCATGCTCGACGCTGTCGCCTATGGCACAGACGCGCCGCGGCTCCGGCCGCCCGAGAAAATCGAGCGCGAAGTCGTAGATGTCGGCAAACGGCTTGCCGATCCAGCGCACAGGACCGCCCAGCTCTTCGTAAAGCTCGGCGATGCGACCGGCGCCGAAGGCCGGGCCGCTCCTCGTCAGCATAACCTTGTCCGGGTTGGTACAGAGGCACGGGATGCCTCGCCGGGCAGCCGGTCCCAGCAGAACTTCGTAATAGGCAAGCGGATGGATATCGCCCTCGCTCCCCGCCAGCAGCACGATGTCGGCGTCTTCACCGCTCTCGGTGCGGACGAGGTTCAGCCCCTTGAGCGGCGACTGATCGCCGTCGCGGCTGATCAGAAGGCACTTGCGCGCTGCGCCACCCTCGCCTTCGGCCTCCCGTTTCAAGAGCTGCCAGGCAACCTCTCCCGAGGTCAGGAACCAGTCCCAGCTTCCGCCCTGGAAACCGAGTGCCTCCAGCCGCCGATCGTTCTCGGCCGAGCGCTTGCCGGAATTGGAGAGGATGATGACCCGCTTTCCGGCCTGTTTGAGACGGACAAGCGTTTCCGCCGCACCCGGATAGGGCCCGCGACCGTCTCTCAACACTCCGTATTGATCTACGAGAAAGGCATCATATGCGTCCGATATCGCAGAGAGGGCTGGAATTTCCCGGACGGCGCTCATAGCACGCCCGCCTCTTTCGCTCCCGACAGCGCCAGGCGAGCGGCGCCGGCAGCAGCCTCTTCCGATAGCACCGGCAGGAAGGGAACGGCGAGCCTCCGTTTTCGGATTTCGGTCCACACCCCGTTCTTCGCGCCGCCGCCGACGGTGCGGATCGAGCCTAGGGCCGGGCTGCCGAGGGATACGAGCCGCTCATAAGCAAGACGCTCGACCCCCGCGATGCCCTCGAAGATCGCCTTCAGGAATTCGGCGTCCTCCGTCGGGCGCGGTTCCATGCGCGGCATAAAGGCGGGATCGGCCACCGGGAACCGCTCGCCGGGCTTCAGCAGCGGATAGAAGTCGAGGCCCGTATCGCTCGCCGGGTCGATTTGCTCCGAAAGCTCGGCGATCCGATCGTTGCTGAAATGCGCGGCGAGAACCGCGCCACCGGTATTGGAGGCGCCGCCGGCAAGCCACATATCGCCGATCCGGTGGCTGTAGAGCCCGAATTCCGGGGCAAAGAGCGGCTTGTCGGAGAGCACCTTCACCGTCAGCGTCGTGCCCAGCGCGCTGACGGCGTCACCCGGCCGGTCAGCGCCGGTCGCAAGGAAGGAGGCGCAGCCATCCGTCGTACCCGCAACGATAACGGCTTCGCTCGGCAGTCCGAAGGCTTCCGCCGCGGCCGGCGAGATCGTCGCGACCGGCGCCCCCGCCGGCAGAACATCGGGCAGAAGATCGATACGCGCGCCGGTCCGCGCAAGCCATTCCGGCCAGTTGCGGGCAACGGGATCGTAGCCGGTCTTCAGCGCGTTGTTTTCGTCGCTGACGTCATAAAGCCCGGTGAAATGGCCGGCAATCCAGTCGGCCTGGTGAATGACACGGAAGACGTCCGGGAGCGACTGGAAGGTCAGCAGCTTGGCCAGGCCCGATGTTGCGCCATGTGCCGCACTCTCCTTGGGTGCATGAACGGCGATACGCTCCAGAACGGCGGGATCGCCGACCGGGTCGTTATACATGAGCGGTGTCGCGAGCGGCGCTCCGTCGACAGCGACCGGGAGCATGGTGCCCGACGTGCCGTCTATGCCGACCGCACATATATGCGAGCCGTCGACCGCTTCGAGTGCCTGCGCAAGCGCGGCCTGGACCGCCTCCCACCAGCCAAGCGGATCGCGATGGTCATCGGAAAAGGCGGCAAGCCTGGCTGCGCCCGACGCGACGATCTCGCCCGCAGCGGTCATCGCCACGGCACGTGCACCGGACGTGCCGAGGTCGATGCCGAGAACGAGCTTGCCCCGGCCGCTCATTGCAGCACCTGCCCTGCACGGTTCAGCTGCTGGCGGTATTTTTCCGCGTCCCAGCCGAGAAGTTCCGCGTTTTCCGCATCGGTGAGATAGCGCAGCCTTGCACCCTCCGGGATTCGCGCCGTCACGTCCGAAAGGCAGCGCGCCATGGCGAGCGCGCCGGCAGAGATATCCTTGAGCACCAAGGCGCCCTTGCCGGGAAAGAGAAGGACCGGCGGCAGGCTCTCTCCCGCGCGACGGAATCCCTCTTCGAGAGAGAGCGCGTTCTCTCCGGGAGCGGCGACAACCGATCCCTTGCCGAGAAAGATCACGTGGTCCGGATAGAGGCTGCCTCCCGCGGCAATTCTGCAGCTTTCGAGATCGGTCGCGGCATCATGGATCCGACCGTCGTCGGGCAGCCGGTAGGCGCTGTTGACCGCAAGGCGCGACAGCGCCTCAAGGTCGGCGGAAGGCGCCCGCCGCACGGGCACGGCGAAGCGCTGGGATACCTCTGCGAGAAGACGCGCCGCGTCCGCGACCGTCTCGGCGGCGACGGCGAGCCCGTGATTTCCGAGTACCAGGACCGAGGTGTCATCCCGAATCCGCTCGGCAATTGCCTTGGCGAGCGGCAGCCCCGGCCTGGCATAGGGAACGAAGGCGTAGGGAATGCCCTTAAGCTTCTCTTCGGCAATCGCGGCCGCGTCGGCGTGAACGGCAGTCGCGATCGTCTCGACGCAATGGACATGAACCACCACCTTCTGCGGCATCAGCGCGTGGACCGTGGTTTCGATCGACGGCCTGAGGCCCGAGGGGTTCAGATCCTCGACGACGAAATCCTGCGCCTTCTCCGTCGCCGGGTCGTCCCGCTCCAATGCGTCGAGCAACGGGTCGAGCGCGACCGCGACCATCACGTCGCGCCGACGGGCATGGGCAAGCCACAGGCCGGAAGCCTTGATCCAGAGGGTTCCGCCCTCCTTGATCGAGGTATTGCCGCCCGCGCCCTGAACGAGATCCGGATCGGCGCCGACACGCGCCGACAGATCGAGAAGCGCTTCGAATTCGGAGCTTCGCAACATCAATTCTTCCTTCTCACGCCGCAGCCTGCTGGCCCTCGAACCAGCCGCTGAAGGCCCGCTTCTCGGCGTCGCTCATATGCAGGCCGTGTTTGGTGCGCCGTTCCAACAGGTCTTCCGCCGTGCGCGCCCATTCATTCTCTATGAGGAAGCGGGCTTCCCGCTCCCGGAAGAGCTGCGTGAACGCCGTCCCGAGCTCGTCGAGACAGGTGGCGCTGCCGATCAGATCATGCGCCCGCGTGCCGTAAAGCCGGGCGTAGTGCTTGGCGAGGTCCGACGGCAGCCACCGGTAGCGCGCGCGCAGGTCGCCGAGGAACTGGTCGAAATCCGCATCCGCCATGTCGCCGCCCGGCAGATGCGCACGCGCCGTCCAGGCCGGGCCCATCTTCGGAAAGAAAGGCTTCAACCGTTCGAGCGCGTGCTCGGAAAGCTTGCGGAAGGTCGTGATCTTGCCGCCGAACACCGAGAGCAGCGGCGCGTCCTTCCCGGCGGCGTCGAGCTCGAAAATATAGTCGCGCGTCACTGCCGACGGATTTTCGGCATTGTCGTCGTAAAGCGGACGCACACCCGAAAAGCTGTGAAGGATGTCGCCCGGCGCCAGTTGCTGCTTGAAATAGCGGTTCACCGATTTCAGGAGATAGGCGACCTCGTTTTCGTCCGCCGTGACGTCCTCAGGCCGCCCGTCATAGGGAATATCCGTGGTGCCGATCAGCGCCAGATCGTTCTGATAGGGATTGATGAAGATCACGCGCTTGTCGGGGTTCTGGACGAGATAGGCCTGCCGCCCCTCCCAGAACTTCGGCACGACGATGTGGCTGCCCTTGACGAGGCGCACGCTGCGGCTCGAATTCAGTCCCGCAACGCGGCCGATCACGTCGTTGACCCAGGGCCCGGCGGTGTTGACCACGCAGCGCGCCTTGGCCTCCGTCTTCGCTCCGGTCGCGGCATCGGTCATCTCGACATGCCAGAGGTCGCCTCGCCGGCGAATACCGGTGCAGGCGGTGCGGGTCAGTATCCGGGCGCCTTTCTTTTTCGCGTCGAGCGCGTTGAGCACGACGAGGCGGGCGTCGTCCACCCAACAGTCGGAATATTCGAAGGCCTTGCGATAGGCCGGCTTGATTGCGGCACCTTCGGGGGCCGTGCGCAGGTTGAGCACCCGCGTGCCGGGGAGGCGCTTGCGGCCGCCCAGGTGATCGTAGAGGAAGAGGCCGAGCCGTACGAGCCAGGCCGGCCGGTCGGCCGGATTGTGCGGCAGCACGAAACGCATCGGCCAGATGATGTGAGGTGCGGATTCCAGCAGAACCTCGCGCTCTATCAGGGCTTCGCGCACCAGGCGGAACTCGTAATATTCGAGGTAGCGTAAGCCGCCATGAACGAGCTTGCCGGAGCGGGAACTCGTGCCCTGCGCCAGATCGTCCTTCTCGCAGAGCAGGACGGAGAGCCCCCGCCCTGCCGCGTCGCGGGCAATGCCCGCCCCGTTTATGCCGCCGCCGATGACGAAAAGGTCGTATGTACCGGTTTCGGAACTCACGTGCTTGTCTCCTGTCGTCGCCATGCGGTCAGGCGGCCTCGCCGTTGGGTTTGTCCTGATGGCCGTAAGTGGCAAATCCCTCGATGACGCCGGCGATTTCCTCCTCAGGCAGGACCACCGGGCCGCCGATCAGGAGCGCGTGGTAATATTGCTTGGCGATCGTCTCGAGCTCGACCGCCGCCCACATCGCCTTTTCCAGGCTCGAACCGGTCGCGATCATGCCGTGATTGGCCATGAGGCAGGCGGAACGCCCCTCCATCGCCTTCAGAACGTTCTGCGACAGCGCCTTCGTGCCGTAGCGGGCGTAATCGGCGACGCGCACGTCGGAACCGCCGAAGGCGGCGATCATGTAGTGGCAGGCGGGAATCGGCTTGCCCGCGATCGCGAGGATCGTCGAGAAGGTCGCGTGGGTGTGAACGACGGCGCCGACATCCGGCCGCGCCCGCAGAATGTCGAGGTGGAAGGGCCATTCGACAGACGGCCTTTTGGGGCCTGCCCAGGCGCCATACTCGCCGTCGATCGGCATGGCGACGATCATCTCAGGCGTCATCTCGGCATAGGGGATCGCAGACGGGGTGATCAGCATCGTGCCGCCATGGCGCAGGCTGATATTACCCGAAGTGCCCTGGTTGAGGCCGATCGCATTCATGTGGCGGCAATGGTCGATGATCGACTGGCGCAGTTGAAGTTCGTTCATCGTCCCACCTCAGCACGGATTGACCGGCGGCAGGCCGGCGATGTAGCGGCGCACTTCCTCGGCAGCCATTTCGGCCGCATAGGTCACGGTGCGTACCGACGCGCCCGCGATATGCGGCGTCAGCGTCACATTGGGAAGATTCAACAGCGGCCAGCCTTCCGGCACGGGCTCGACGGCAAACGTCTCCAGCATCGCGCTTGCGAGATGGCCGCTGACGAGATTCTCGTAAAGCGCGTCATAGTCGCAGAGCGGTCCGCGGGCCGTGTTCACGAAGATCGCCCCCGCCTTCATCTTCGCGAAGGTCTCCGCATTCATCATGTTCTTCGTCTCTTCGCTGACGCGCGGATGCAACGTCACCAGGTCGGCGCGGGCAAGCAGTTCGTCGAGCGAGACGTGCTCGACGCCGGCATTCCTGTCTTCGGCGCTGAGCTGAACATAGGGATCGTGGACGAGCACCTTGGTGCCGAAAGCACGAAGCAGGCGGACCACCTTGGTGCCGATATTGCCGTAGCCGATGACGCCGACCGTCATTTCGGAAAGCTCGCGGCCGGTGCGGTCGGCACGGTAGAGATCGCCCCGCCATTCGCTCCGCCTCAGCGCTTCGTGCCCCACGCGGATAAGGCGCGTCTCCGCGAGGATGGCGCCGATCGTGAATTCGGCGACGGCACTCGCATTGCGGCCGGGCGTGTTGACGACGAGGACGCCCGCTTCGCGAGCGGCTTTCATGTCGATATTGACCGGACCGCCGCGCGACACGGCGACGAGCTTCAATCCCGGCAGGTCAGCCAGCATCGTTCGCGACAGGGGCGCAAGCTGCGTCACGAGGATTTCGGCATCGCCGACGAAGTCGACGATTTCGCCGGGCTTGCCGAGATATTCCTTGAGGCCGTCCATGCCCTCCACGGCATAGCCGTGCTCCATCGGCACGTCCGGCCAGGGCAGTTCGAGCATGCTGATCTCATGCCCGTCGCCGCATGCCTCGACGATCTTGTCGCGAAAAACATCCGGCAGCATGAACCGGTCGCCGATAATGGCTATCTTCTTCATTGCGGTCTTTCCTGTTGGTTTCCCGTTCCGGCTGCGTGGGAGAGCGCATGCCAGACGGGTTGAAGCGCAAGGCGCGACTGCTTGTAGGCGGGGAAAAGCGCATCATAGCGGCGCGCAAGCTCTTCATCCGCGGGTTCTGCCGGCCGATGGTGGGGCCGCACCCATTCGCGGACGCAGTCGGCCATCGAGGGATAAATGCCGAGAGAGACGGCGGCGATCATCGCCGCACCGGCGGCACCCGCCTCCTCGCGTTCGCTCGTCTGGATGCTGGCGCCGAGAGCCCCGCCGAGAATGCGGCGCAGCGAGGCGCTGCGCGCAGCGCCGCCCGACAGACGAACGCAGGCCGGCAGCGGCCCCATCGCGGCGTAACAATCCCGCGAGGCAAAGGCGAGACCGTCGAAGACCGCACGCACCATGTCGCCGAAGCCGTGATTGATCGAAAGCCCGACGAAGGAGGCGCGGGCCGAAGCATCGACAAAGGGGCCGCGCTCACCGGCCTCCGAAATGTAGGGCTGGAAGAGAAGCGGAGTCTCGTTCGCCTCGGAAAGCCAGCCATCCACATGGGTGAGCAGATCGTTCTTCGATTTCTCGATCCCCATGCCCTTGAGGAGACCTCCCGCAAACTGCAGGATCCAGTCGATATTGAGCGTCGCAGCCATATTCGACTGCATCTGCGCATAGGTGCCCGGAATCGGCATGCACATGGTGTAGCCGGTGTGATCCTGGTTGAGCCGAACATCGTCGGCGCCGGCGGCCAGACGCATGTGCATGCCTGTCGAGCCTATGATCGAGCAGCCCGTGTCGGTTCCGGGATCGTAGAGGCCAGCGCCGAGCGCCGTGCAGACGACGTCGACATAGCCAAGCACCACCGGCGTCCCCGCCGGCAGGCCCGTGGCGGCTGCGGCGGCAGCCGAGAGAGGGTGATGCGTGCTCGCCCCGTCGACGATTTCCGGCAGCAGGTGTTTGAGTTCGTTGAGACCGAGAAAGTCGATCACGTCGTCGGAATACTGGCGCTTGCGGAAATCGCCGAAGGTGAAATTCGCTTCCGAGGGATCGGTCGCGCGCCTGTCCGTGAGATTGAAATAGAGCCAGTCCTTGCAATGGAATGCGGTCGCAGCACCTTTCAGCATCTCCGGTGCATGATCCTTCATCCAGCGCAACTGCGGGCCCTGCTGGCAGGCGGCAAGTCCGGAGCCGGTGCGCGAGAAACGCTCCGCATCGCCGCTTTCGGCCCGCAGGCGTTCGACGATTGCGCTCGCGCGCGCATCAAGCCAGAGCCAGCCCTTGCCCACCGGCTCGCCCTCTCTGTCGATCATCCAGGTGCCGTCCCCCTGACCGGTCACCGCGATGGCGGCAACACGGCCAGGGAGGTTCTCGATCCTGGCCGAGAGCTCGACCAGGGTTTTGACCGTGTCCGTCCAGGTACGCCGCAACTCCTGAACGCTGCCGGTGCGGCCCACCGCCTCATAGCTGTTCGGAACCGCCGTCATCGCCAGCTGCCGGCCGCCGAGATCGAAGGCGACGGACTTGATGACGGACGTTCCGGCATCGATGCCGATGAGGATGTCGCGCATCAGGCGAGCTCCTCGCCGTGCGAAATCGCCATACCGCTCTCGCTGTCGAAGACGTGCAGGCTTGCAGGGTCGAGCCGGATGCCGATCGGCTGACCGATCTCCAGGCTGGTACGGTCGTGTTCGACGAGCACCATGGTGCCGCCGGCGAAATCGGCCGCGATATGGGTCTGGTCGCCGAGCCATTGATTGACGGCAACACGCCCCGTCACCCCGTCTGCACTGCGCCGGACGGAATAGGGCCGGATGCCGAGAACCACATTCTGGCGCTTCATCAGCGCATTGCGGACGGCATGGGAGAAATCGGCGGCCTGGTATTCGAGCCGGACCCCGTCCTTGAGGCCGAAGGTCACGCGGGCGTCCGTGCCGCTGACGCTTGCCTCGAAGACGTTCATCGGCGGCTCGCCGACGAAGGTTCCGGTGAAGAGATTCGCCGGCCGCTCCTTGATCTTCTGCGGCGTATCGAACTGCTGCAGCACGCCGCCTTCCATGACGGCGATCCGGTCGGCGAGCGCGTTCGCTTCGGTCTGATCGTGGGTGACGAGAATGGCGGTGAGCCCGCGTTCCTTGATGTAGTGCTTGATACGGCCGCGCAGCACGGCGCGCAATTGCGGCTCGAGCTGGCCCATCGGTTCGTCGAGGAGATGCAGGTCGGCGTCGCGGATAAGCGCGCGTCCGAGGGACGCCCTCTGCTGCTGACCGCCGGAAATCGAACTCGGATAACGGCCGAGAATATCCTCGATCTCGAGCAGTTTGGCGATGCTCGCTACCTTCTCTTCGACGACGCTTTGAGAGAGCTTCGACGCCTTGAGCGCAAAAGCTATGTTTTCGCGTACCGTCAGCGGCGGATAGAGCGAATAGCCTTCGAAGGCCATGGCGACGTTGCGGCGGACCGGCGCAAGCATATGCACCTGCCGGCCGGCGACCGAAATCGTGCCGCGCGATACCGGTTCGAAGCCGGCGATCATGCGAAGGGTAGAGGTCTTGCCGCAGCCGGAGGAGCCCAGAAGCGCGATGATCTCACCCTTCTTCACCTCCATGTTCAGCTGCTTCACGGCGTGAACGCCGTAGTCGACCGGGCCATAGAACTTGTCGACGTTGTCGATCAAAAGAGCGGTAGCGTTCATGCCGCTTCTCCATCGCGCTTGGATGCCAGTTCGGAAGGAAGAATGCGCTGGCCCGTCGCCTTGTCGAACAGAAAGGCCGCCCGACCGTCGACTGCGATATGCGCCGGTCCGGCGACCGGGCCGGGGGTACCGGCAGGACGGGACACCAAGATCTCGCGGCCGCGGGCGGTCAGCGCCAGCGTCACGGTCTTCTCGTTGAGCGGCGTTTCCGCCTCGACCGTCACGGGGATCGCGCCCTGCGCGGTGGCTTCGGTAAAAGCGATCGTCTCCGGGCGCAGGCCGAGAACGCATTGCTTTTCGACAATTTGCGCGCCGAAGCCCGGCAGGCGCAGCCGCATGTCGGAGAGTTCGACGAAGGCGCCGTCCGGTCCGCGCTGCGGCACGACATCGAGCAGGTTGATGGTCGGATCGCCGAAGAGCCGGGCGATCTCTATATCGGCGGGCGCGTTGTAGATTTCCGCCGGCGTGCCGATCTGGCGGATACGCCCATGCGCCATGACCGCGATGCGGTCGCCGAGCGCCATTGCCTCCTTATAGTCCTGCGTGACGTAGATGACGGTTGCCCCTTGAGCGGCGAGCAGGCGCGGCAGTTCCAACCTCATTTCGAAGCGCAGCTTCGCGTCGACGTTGCGAAGCGGATCGTCGAGAAGCAGCAGCGGCGGCGAGCCCACGAGGGCGCGGGCAAGTGCCGTGCGCTGCTTCTGGCCGTTGGAGAGCGCCTTCGGATGATGGCTCAGCACATGATCGATCTTCAGGAGCTTTGCGACCTTGTGCACGCCGGCGGCGATCGTGTCCCGGGACGATTTCCGCGAGGTCAGCGCGCTGGCGATGTTGTCGAAGGCGCTCATATGCGGGAACAGTGCAAAGTTCTGGAACGCCATGCCGAGCCCGCGATGCTCCGCGTCCACGTCGGTCATGTCTTCGCCGCCGATCAGGACCCGACCACCATCCGGTTCGATGACGCCGGCGATCAGCCGGAGCAGAACGGTCTTGCCGGAACCGGACGGGCCGAAGAGCACCAGTCGCTCGCCATTGGCCACGTCGAGCGAGAGATCGTCCAGAACCGCCTGGCTCTTGTAGCGCTTGACGATGTTTTTTAGTTGCAGTGTTGTCATTCGATTATCCCTTCACCGCACCGAGCGACAGGCCTTCGACGAGGTAGCGCTGGGCGTAGAGTGCGAGTGCGAGCGTCGGCGTGATCGAGAGCACGATCGCGGCGGCGATCTGGCCGTACTGGATGCCCGAGGCCGTGACGAAAGCCAGCGCGCCGACTGTCACCGGCTGCTTGTCCGCAGACGCCAGCACCAGGGCGAACACGAAATTGTTCCACGCGAAGATGAAGGCGAGCAGACCGGCCGCTGCGATCCCGGGACCTGCCAGCGGCAGGGCGATCTTGCGGAACGTCGAGAACCAGGAGTGGCCGGCGATGCGATAGGCATATTCGACATCGGCCGAGATGTCCTCGAAGTAGCCGCGCACGATCCAGAGGATGAGCGGCAGGCAGATCAGCTGGTAGATCCAGATGAGACCGAAATAGGTGTTCGAGAGGCCGAGCCACTGAAAATACTGCGTCAGGGGCAGCAGCACGAGCAGCGGCGGCGCAAAGCGGAAGGAGAGCAGCGTGAAGGCGATGTCCTCCGACCCTCTGAACTTGTGCCGCGCGAAGGCATAGGCCGCCGGCACGCCGAGGACCAGCGCCAGAGCTACGGAAGCGACCGACAGCAGGACCGAATTGCCGAGATTGCGCATGAAGGCGATATCGAGCGTGCCGGAAGCCGTCTGGAGTTTGCCGGTGATCAGCGCCGCATAATTCTCGAGCGTCGGCGTGAAGACCACCGATGGGGGTATTCTGAGGATCGTCTCGTTCGTCTGGAACGACATGAGGAAGATCCAGACGATCGGAAACATGAAGAAGACGACGACCAGGGTGAGCGCGACGCCGCGCAGGAGCCTTTCGACCGGAGAGGTGGTTTCCATTTTCGGCCTCCTTACGCTTCGCCGCGGGCGCGTTCGCGCAGCCGGAGCCAGTTCTTGATGAAGATGTTCGACAGGGCGTAGGTGATCGCCCACAGGATGATCAGCAGCGCCGCGGAACGCCCGACATTGGTCGACTGGAAGAAGTTGAGGTAAGCCTCGACCTGGAAGACCGTCAGCGTGTCCCCGGGTCCGCCCTGCGTCATCGCGTAGATGATGTCGAACTGCTGGATCGAATCGAGCAGCCGGAAGAGCGTCGCCGTCAGAATATAGGGTGTCAGCATCGGCAAGGTGATACGGAAGAAGACGAAACTGCGCGGCACGCCGTCGAGCGCCGCCGCTTCGAAAGGCTGCGTCGGCAGCGAGCGGAGGCCCGCGAGCAGCAGGATCATGATGAAGGGCGTATAGACCCAGATGTCGACCAGCACGACGGTCAGCAGAGCCGTGTCCGGCGACGAGGCCCAGCGGAAATTCTCAAGGCCTACGAGGCTTGCGAGATAGCTCAGGATTCCGAAGCCGGGATTGGTCATCAGCTTCCACATCAGCGCGGCGAGCGCCGGGGCCGTCATCAGCGGCAGGAGCAGCATGATCGAGATGAAGTTGTTGACCGTGGAGCGGCGCTGCAAGAGCAGCGCGATGCCGAGACCGAGCAGCAGCTCCAGGGTCACGGTGACGCCGGCATAGAGCAGCGAGATCTTCAGCGTGTTCCAGAAACCCGGATCGGTGAAGAAGTTCAGATAGTTCTCACCCCAGTTGAACTGGCGTGCCCAGGGCTGGCTAAGCCGGTAGCGCTGGAAGGAATAGATCACCGCCGTGAAGAACGGGATCAGGATACCGATGCACACGAGAAGCGCCGGCAGGGAGAGCACATAGGGCAAGGCCCTCTTGCTGATCCCGAACCTGCTGCCCCTTGGGCTGGAGTGCGTTACTGAAGCCATGGCCAGCTCCGTCTAAATGCCTGTGTCTATGACATAAGGGGTCGGCCGCGGCCGGCGCAGCCAGACCCCCTCTTCCGTTTGCTTTTCATGCCGAAACGGCGGCCCGCTGGCGGCGGGCTGGGCCTGGAGCGGGATGGATGCGAACCTTCGATGATGTCCGCCCGCCTCCGCTCCAAGCCGGAGGTGCGATCAGCCGAGCCCCGCTTCCGCGAGCTGCCGGTTGATGCTCTCGACAAGCCTGTCGAGACCCTCGTCGACCGGCACTTCCTTCGCCACCATCTTCTGCAGCGTCGCCGCCCATTCGGTGGTGAGGTCGAAGAAAAGCGGCTGGGGGGTGAAGTGGATCTTCGCGCCCGGCGCCGAAACGTCGTGCATCTCCACATAACCGGGATAGCTCTTGTTCAGCCGCTCGCGGAAGATCTCGTCCTTCCAGACCGATGCCCGGACCGGGTTGACGAAGTCCATCTTGGTCGCGCCGAAGATCGCGTGCTCGAGACCGGATGCCCATTGCAGGAAATACCAGGTCGCATCCTTGTCCTTCGCGAAGTTGGACATGGCCAACGACCAGATCCAGATGTTCGGCGTCGGAGCCTTTGCTTCCGGGTTGGCGGCAAACGGCGCGTAGGCGAGCTTGCCGGCCATCTTGTTATCGCCGCCATTCATGAAGTAGCCGAGAATGTCGGCGTCGTAGATCATGGCCGAGGCGCCGGCGCCGAGGTCCGTGCCGACCTGGTACCAGGTATAGGTCGACCAGTCCTTCGGGCCGCTCTCCTGGATCATCTGCACCCATTTTGCGTGGAAGGCCTTGGATTCAGGCGTATTCATCGCGGCCGAAAGCTTGCCGTCCTCCGAAACGTTCAGATCCTTCTGGCCGAAATTGGCGTAGCCGGAAAGGAAGCCCGGATGAATGGTCGCCCAGGAACGGGACCCGCGCACGCCGATGCCGTAGACGCCGCCGCCCACGTCTTTGTTGAGCTTTGCCGCGGTAGCGACGAGTTCATCGAGGTTCTTCGGAACGCTTGCGCCGACCTTTTCGAACATCTCCTGGTTATAGGAGAGGTTGTTCTGCTCGTAGCCCCACGGAATGCACCATTGCTTGGCATCTTCCGAACCGAGCGCACCGCCCGGCTGTCCGTTCCATGCGCAGGAAGCCTTGACGCCCGGCAGGAAGTCGTCCCAGCCATATTGCGGATTTGTCTTCGCCGGATCCTTGATCCACTCGTTGAGGTCCGTGATCCAGCCGGCCGGACCGTAGGTCCAGGTCATATAGGCGCCGGTCATGAAGGCGTCGTATTCCGACGAGCCGGAAGAGAGCGCCGCCGTCACCTTGTCGAAATAGACGTCCTCCGGGAAGACGTCATAGGTGACTTCGATGCCGGTCAGGTCCTTGAACGCCTGAAGATTGGCGATCATCGCATCCGCATAAGGGTGCTTGTTCAGGAGCAGCTTCAGCGACTTGCCGGAATGTGCCTTCCAGTCGAAGTCGGCGGCAAGCGCCTGGGTCGACATCATGTTGAACAGGGTGCCGGCGGTGCCCGCCGTCAGGCCTGCCGCGCCAAGGCCCTTCAACAGGCCGCGACGGTCCACCTCTCCGCGCAGGAATGCGCCAATGAGGTCTTTCTCCTTGTCGTACATCTGTTTTCTCCTCCACTACGGGTAAAACTGCTCGACTGAGCTGCCGGCTACCCAACCGGTATTGCCTCCCTGGACCGCAGCGCCGATTTTCGTCGCTCCCCGGTCCCGTGTTTTCTCAAGCGGCGAGCGTCTGCGCAGTGCGCTCGTCGGTGATGAGTCCGCTCAGGAACCCGCTCTCCAGGACCGCGCGAATCGGGCGCGTCTTGACCCTGCCCCCGGCAATCGCCACGGTGCGGCGGTTCTTCAGGTCCTGCCGGCCAAGCGTGAAGGTGCGGTTCGAAAGCGCGGTCTCTATCGGCCTGCCCTTCTCGTCGAAGAAGTGACCGAGCAGCTCGCCCACGCCGCCGGCTTTCTGGATCTCCGCTATTTCACGCATCTCGATCATCCCGGTCGCCACAAGCGATGCCTCGCGCTCGGCCGTGCCGATCCCGACCATCAGAAGGTCGGCCGACTTCGCGAGATCGAAGACCTCCCGCACGCCGCGCTGGCTGAAAAGGACATCGCGATCCTCGACCGTATTGGCGAAGAACGGCACCGGCATCACATAGGCTTCGGCGCCCGTGCGCTCTGCCAGGCGGTGGATAACGTCATGCGGATTGGCGGAGAATTTTCGCGTGAGCCCGCCGAGCAGAGAAACGAAGCGGGTGTTGTTGCTCGCCGTGCGCGGCATGTACTCGATGCTGGCTGCGAGCGTGCGTCCGTGGCCGACGCCGATCAGCGCCGTCTCTCCGCGCTCGATCTCGCGTCTGAGAAACTGCGCCCCGGAGATGCCGAGCGCCTTCAGCGGCAGGTCGTCGCTGTCGAAGTCCGGGACCACCTCGCAATAGTCCAGGCCGTAACGGCTGGAAAGCTTCTGCTCCAGCTCGACGCATTCGGAGACGTCCCCGTCGATATAGACTTTCACCAACCCTTCCTGGTTGGCCTTCATGATCAGCCGGTGTGCTTTGAGCGACGTGAGCCCCAGGCGCTTGGCGACCTCGGCCTGGGTCAGCCCGCCGGCGTAATGCAGCCAGGCGGCGCGGGTCGCCATGCTCGCCTCGTCGTCGCGGACAGCCATTCCACCGATGCTCGCCATATCCTCCCACCCGATGCTGCGCTGCATGACAAATTTTGCAGCGCATGATATTTTTATCTCGATATGAAATAATTTTCACGGGTTGAAAAAATTGTCAAGTCTCAGTTGGTCGCATGCCGAAAAAACGCGGGCACATCGGCGATGCGTCCCGCGGAGTTTTCGAAATCCGACGGCGTCAGGTGATCGGCAGAAGCGGAAGCCCGCCTCTCTAATGGCCGAGATTCTTGATGTAGAGAGACAGGAGCTGGGTTTGCGAGGAAATGCCGAGCTTCCGATAGACGTTGCGGCGGTGGACTTTGACCGTGCCCGTCGAAATGCCGAGCTTCAATCCGATCGATTCGGAAGAATGGCCCTGGAGCACGAGTTCGATGATCGCCGCTTCCCGCTCGGTAAGATTGAGGTGCCGCCAGACCCCGTCTGCCGGAGGATGTGCCGCCTTCCGGCGGCCCCGGCCCTTTTTCGCGAGCGCCATATCGAAGCGACGGTCGAGTTCCGCCCAATGATGGCGCACGAGGGCCGCCACCAGCAGCTCCGCCTTCTTCAGCAATGCGAATTCCGTCGCGCTGAAGACCCCCGTCGCCTCCCGCCGCATCAAGGAGAGGACGACGGTGACCTGTTCGCTGACCGGCACGAAGAAGCCGACCTCCTCGGCAAGTCCCGTCTGGACGTAGTAGGTCCGGTAGTACTCGCTCGAGAAAAAGCGGTCGGGCGCCAGTTCGCGCATGCGCCACACGCCGGGCTTGGGGGCACGAGCGGCGTGATAGAACGGATCGAGCAGATAAGGTCCGGCCTGATAGAGGCTCACGAAGAGCACGTGATCCTCGGCGTCGAACGTACTGTAAAGGTCGAGCGGCCGTTCTTTTCCGCGATAGGCGAAGACGACGACGTAATCGAACGTCATCAGGGTGGACATCAGTCCCCGGAATGTGCAGCCGACAGCCTCGTCATCCATCGGGGCGCCGTTCACCAGCGGCGCCATCGCCTGAAAAAGTCTGTCGAGGTCGATGCCCAAACGGTTCTCCCGGGTCGCTCCGCCGCTCTGGGGTATACTCCTCCCACAGGGCGTTTTGGGTTGAAATACCTCTCTTGGGGTATATACCGGCCCGGGCGCTTTTGACTAGGCTATCCGATAATGACGGTGGAAGCGGCGGTGCATGAACCGCGAGCAATTCCAAGAACGACCGCAGGGAACAGACGTGACATCCGCTTCGACGAACGACATCGAATTCCGTTCGGTCGCCAAACGCTATGGCAGCGTGACGGCCGTATCGGACATCAACCTGACGGTGCCGAAGGGCGCCTTCATTGCGCTGCTCGGCCCATCCGGCTGCGGCAAGACCACATGCCTGCGCATGATCGGCGGCTTCGAGCAGCCGAGCGAAGGCATGGTCTATATCGGCGGCCAGCCAATGAACGGCGTGCCTGCCTATCGCCGGCCGGTCAACATGGTGTTCCAGCAATATGCGCTTTTCCCGCATCTCGATGTCGAGCAGAACGTCGCCTATGGCTTGAGGCAAATGCGTCCCCGCATCCCGGCCGCCGAGATCACCCGGCGTGCTCAGGAGGCGCTGGAGATGGTCCGCCTCGGCGGCTTCGGCAAGCGCCGGATCCACGAAATGTCCGGCGGACAGCAGCAGCGCGTGGCGCTCGCCCGCGCCATCGTCAACAAGCCGAAGGTGCTGCTCCTCGACGAGCCGCTCGCAGCGCTCGATAAGAAGCTGCGCACCGCCATGCAGATCGAACTGCAGAGCCTGCAGCGCGAGCTCGGCATCACCTTCGTGCTCGTCACGCACGATCAGGAAGAGGCGCTCTCGATGAGCGACTTCGTCTGCGTCATGAGCACCGGCCGCATCGTGCAGATCGGACCGCCGCAGGAGATCTACGACCGCCCGGCAAGTCTCTTCGTCGCCGATTTCGTCGGCAAGGCCAACCGCATCGCCGGGTCGATCGAACCCGGCGCCGGCGCGGTCCTCCTCACCAATGGCGTCGGACTTGCCAAGCCCGCCCGCGCCAACGGCACGGCAGGCCCCGTCATGGTTGCGCTGCGCCCGGAGGCGATAAGCCTGGTGCGTGACGGCAGCGCTGCGCTGCGCGGCACGGTGACCCACCGTATCTTCCTGGGCTCGTCCGTCGAATATTCGGTCGAGGTCGAGGGCCTCGGCGATTTTCTCGTAACCGCAGACCGCCGCAGCCTGAACGACAGCGATCTCGCCGAGCCCGGCGAAAGGATCGGGCTAAGCTTCGACCCGAATGCAATGCATGTCTTTCCGGCCTGAAGGGCCCGATCTGCCGCAATCAATTGACGTCAACGATAAGGGAACAGCATCATGACCAAGTGGTACAGAGAGAATGCCCCGATCACCGCGGACAAGCTTGCCGACGAGCTGATGCGCCTGAAGCGCGGCTCCGTTTCGCGTCGTCACTTCCTCGGCGTCACCGGCCTCGGCCTCGCGACGGCCGTATTGGCGCGCCAGCCCGGCCTCTTCAACTCCGCCGCTTACGCCGCCGGCGACCTCGGCACGCAGATGTCGATCGCCACCTGGCCGAACTATCACGACCCCGCCACCTTCGAAGCCTTTACCGCTGCGACCGGCGTTGCGGTCGAAGTCAACGTCTTCGGTTCCAACGAGGAAATGCTGGCGAAGCTGCAGGCGGGCGGCACCGGCTGGGACCTCTTCGTCCCCACGAACTACACGATCTCGACCTATGTGAAGCTCGGCCTGATCGACGAGCTCGAACTTTCCAAGCTGCCCAACTACGACGCCTCTACGGAAAATGAGCGCTTCACCAATGAAGGCATCGTCGACGGAAAGACCTATGCCGTGCCGAAGAACTGGGGAACCACCGGGATCGCGGTGAATTCCGACAAGATCAAGGCGCCGGTTGCGAGCTGGAAGGACTTCTTCGAGGTCGCGATGACGGAAGCCGACGGCCGCGCCATGGTGCACGACTATCAGCTCACCACCATCGGCAACGCGCTGGTCTCGCTCGGCTTTTCCTTCAATTCGGTCAAGCCCGAAGAGCTCGCCAAGGCCGAAGAGTTGCTGATCAAGGTCAAGCCGCATCTCTATGCCATCAACAGCGACTATCAGCCCTCGATGCGCGCGACCGATGCGTGGATGACCATGTGCTGGACCAATGACGGGGCCCAACTCAATCGCGACATGCCGGAGATCAAGTTCGTGCTCGGCAAGGACGGCGGCGAGATCTGGTCGGACTTCTATGCGATCCCGAAGAGTGCAGCGAACAAGCCCGCGGGCTACGCGTTGCTCGATTTCCTGATGACCCCGGAAAATGCCGTTAAAGAACACATCGCCAACGGCGCGCCTACGACCGACAGCCGCGTCATGAAGCTGCTCCCGGCCGATGTCACCTCGAACAAGATCGTCTATCCGGACGAAGCGGCCCTCACCCCGCTCGAATTCGGCGCTGCGGTGACGCTGACGGATCCCGGCCGCGCCGAGCTGATGGCGCGCTTCAAATCGGCTTGAACATACGGGCAAGATGCCCCTCATCCCGCTGCCGCGTCCTTCTCCCCGTTTAACGGGGAGAAGGACACAAGCCGCGACGTCCCTAACCTCTCCCCGCCTGCGGGGAGAGGTTAGGGTGAGGGGCAGTTTCATTCCAGTTCACGGACAATCATGCAGGCAGCAACGAACACGAAGAGGAAACTGGTTACGGCGGCGCTGATTGCGCCGGCGGCCGCGTGGCTCACCGTCTTCCTGGTTCTCCCATTCATCGCCATGCTCGTCTTCGCCTTTGGCGAGCGGGCGCCTGAAGGCGGATACCAGCCGGCCTTCACCTTTGCGCAGTTCGCCAATCTGCCGACTCGCGCGGCCGCCTTCTGGAACACGCTGATGCTCGCCCCGGCCGGCGCCCTGCTCTGCCTCATCGTCGCCTATCCGGTCGCCTATTACCTCGCCGTCAAGGCAAATACGCGCTACCGCCTCATACTCGTCTCGCTCGTCGTCGTTCCTTTCTGGACGAGCCTGCTCGTGCGTACCTATGCCTGGATGTACATCCTCGGCTCGCGCGGCATTCCCAATCTCCTGTCGATGATCGGCATCGAAGACGTCCGCATGCTGAATACGCCCGGCGCCGTGCTGCTCGGCATCGTCTACGGCTATCTGCCGCTGATGATCATGCCGATCTATGTGAGCCTGGAAAAGCTCGACCGCCGCCTGCTGGAGGCTTCGGCCGATCTTGGCGGCAAGCCGGTCTCCACCTTTCTCGGTGTCACTCTGCCGCTGTCGCTGCCGGGCGTCATGACGGGCGTCGCGCTCGTCACCATCCTGCTTCTCGGCGAGTATCTGATCCCGCAGCTGCTCGGCGGCGGCAAGGTCTTCTTCATCGGCAATGCGCTGGTCGATCTCTTCCTGCAGTCTCGGAACTGGCCCTTCGGATCGGCGATCGCCGTGACACTCGTCGCCGTCGTCGTCGTCGTGCTCATGGTGGCGATGCGAATCGCCTGGAAGGTCGCAGGAACAAGACAGGTGGATCTCGTCTGATGCGCGCCTTCATTTCCTCCGTCTATCTCTTCCTTTATGCGCCGATCGCCCTGGTCGTGCTCTTCTCGTTCAATGCCGGCCGCAATGCGAGCGAGTTCACGGGCTTTTCGCTTGCCTGGTACGGCAAGGCGCTCGGCAACACCTTTCTCGTCTCGGCGCTGCAGAACAGCCTGATCATCGCCTTCACCAGCGGCACGCTTGCCGCCGTCTTCGGCACCATGGCGGCGCTCGGCATGGAACGGCTTGGCTCCCGCATGCGCGCGCTCTTCGATGCTCTCTTCGCCGCGGCGATCGTCGTCCCGGGCGTCGTCATCGGCATCGCGACGCTGGTCGCACTCGTCGCTGTCTTCTCCTTCGTCAACCCGACGATTGCAGCCCTCTGGCCGGGCGATCAGCCGCCGCAACTGGGACTCGGTTACGGCTCCATCATCGCCGCCCACGGGCTCTTCTCGATGGCGCTCGTCACCATGATCGTCAAGGCGCGCATCGCGAGCCTCGGCCGCGACATCGTCGAGGCGTCGGGCGACCTCTATGCGACGCCGCTCACCACTTTCCGGCTGATCGTGCTGCCGCAGATCCTGCCGTCGATCCTCGCGGGCTTTCTCCTCGCCTTCACCTTCTCCTTCGACGACTTCATCATCGCCTTCTTCGTCGCCGGCTCGAAGACGACCCTGCCGATCTATGTCTTCGCCTCGATCCGCCGCGGGGTGACGCCCGAAATCAACGCGATCGCGACCCTGGTCCTGGTCGCCTCGCTGTTCCTTATCCTGACCGCCCGCGTGCTCATGCGCGAAAAGAAAAGCAAATCCGGGGAGTGAAACCATGATCCTGAATGACCGGATCGCGATCGTGACCGGAGCGGGCTCCGGAATCGGCCGGGCGGGTGCCGCCATCATGGCCCGCGAAGGCGCCCATGTGGTCGTCGTCGACCGCAGCGTGGAAGCCGCGGGCGAAACCGTGGCGGCGATCGCCACCAGGGGCGGCAGCGCTGAAGCGCTCGCGGTCGACGTCACCGACGACGAAGCGCTTGCGGACGGCATCGCCGATATCCTCTATCGGCACGGGCGGATCGACATCCTGCACAATCACGCCGGCGCGCAGGTCGCCGGCGACCTGGAAAAGGTCGAGGTGGCGGGTTTCGACCGGTCCTGGAACCTCAACGTCCGCGCCCATTTCATGGCTGCACGCCTCGTCATGCCCTCGATGAAGGCGGCCGGCCGCGGCGTGATCGTGAACACGTCGTCTTCGTCCGGCGTCCTCTACGATCGTGAGATGATCGCCTATACGACGACGAAACACGCGGTCATCGCCATGACCCGGCAGATGGCGGGGGACTATGCGAAATACGGTGTCAGGGTGAACGCTCTCTGCCCCGGCTGGGTCGACACGCCCTTCAACGAACCCTTCATCGACCAGATGGGCGGGCGCGAGGCCATCGAAGCCTATATCCGCGAGAGGGTTCCGCTCGGCCGCTGGGCGAGCGTCGACGAGATCGCCGAGTCGATCCTCTTCCTTGTTTCCGACCGTTCCTCCTACATGACGGGACAGATCCTCGTGGTGGACGGGGGCGAGACGGTGGTCTGATCGCTGAATCATCTCTCGATGGATTGGCCGCAGACCTCTGATTCGACTCGCAAAACTCAGCTTCGCTCATCTTCCGCCTGAAGCCCTTGAATCAGTTCTTCAGCTTGAGCCGCCGGCGCGTCTCGCTGGGGCTTTCGCGATAATGCGCGCGATAGCTGCGCGAAAATGAAGATGATGAATTGAAGCCGGAAATCGCCGCAATGTCGGCGAACTCCATCCGCGTTTCGATCACCTTGCGCCGCGCTGCGTTCAGCCGCAGCGCCAGATAGTGTTCGTGCGGCGCGACGCCCATGGTCTCCTTGAAGAGATCCTGAAGGTGCCGGGCACTGACCCCCACGCGGCGCGCCAGCCGCGCGAGCGTCAGCGGAGCCTCGACCGTTTCTTCCATCAGCTTGACCGCGGCGCCGACGCGGGTCTCGAGAATGCGCATGTTGCCGATCGCGGGTACCTGCAGGAGGTCGCCGCGGGTGCGTTCCTGCTCGTAGATGAAGAGGCGCGACACTTCGAGCGCCAGCGAATAGCCGTGCGCGCGGCGGATCAGTTCCAGCATCAGGTCCAGCGTCGGCAGCGAGCCGCCGGTGGTGATGCGTTTTCGGTCGATGACGAAACGCTCGCGCACCATCGTCACCTGCGGATAGGCGGCGGCGAAATCCTCGAAATCCTCCCAGTGGGTGGTGGCCGAGAAATTGTCGAGGAGGCTCGTCTCCGCCAGCAGCCAGGAGCCGGATTCGATTCCGGCCATCATCTCCCGGTGCCGCGCCGTCTGCGACAGGAGCATCTTGAGCTGCGAGGTGGCGCTGCGCTGCCAGTGGTAGCTGGAAAGCACGAAGAGCGGCGCCGTCTCGCGCTGCGGGCGGAAGGCGCCGGCCACCGGGACGGGAATGCCGCTCTTCGTCTCGATCGCCCTCCCGTCCGGACTGAACAGGCTCCAGCTGTAAAGCGTGCGCCCGGCGATGCGATTGGCGGCGCGCAACGGTTCGACAACCGATGCGACAAGGATGAGATTGGTCTCCGGCAAGATCAGAAGGTCGATATGCTGCGCCTGCGCGATGCTGCTGTCCACGGCAAAACTTCCTCCAGAGAATTCCGATAATGTATAGGATGCTTCTCTTAATGCAAAGCAACGCGGCACTTTCTGGCCCGTAATACGGGCAACGAAAGGGAGGACATCAATGCCGCTCAGCATGAACCGCGAGGTGTTCATCACATGCGCCGTCACCGGCGCAGGAGACACCGTCTCGAAATCCAGCCACGTTCCGGTCACGCCGAAACAGATCGCCGAATCGGCGATCGAGGCCGCCAAGGCGGGTGCCGCGGTCGTCCACTGTCACGTCCGCGATCCCGACACCGGCGCGCCTGCGCGGCGGCTCGACCTCTACAGGGAGGTGACCGACCGCATCCGCTCCGCCGACATCGACGTGGTGCTCAATCTGACCGCCGGCATGGGCGGAGACCTCGTATTCGGTAACGTCGAGAGCCCCTTCCCCGTCAACGAGAAGGGCACGGACATGGCCGGCGCCACCGAACGCGTCGCGCATGTCGCCGAATGCCTGCCGGAAATCTGCACGCTCGACTGCGGCACCATGAATTTCTCGCTCGGCGATTACGTCATGACCAATACGCCGTCGATGCTGCGCGAGATGGCACGGCAGATGACCGCACTCGGCGTGCGTCCGGAGATCGAGGCCTTCGATACCGGGCATTTGTGGTTCGCCAAGCAACTCGCCGAAGAAGGCCTGATCGAGGATCCGGTGCTGATCCAGCTCTGCATGGGCATTCCGTGGGGCGCGCCGGACGATCTCAACACCTTCATGGCCATGGTCAACAACGTTCCCTCGAACTGGACCTTTTCCGCCTTCTCGATCGGCCGCAACGCCATGGCCTATCCCGCTGCCGCAATCCTTGCCGGCGGCAACGTCCGCGTCGGCCTGGAAGACAATCTCTATGTCGGCAAGGGCCAGCTGGCGACCAATGCCCAGCTCGTGGAGAAAGCGGTTTCCGTCGTCGAGAGCATGGGCGCGAAGATCATCGGTCCGGAGGAGGTCCGCAGGAAGCTGAAGCTGACGAAGCGGTAACAAGACCCCTCCCAACCCTCCCCACAAGGGGAGGACTTAACCTGCCGCGGCAGGCGCCACCTGTCCCTCCCCTTTGTGGGGAGGTCGGTCCCGAAGGGATCGGGAGCGGCTCTTACGACATTTTGAATGGAGAGGGGAATGACCACAATCACCAGGGCCGCCTGTATCGGCGGCGGCGTCATCGGCGGGGCCTGGGCTGCGCGTTTTGCGCTTGCAGGAATAGACGTCAACATCTTCGACCCGCATCCGGAAGCCGAGCGCATCATCGGCGAGGTCATGGCCAACGCGGAACGCGCCTATGGCATGCTGACCATGGCGCCGCTTCCGCCGCGCGGCAAATTCACCTTCTGCAAGAGCATTCAGGAAGCAGTCGAGGACGTTGACTGGATTCAGGAAAGCGTGCCCGAACGGTTGCCGTTGAAGCGCGGCGTCATCAACGAGATCGATGCGGCCGCCCGGCCCGATGCCCTCATCGGCTCCTCCACTTCGGGCCTGCTCCCGTCCGACCTGCAGGCCGAGATGAAACACCCAGAACGCATGTTCGTGGCCCATCCCTATAACCCGGTCTATCTGCTGCCGCTGGTGGAGCTCGTCGGCGGCAAGAAAACGTCGCCGGAAACGATCGGGCGCGCCGAGGAAGCGGTCGCCGAGATCGGCATGAAGGGCGTCGTCATCGCCAAGGAGATAGAGGCCTTCGTCGGCGACCGCCTGCTCGAGGCGCTCTGGCGCGAAGCACTCTGGCTGATCCAGGACGACATCTGCGATACCGAGACTCTCGACGACGTCATGCGCTATTCCTTCGGCATGCGCTGGGCACAGATGGGTCTCTTCGAGACTTATCGCATCGCCGGCGGCGAAGCGGGCATGCGCCATTTCCTCGCCCAGTTCGGCCCTTGCCTCAAATGGCCCTGGACGAAATTCACCGACGTGGTCGATCTCGACGACGCGCTCGTCGAGAAGATCGGGGCACAATCGGACGCGCAGGCCGCCGGTCGCTCCATCCGCGAACTCGAACGCATCCGGGACGAAAACCTCGTCGGCATCATGCATGCCTTGAAGGCCGGCGACGGCGGCAAAGGCTGGGGTGCCGGCAAGCTGCTCGCCGATTTCGAGAAGCGGCTTTGGGAAAAGGGCGGCAGTCCGTCGAAAAGCCTGGACGCGTCCGGGCCGCTGCGTCTGGTCGATACCAGGGCCAACGCCGCCTGGGTCGACTACAACGGCCACATGACAGAGCATCGATACTTACAGCTCTTCGGCGACACCTCGGACGCACTGCTCAAGTTGATCGGCGTCGACTTCGCCTATGTCGAGGCCGGCCACAGCTACTACACGGTCGAGACCCACATTCGTCATCTCGGCGAAGCCAAGCTCGGACAGGCGCTCTATACGACCCTGCAGCTTCTTTCGTCGGACGAGAAGCGCATTCACTTCTTCACGCGCATTCACGATGCGGCGTCGGGCGACGTCATCGCCACCGCCGAACAGATGATGCTGCATGTCGACGCCAAGGCCGGCAAGTCCGTGCCGGCACCGGCGGAGGTGATGGCCAAGCTGAAGCCGATCGCGGAAGGTCATGCGAAGCTGGACGCGCCCGAGGGCGCGGGACGGCATGTGGGGCAGAAACGGTGATGGCGATGCTGGCGGGATAAGAGCCCCTCATCCGCCTGCCGGCACCTCTCCCCGTCCCAAGGACGTCCCGACGGGGAGAGGGATAGTCCTCGGATTAGCCCGAGGAGAGGGGCACCGCCCGAGAGCCCGCAGCAGATCGTTGAGGAGCGATCTGCCGCGCGCACCAGAATTGACGAGGGAGAACAATGAATTTCGCACTGACCGAAGAACAGCAGATGATCGTCGACACGGTCCGCACCTTCGTCGAGACCGAGATCTATCCGCATGAGAACGAGGTCGAGCGGACCGGAGTGGTGCCGCGCGAACTCGGGCTGGAAATCGCCCGCAAATGCAAGGAACTCGGCTTCTTCGCCTGCAACTTCCCGGAAGAGGTCGGCGGCGCCGGCCTCGACCATCTGACCTTCACTCTGGTCGAGCGCGAGCTCGGCCGCGGGTCCATGGGCCTCACCGTCTTTTTCGGGCGGCCCTCCGGCATCCTGATGGCCTGCAACGAGGATCAGCGAGAGCGATACCTGCTCCCGGCCGTCCGCGGCGACAAGTTCGACGCGCTCGCCATGACCGAACCGGATGCCGGCTCGGACGTGCGCGGGATGAAATGCTTCGCACGGCAGGACGGCGACGACTGGATCGTCAACGGGACGAAGCACTTCATCAGCCATGCCGACATTGCCGATTTCGTCATCGTCTTCGTCGCCACCGGCGAGGAGCAGACGCCGCGCGGACCGAAGAAGAAGATCACCTGTTTCCTGGTCGATCGCGGCACCCCCGGCTTCGAAATCCGCGAGGGCTACAATTCCGTCTCGCATCGCGGCTACAAGAACTGCATCCTGACTTTCGACGACTGCCGCCTGCCTTCCGCCCAGATCCTCGGCGAGGCCCATAAAGGCTTCGATATTGCCAACGACTGGCTCTACGCCACGCGCCTGACCGTGGCGGCCACCTCCGTCGGCCGCGCCCGTCGCGCCTTCGATTACGCACTCTCCTACGCGGCCGAGCGCAAGCAGTTCGGCAAGCCGATCGGCGCCAACCAGGGAGTCTCCTTCAAGCTTGCCGACATGATCACCGAGATCGACGCGGCCGACCTTCTGACACTCTCGGCCGCCTGGCGGCTCGACCAGGGCCTGCCGTCCAACCGCGAGATCGCTTCGGCCAAGGTCTATGCCACCGAAATGCTCGCCCGCGTCACAGACGAGGCGATCCAGATCTATGGCGGCATGGGACTCATGGACGACCTGCCGCTCGCCCGCTTCTGGCGCGACGCCCGCGTCGAGCGCATCTGGGATGGGACGTCCGAGATCCAGCGACACATCATCAGCCGCGATCTGCTCCGGCCGCTGGGGGCCTGAACGATGGGCGAGCTTCCGCAAATTACCCCCCTCTGCCCTGCCGGGCATCTCCCCGGCGCACTCCCCGGGGGCGCGGCATGACCTCCACTCCCCGCTCCCTCGACCGTCTCATCCGCCCACGCTCCATCGCCGTCTTCGGCGGCAAGGAGGCGCGCCGCGTCATCGAGCAATGCGACAAGATGGGC
Source organism: Sinorhizobium sp. P24N7 (assembly GCF_042436655.1). Classification (NCBI taxonomy): domain Bacteria; kingdom Pseudomonadati; phylum Pseudomonadota; class Alphaproteobacteria; order Hyphomicrobiales; family Rhizobiaceae; genus Sinorhizobium; species Sinorhizobium sp. P24N7. The sequence continues at coordinate 151,783 of NZ_JBHMIW010000005.1, read as the reverse complement.
TTTGCCGGCGACATCTGGCCGGTCCACCCGCGCGAAGAAGAAATCCTCGGCCGCCGCTGCTATCGCTCGGTGTCCGACCTGCCGGGGGCGCCGGATGCCTCCTTCGTCGGGGTCAACCGCGCGCTCACGATCGAGATCATCCGCGATCTCGCGGCGCGCGGCGCCGGGGGTGCCGTCTGCTACGCCTCCGGTTTCCGCGAGGCGGCAAACGAGCTTGCCGACGGCAACGACCTGCAGGAGGCGCTCGTCGCGGCGGCCGGCGACATGCCGATCGTCGGGCCCAACTGCTACGGTTTCATCAACATGCTGGACGGCGCGCTGCTCTGGCCCGACCAGCACGGCATGCTTCGGGTCGAACGCGGCGTCGCGATCCTCACGCAATCTTCCAACATCGCCTGCAACATCTCCATGCAGAAGCGCGGGCTGCCGCTGGCCTATGTCATGACGGCCGGCAACCAGGCGCAGACGGGCCTTTCCGACATCGCCTGCGCCGTGCTCGAGGATCCGCGCGTCACCGCCGTCGGTCTCCATATCGAAGGCTTCGACAGTATCGAGGCGTTGGAAAGGCTTGCCGCCCGCGCACGCGAGCTGGGCAAACCCGTGGTCACGCTGAAGGTCGGGAAATCGGAAGCAGCCCAGCTTGCAACCGTCTCCCATACCGCCTCGCTAGCCGGCAACGACCGGGTCTCCTCGGCCCTGCTCGCCCGCCTCGGCATCGGCCGCGTCGATACGCTGCCCGAGTTGCTCGAAACGCTGAAGCTGCTGCATCTTCATGGGCCGCTGCCCAGCGCCGATATCTCCTCGATGAGCTGTTCGGGCGGCGAGGCATCGCTGATGGCGGATGCCGGCGTCCGGCGCAAAGTCAATTTCCGGGCACTCAGGGAGGAACAGCGCCAGCCGCTGCGCGAAAGCCTCGGCGAAATGGTGACGATCGCCAATCCGCTCGACTACCACACCTTCGTCTGGGGAAATCGCGAGAAGCAGACGGCCGCCTTCACGGCCATGATGCGCGGCGGCTATGCCCTCAACCTGATCGTGCTCGATTTCCCGCGGCTCGACCGATGCGACGCGGCCGACTGGGTCACGACCTGTGAGGCGATCATCGATGCGACGAAGGCTACCGGCGCGGTCGCCGGTATCGTTGCGAGCCTCGGCGAGAACATGCCCGAGGAAACCGCGCTCTCGCTGGTGTCGGCGGGCGTCGTGCCCTTCTTCGGCATCGACGAGGCGCTCGCCGCCATCGAGACCGCCGCTGCGATCGGAGCGATCTGGGCGAAGCCCGCAGCACCTCCCCTCCTCCGCTCGCGCCCTGAGGGAGGCGAGATCGTCACCCTGAGCGAAGCCGAAGCGAAGGCTGAGCTCGCGGCAGCGGGCGTCATCATTCCCGGTGGCAGGAGCGCCGCGACAGTCGAGGAAGCCGCAGCGGCGGCCGAGGCCCTCGGCTTCCCCGTGGTCCTCAAGGGCCTCGGCGTGGCGCACAAGACCGAAGCCGGTGCGGTCAAGGTCAATCTGACAAGCCGTCAGGAGGTCATCACAGCGGCGCGAGGCATGGCTGCGGTTGCCTCCGGTTACCTCGTCGAGAAGATGATCGCCAGGCCTGTGGCGGAGCTGATCGTCGGGGCGATGCGCGACGCGGTCGCAGGTCCGGTGCTGACGATCGGCGCGGGCGGAATTCTCGTCGAATTGCTGGAGGATTCCGCGATCCTCACGCTGCCGGTCACCGAAGAGATGATCCGCGATGCGATTGCGGGCCTGAAGATCGCCAAGCTGCTCGACGGCTATCGCGGCAATCCCAAGGGCGATATCGCCGCCTTGGCGGGAACTGTCGCTGCCGCGGCATCCTATGTCGTTGCAAACGCTTCCAAACTCGAAGAACTCGATATCAATCCTATAATGGTGCTGCCGGACGGCCACGGAGCCGTTGCCGCCGACGCCCTGATCCGCCGGAGGAAATGAGCCCATGACCGGACCGATCCTTACGCGCCGCGAAGGCGGCATTCTCGAAGTCACGATCGACCGGCCGAAGGCCAACGCCATCGACCTGAAGACCAGCCGCGTCATGGGCGAAATCTTCCGCGATTTCCGGGACGACCCGGCGCTCAGGGTCGCGATCATCACCGGCGCCGGCGAGAAATTCTTCTGCCCCGGCTGGGACCTGAAGGCGGCCGCGGAAGGCGATCCAGTCGATGGAGACTACGGCGTCGGCGGTTTCGGCGGGATGCAGGAGCTGCGCGACCTTAACAAGCCCATCATCGCGGCCGTCAACGGCATTTGTTGCGGTGGCGGCCTGGAGATCGCGCTTTCGACCGACATCATCCTCGCAGCCGAACATGCGAGTTTCGCACTCCCGGAAATCCGCTCGGGCACGCTCGCCGATGCCGCTTCAATCAAGCTGCCGAAGCGAATCCCCTACCATATCGCCATGGACATGCTGCTCACCGGCCGCTGGCTCGACGTGGTCGAAGCGAACCGCTGGGGCTTCGTCAACGAGATCCTGCCGGCCGGACGGCTGATGGACCGGGCCTGGGAACTGGCGCGCCTGCTCGAAAGCGGCCCGCCGCTCGTCTATGCCGCAATCAAGGAAGTGGTCCGCGATGCCGAGGGCCGGGACTTCCAGACGACCATGAACAAGGTAACCCGTCGCCAGTTCAGGACAGTCGATGTCCTCTATTCGAGCGAGGACCAGCTCGAGGGCGCCCGCGCCTTTGCGGAGAAGCGCGACCCGGTCTGGAAGGGACGCTGAGATACGCGGCCTCTTCGGCCGCGGACAGAGTGGAAGCCGGAGGATGCCGGCCTTCAGCGTGACGCGTCGCGAGCACCGGCGCGTGCGGCTGAGCAGTCTTTCCATAAGACATGCTTATGGAAAAGATTTATAATTTAGGACGTTACAAGCCACGTCCAAGCGTTTAGCCTTATGGGTGAACAACGCGGATAACGCGCAAAGAGACGACAAGGAGGTCAGGATAGAGACGATCCCGGTGGACTGCAAACCACCTCCGGCCATCTCGACCGATGGCAAATACGCGAACACTCTACCAATCACAACGAACGGCGAATGCCGGCTGAAGAAGGGAACAGGGGAATGAGCGATTACAAAGACTATTTGGCACGTCAGGTCATGCTCGGCAAAATGAACCGGCGTGAATTTCTCGGACGCGCCGCCGCCCTCGGCATTGCTGTGTCTACGGCGAATACGCTCTTCGCGTCCAGCGCCGCGGCGCAGGAGCCGAAGCGCGGCGGTCACCTGAAGCTCGGCCTCGAAGGGGCAGCCGCCACCGATTCGCGGGATCCCGCAAAGGCGCTGTCGCAATTCATGTTCGTGGTCGGCCGGAACTGGGGCGACATGCTCGTCGAGAGCCACCCGACGACCGGCGAACCGGTGCCGGCGCTTGCAGAATCCTGGGAGCCCTCCGCCGACGCCGCCACCTGGACCTTCACCATCCGCAAAGGCGTCAAATTCCACGACGGCAAGGAACTGACGATCGACGACGTCATCAAGACCCTGCAGCGACACACGGACGAAAAGTCCGAGTCCGGCGCGCTCGGCGTGATGAAATCCATCAAGGAAATCAAGGCCGACGGCGACAAGCTCGTCTTGACGCTGACGGAGGGCAATGCGGACCTGCCGCTGCTGCTGACCGATTATCACCTCATCATCCAGCCGAACGGCGGCACGGACAATCCCGACGCGATGATCGGGACCGGCCCCTATAAGGTCGCAAGCTTCGAGCCGGGCGTGCGGGCCACATTCGAAAGAAATGCCGACGACTGGCGCACCGACCGCGGCTACGTCGATTCCGTCGAACTGATCGCGATGAACGACGCGACGGCGCGCATCGCGGCGCTGTCCTCGGGCCAGGTCCACTTCATCAACCGCGTCGACCCGAAGACGGTCAACCTGTTGAAGAAGGCGCCGACCGTCGAAATCCTCAACACGTCGGGCCGAGGACATTACGTCTTCATCATGCATTGCAACACGGCGCCGTTCGACAACAACGACCTGCGCATGGCGCTGAAATACGCGATGGATCGCGAGACGCTGGTACAGCGCATTCTTGGCGGCTACGGCAAGGTCGGCAACGACTTCCCGATCAACGACACCTATGCGCTCTTCCCCGAAGGTATCGAGCAACGCGCCTACGATCCGGACAAGGCGGCATTCCACTACAAGAAGTCCGGCCATAGCGGCCCGGTGCTGCTGCGCACCTCGGACGTCGCTTTCCCGGGCGCGGTCGATGCCGCCGTCCTCTACCAGGCGAGCGCCAAGAAGGCGGGCATCGAGATCGAGGTCAAGCGCGAGCCGGGCGACGGCTATTGGTCCAACGTCTGGAACGTCCAACCCTTCTCGACATCCTATTGGGGCGGGCGTCCGACCCAGGATCAGATGTACTCCACCGCCTATCTCTCGACAGCCGACTGGAACGATACCCGCTTCAAGCGTCCGGATTTCGACAAGATCCTGCTCGAAGCACGTTCCGAGCTGGACGAAGCGAAGCGCAAGGACATGTACCGCACCATGGCGATGATGGTGCGCGACGAAGGCGGCCTGATCCTGCCGATGTTCAACGACTTCGTGAACGCGGCCGGTAAAACGGTGAAGGGCTACGTCCACGACATCGGCAACGACATGTCGAACGGCTATGTCGCGACCAGGGTATGGCTGGACGCCTGATGATGGAAAGCGGACCGATCACGGGTCCGGTCGTGACGGATGCGACCGCAGGCGAGACAGCCCTGCGGTCCCCCGATCTTTCCGGTGTCCCAGCCAAATCCGACCCGGCCGCCGACGAGCTCGGCGGCACGTTCTGGCGGCGCTTCGCCTTTCGCCGTCCTCTCGCGGCGCTGATCCTTCAGCGCCTGGGACTGAGCGTCGGCCTGCTCTTCGCCGTGTCGCTGATGATCTTCGGCGGCATCGAGGCGTTGCCCGGCGATTTCGCCACCACCTATCTCGGCCAGTCGGCGACGCCGCAGGCTGTCGAGAACATCCGCAAGGATCTCGGGCTCGACCGCCCCTGGAGCGAGCGCTATCTCAGCTGGCTCGGCGGCGCCGTGCAGGGTGATTTCGGCACGTCCTGGGCGAGCAGGAATTCCGTCAGCGAGCAGATCGGCAACCGCCTCGGCAACTCGCTCTTCCTCGCTTTCTTCGCGGCGCTCGTCTCCGTACCGCTGGCCGTGGGGCTAGGGATGCTCGCGGTGCAATTCCGCAACCGCCTGCCTGACAAGATCATCAACGTGATATCGCTTGCGGCGATCTCTCTGCCGGAGTTCTTCATCGGCTATCTGCTGATCATGTTCTTCGCCGTAAAATGGGGGGTCGCCACCTTCCCGGCCACCGTCTACGCCAGCATGGGCTTCATGGACCGCCTTTCGGCGATCGCACTTCCGGTTGCGACCCTCGTGCTCGTGGTCCTCGCCCATATGATGCGCATGACGCGCGCGGCCATCCTCAACGTCATGTCGTCGGCCTACGTGGAAACCGCCGAACTCAAGGGGCTCGGCACGTTCCGCATCATCGCACGGCACGCCGCCCCCAATGCCGTGGCCCCGGTGATCAACGTCATCGCGCTGAACCTTGCCTATCTGGTCGTCGGCGTCGTCGTGGTCGAGGTCGTCTTCGTTTATCCCGGCATGGGGCAATACATGGTGGATGCCGTGACGGTGCGCGACATGCCCGTCGTGCAGGCGTGCGGGCTGATCTTTGCGGCCTTCTACATCTTCCTCAACATGGCGGCCGACATTCTCGCCATTCTCGCCAATCCGAGACTGAGGCACCCGCGATGAACCTGAAATCCATTCCCTTCAGTGCCTGGGTAGGCATCATCGGCATCGCGATCGCGCTTCTGTGCGCTCTCTTCGCGCCCGTCCTGGCGCCCTTCGGCGAGCGTGAGGTGGTCGGCGAGATCTGGCTCCCGGCCGGCGGCGATTTCCTGCTCGGCACGGACAATCTCGGCCGCGACCTGCTCTCGCGCCTGATCTACGGTGCCCGCACGACCATCTTCGTGGCGTTGGCTGCAACCGTGCTCTCCTTCGCTCTCGGCATGATCCTGAGCTTCACCGCAGCCGTCACGGGCGGCTTCGTCGATCAGTTCTTCTCCCGCTTCAACGATCTGATGATGGCGGTGCCGACGCTGATCTTCGCACTCGTCGTTCTCGCGGTGCTGCCGCAGCATCTGTGGATCCTGGTCCTCGTCATGGCCGTGCTCGACTCGACGCGCGTCTTCCGCATCGGCCGGGCCGTCGCCCTCGATGTCGCGGTGATGGAATTCGTCGAGGCTGCGCGGTTACGCGGCGAAGGCAATGTCTGGATCATCTTCCGGGAAATCCTGCCGAACACGCTGTCGCCGCTGCTCGCCGAGTTCGGTCTGCGCTTCGCCTTCTCGATCCTGTTCCTCTCCACCCTCTCCTTCCTCGGCCTTGGCATCCAGCCGCCGGCCGCCGACTGGGGCGGCATGGTCAAGGACAACAAGGATGGCATCATCTTCGGCATATCGGCCGCGCTCATCCCGGGCGGAGCGATCGCCGCCCTCGCCATCTGCGTCAATCTCGTCGTCGACTGGCTGATGAAGCGCACCTCGAGCCTGAAAGGAGGCCGCGGCGATGCCTGAGCTGCTTTCCGTCAAGAACCTGAAGATCGAAGCGACGAGCTATCCGCCGGGCGAACCGCCGAAGGTGGTGACGTTGGTCGAGGGTGTTTCCTTCGATCTCGAAAAAGGCAAGGTGCTCGGTCTCATCGGCGAGTCCGGTGCCGGCAAGTCGACCATCGGCCTTTCGGCGCTCGCCTATGGCCGCGGCGGCGTGAGGATCACCGGCGGTGAGGTGCTGCTCAACGGCCGCGACATCCTGAAGCTCGGCCGCAGCGGCATCAACGCGGTTCGCGGGCGCAATGTCTGCTACGTCGCGCAGTCCGCCGCAGCCGCCTTCAACCCGGCGCACAAGCTCGGCGATCAGGTGATCGAGGCGTCGGTCCGTCACGGCGTCATGAGCCGTGAAGAGGCGAACAGGCGCGCGCTCTATCTTTTCGAGGTCCTCGGCCTTCCCAATCCGGAGACCTTCGGCGACCGCTATCCCCACCAGGTGTCGGGCGGGCAGTTGCAACGCGCCATGACCGCCATGGCACTCTGCCCCAATCCGGAACTGATCGTCTTCGACGAGCCAACCACCGCGCTCGACGTGACGACCCAGATCGACGTGCTCGCGGCCATCAAGCACGCGATCGAAGAGACCGACACGGCGGCGCTCTACATTACCCACGATCTTGCGGTCGTCGCCCAGATCTCCGACGACATCATGGTGCTGCGTCACGGCAAGACCGTGGAATACGGCACCACGAAGCAGGTGATCGAGGCCCCGAGGGAAGAATACACCCGCGCCCTCGTCAGCGTCCGTCAGGAAAAACGCGTCGAGGCCCCGGACCAGACCGGCACGCTTCTCAAGATCGAACATGTGCATGCCGGCTACGCCAACGGCTTCAAGGTGCTGCACGACGTTTCGATGCATCTGCCTAAGGGGCAGACGCTTGCAGTCGTCGGGGAGTCCGGATCGGGCAAGTCGACGCTCGCACGCGTCATCACCGGCCTGCTGCCGCCGAGCGAAGGGCGCATCACCTTCGAAGGAAAGGAACTGCCGAAAGCCTTGAAGGGGCGAACCAACGACGAGCTTCGGCGGATCCAAATGATCTATCAGATGGCCGATACGGCGATGAACCCGCGCCAGACGGTGCGCGATATCGTCGGCCGGCCGCTCTCCTTCTACTTCGGAATGCATGGCGCCAAGAAGACCGAGCGGGTGAAGGAATTGCTCGACCAGATCGAAATGGGCACCCGCTTCCTCGATCGTTATCCGGCCGAGCTTTCCGGCGGACAGAAGCAGCGCGTCGCGATCGCCCGGGCGCTTGCCGCCCAACCGGAACTCATCCTTTGCGACGAGCCGACCTCGGCGCTCGATCCGCTGGTGGCGGAGGGCATTCTGAACCTGCTTCTGAAGCTGCAGGAGGAAACCGCCGTCTCCTACGTCTTCATCACCCATGACATCGCGATCGTCCGGGCAATCGCCGACAGCGTCGCCGTAATGCATCGCGGCCGGCTGGTGCGCTTCGGTCCGAAGTCTAAGGTCCTTTCGCCGCCCTTCGACGACTATACCGATCTGCTTTTGAAGTCGGTTCCCGAAATGGAAATCGGCTGGCTGGAAAAGGTCCTGCAGACGCGACGGATGGAGAGCGCCGGCAATTGAATGCGCGTGGCGGCCGCCACGCGCACTCGTCAGTATTCTGCGGGAATGGTCAGCACTTCGGCCTCCGGCGTCTCCAGGAAGCGCCGGACCGCAGAAGGCAGATGCCGCGACCCGAAAGGAAGCAGCCCGCAGCGCGAAAGCATCTGGCGTTTGTCCGGATCCAGCCCTATATGCCGCCAGATCATCCGCGAGGCGTAGGGCAGGTTCTCCTTGCGCCACGAGACCCCCATCGTGGTGCCGCGCAGATAGACTCGCTGGTGCACCTCGAAGGGCATCAGGATCGTCTGCGCCAGCATCGACGCCTGCCCCACGGTGCGCTCGGCTATGAAGATGCGGTTTCGCCAGAAGGTGACAAGGCCGACATATTTCGAGAACTGTTCGATTTCGTTCGCCTTATCGCGAATGCGCTCGATCGATTTCACCCGGATCGAGCCGCCTTCCTCATAGATATGCGCGCAGGAACAGACCACGAAGCCGGGCCAGGAGAGCGAAAGGTGATAGGTCTGGTAGTAGCCGAAATGGTGGCGAAGGGCTGCGGCATCGCCCGGGAACCCTTCAAGGAGCTGACCCGCTTCCAGCCGGTGTCGCTCGGGGCGGATCATGCGCGCCTCGAACAGCTTGGGTGAGAGCGAAAAATCCTCCGCCGCAAGTCCGAAGAACGCGGCAATCCGTTGCACGTTGTGCGCCGAAGGCCGCGCCTCGCCGTTGATGTAGCGGTTGAACTGTTGCCGGTTGATGCCGATCTCGCGGCAGATCTGGGAGATCGAGCGCCGCGTCGCACAGGCAAAACGCAGATTTGTTACGAATGTGTCGTCCTGCTGCAAGTGCTCCACCCCTCGAATTGCAGCCAGCGTAAACTAGCGTAAAATCGCGTCAAGTCGCGAAATTGTCTGGGGCCCGGCAGGCGTTAGGTTTCTCTCGAACAAGACACACAAGGGGAACTGGAAATGACCGAATTCAAGAAGCGTCCCGACGGCCTCATCGTACCCGCCGGCATCAACCGGCGCGGCTTCCTCGCAGGCACGGCAGCGCTCGGCCTCGCCGCCGGCATCGGGAGCTCCATCGGCTTGGGCGAGGCACGGGCGCAGGAGCCCAAACGCGGCGGCCACCTGAAGCTCGGCCTCGACGGCGGAGCGACGACCGATTCGCTCGATCCGGCAACCTATAGCGGTTCGGTATCTTTCGTGATCGGCCATCTCTGGGGCGACACGCTGGTCGAGTCCCATCCCGAGACCGGCGCTCCGCTGCCCGCGATCGCCTCCTCCTGGGAGTCGTCGGCGGATGCTTCGGTCTGGACGTTCAAGATCCGGTACGACATCGCTTTCCACGACGGCAAGAAACTCACCGTCGCAGACGTGATCGCAACGTTGAAGCGGCATTCCGACGAAGGCTCCAAGTCGGGAGCGCTCGGGCTGATGCGGTCCGTCAAGACGATCGAAGAAAAAGCCGGCGACCTCGTCCTGACGCTGATGGAAGGCAATGCGGACCTGCCCCTCCTGTTGACCGACTATCATCTCATCATCCAGCCCGGCGGCGGCGTCGACAACCCCGCCTCGCCGATCGGCACCGGCCCCTACAAGCTGGCAAGCTACGAGGCCGGCATTCGGGCAACCTTCGAGAAGAACACCGCCGACTGGCGTTCGGACCGCGGCTATGTCGACAGCGTCGAGATCATAGTCATGAACGACAACACGGCCCGCATTGCGGCACTTTCCTCCGGGCAGGTGCATTTCATCAACGGCGTCGATCCGAAGACCGTGCCGCTGCTGAAGCGTGCGCCCCGCGTCGAGATCCTGCAGACCTCGGGCAAGGGCTTCTACAGCTTCCTCATGCATTGCGACACGGCCCCCTTCGACAACAACGACCTGAGGCTCGCGCTGAAATATGCCATAGATCGGCAGGCTATTCTCGACCGTGTGCTCGGCGGCTACGGCACGCTCGGCAACGATTATCCGGTCAACGAAAACTACGCGCTGGCACCTGAAGGCATCGAGCAGCGCGCCTACGACCCCGACAAGGCCGCCTTCCATTACAAGAAGTCCGGCCACGACCGGCCGATCCTGCTGCGCACCTCCGATGCCGCCTTCCCGGGTGCGGTCGATGCTTCCGTCCTCTTCCAGGAAAGCGCCCGCAAGGCCGGGATCGAAATCGAAGTACGCCGGGAGCCGGAAGACGGCTACTGGACCAATGTCTGGAACGTCCAGCCCTTCTGCGCTTCCTACTGGGGCGGCCGCCCGACGCAGGATTCCCGCTATTCCACGTCCTATCTGTCGAGTGCGGAATGGAACGATACGCGGTTCAAGCGGGAGGACTTCGACAAGCTGCTCCTGCAGGCGCGCTCCGAACTTGACGAAGCCAAGCGCAAGGAGCTCTACCACACCATGGCACTCATGGTGCGGGACGAAGGCGGTCTCATCCTGCCCGTCTTCAACGATTATGTGAACGCCGCCTCCGCTTCGCTGAAAGGCTTCGTGCACGACATCGGCAACGACCTTTCCAACGGCTACGTCGGAAGCCGCGTCTGGTTCGACAGCTAAAGTGCAATGAGCAGGCGCAGGTGGTTTTCCGCCTGCGCCTCGCGTCTCAACAGTCACGCACCGATCGGAGGCAGCCAACATGGTCGAGCGCAATTTCACCGTGATCGAAAACGAATGGATAACCCTCAAGGACGGGACCCGGCTCGCCGCGCGCATCTGGATGCCCGAGGGCACCGAGCAGAAGCCGGTGCCGGCCGTCCTGGAATACCTGCCCTACCGCAAGCGCGACGGAACCTGTGCACGCGACGAATCCACCTACCCTGCCTTCGCTGCCGCCGGGATTGCCGGCGTTCGCGTCGACATCCGCGGCTCGGGCGAGTCCGAGGGCGTGATCGACGGCGAATATACGCCGCGTGAACTCTCCGACGGCTGCGAGATCATCGAATGGATTGCGGCACAGCCCTGGTCGAACGGCAAGGTCGGGATGATGGGCATCTCCTGGGGCGGCTTCAACTGTCTGCAGGTGGCGGCACTCAAGCCCCCGGCTCTCAAGGCGGTGATCTCGATCGCCTCGACCGTCGACCGCTACAATGACGACATCCACTACAAGAACGGCTGCCATCTCTCGGCTCAACTCTCCTGGGCGGCAACCATGCTCGCCTATCAGTCTCGATCGCCCGATCCGGAACTCGTCGGCGAGCGCTGGCGGGAGATGTGGCTGGAGCGCCTCGAGAACGAGCCCCTCTTCCTGGAGGAATGGCTGGAGCACCAGCGCCGCGACGATTTCTGGCGGCATGGCTCGATCTCGGAGGATTTCGACGGCTTTCCGATCCCGGCGCTGGTGATCGCCGGATGGGCGGACGGCTACCGCAACACGCCGATCAAGGCGGTCGAGGGGCTCGGCGGCAAGGCCAAGGCGCTCATCGGTCCCTGGGTCCACAAATATCCGCATTTCGCCTGGCCGAAGCCGCGGGCAGACTTTCTCGGAGAGGCGATCCGCTGGTGGAACCGCTGGCTTCGCGACGAAAAGAACGATGCCGAGCAATTGCCGCAGATGCGCGCCTATATCCTCGACGGCCCGAGGCCCGCGGTCAGGCGCAATGAAGACCCGGGCCGCTGGATCGCCAAGGACGTCTGGAGCACGCCGGAAATGCGGACCTTCGCGGTTTCGAGCGAGGGAGGCCTGGCGGCCGGTTCCCCGTCCAGGCGCGGGATCGGCGATGTTTACCTGCGTTCGCCGCTCGATACCGGCACCGCTGCCGGTGAGTATTTCACGCTGAAGCCCGACGCCGAGATGCCCGGCGACCAGCGCATCGACGATGCGGGCTCGCTCACTTTCGACACGCGCCCGCTGCTCGAGGCGGAGGACTATCTCGGCCAGCCGGTGCTCGACCTCGAGCTTTCCTGCAGTGCCGAAACCGCCAATCTCGTCGCGCGTGTCGTCGATGTCCATCCGGACGGAACGGCAACCCGCGTCGCCTTCGGCGTCCTCAACCTGGCGCACCGCAACGGCAATGCGCAGCCGGTGCCAATGGAGAAGAACCGCAAGACGCGCGTCACGCTGGTGCTCGATGCCTGCGGCTATCGCTTCCGCGCCGGTCACCGCATACGCCTGTCGCTGTCGACCTCCTATTGGCCGATCATCCTGCCGTCGCCGACCGATCCGGGCGTCACGATCGATACGGCCAGCGTCTCGCTTTCCCTGCCGCTTCTCGGCAACCACCGCGAGATCGTCGTGCCGCAGCCGGCCAATCCCGACCCGTTGCCGCACTATATTGAGCATTCGCCGTCCGAAACGCGCCGCACCGTCGAACGCGACATGACCAAGGGCCTGACGCATTATCGGATCTACGAGAATACCGGCCTCGTCGAGCATCCCGGCACGGGCAATGCGACGCAGGACATCCGCGAAGAAACCTGGACGATCGCGCCGGACGATCCACACTCGATGACGGGCGCTTCGACCTGGACCTGTATTGCGCGGCGTGGGCAGCAATCGCTGAAGACCGTCTCGACCTCCCGCCTCGGCTGTACGGAAAGCGAGTGGATCACCTCCGCCAGGGTCGAGGCTTTCGAGGGAGAGACGAAGATCTTCGAGAAGAGCTTCGAGAAGCGGATCCGGCGGGATTTCATGTGAGGCTCGGCGCGACTGCCCCTGGTCCCGCTACCCGCGACGTGTCGGGCGGGGCCGGGGCAATTTCATCGGGCGCTCGCGTTTCCGTGGCTGAGCGCCCGCAACACTTGGACGGCTCTTTCTGCATCTGCCGCGGGCACGAAAATGTGGTCGTGGTAATAGGCCGCTACCACATTGGCGCTGATGCCCGCCTGCGTCAGTGCCCCGGAAACCGCCGCCGTCAGCCCCACGGCTTCGAGTGCGGAATGGACGCCCAGCGTAATCAGCCGCAGCACCGGTCCATAGGAAAGTCCCGCCGCCTCGGCACGGGTCTGCTCGAGGATGAGCGTAATCCCCTCATTTTCGCGAAAGGTTCCGATCGGCTCAAGCGCAAACCAGGCCGCAGCACGACTTTCAACCGTGCAATAGACATATTCGCCGTCATGTAGCACCGGCTCCAATTCTGCAAGCAGCCGCTGGAGATCGGTCTCGCCGCTCATCGCCGACTCAAGCCGTGCCGGTCAATCGTGCCACAGCTTGCACGAGACGCACGAAGCCGTCCCGCGCACCGGGGCTCATGTGGCGCGCTCGAAGCCAGGAATGCACCATCTGCGGCTCTTCCTGGTAGGTGACGTCCACGCCGGCCTGGGCGAGCCGGGCTGCATAGGCGCGCGCATCATCCCGCAGCGGATCGAAATGGGCTCCAGTGATATAGGCCGGGGGAAGCCCGGACAGGTCCGCGGCCTTCAGCGGGTGCGCAAACGGCTCATCCGCCGGCGCTTTCAGCACCTCGCGGTAATAGTCGACGTCGGCGGTGGAAAGCAGCGGCGCCTCTGCCATCTCGATATAGGAGCCGCGCGTCAGATCGCCGCCGAGGCCGGGATAGATCAGAACCTGGCCGACGATGCCGGCGAGCCCCTCATCCTTCGCTTTCAGTACGATTCCGGCTGACAGGTTGCCGCCGGCGCTGTCGCCGGCGACGACGAGCGGACGCCCATCGGCAAGAAGCGCTTCGAGCACGTCATAGCAGTCTTCGAAGGCTGCGGGCCATAGATGTTCGGGGGCAAGGCGATAGTCTACCGACACCAGCTCGACCCGTGCACCATGGGCAAGCTCGGCGCAGATCGCATCATGGCTCTCAAGCGAGCCGACGACGAAGCCGCCGCCATGGATATAGAGAACGCGCGTCTCGCTCGCGACCTCCGCCGGACGGTAGTACCGCACCGGAATTCGTCCCTCCAGCCGCCCGTCCCGCCGGGTCAGTCCTTCGGGAGACGGCGCGTCGAATTCGGCGCAGAGTGCATCGTACCATTGCCGTTGCTGCTCGACGGAGGCATTGACCGCATCGGCGGGATAGAACGCCTCGCAACGTTGGTGAAAGGCGCGAATCCCCGCTTCTGTCGGCATCGGCTTTGTTGTTTTCGAATCCATCCCATTCCCCCCTCACCGCACCTTAACAGCGTCGCTCCGGCGTGCACGACGAAATGCGTCACCCCTGCCGCAGTTCACGCCGTGCTTGCGTTCCCTGCGGCGCACGGTGTTAATTCGCACATGGCATTCACACTCCGGCAGTTGCAATATTTCGTCGCCGTCGCCGAGCAGGGCTCGGTCACCCGCGCGGCGCAGAACCTCTCCATCTCTCAATCATCGATCACCGAGGCAATCAAGGAGCTCGAAACCGATCTCGGGGTCGAGCTCTTCGACCGGCACCCCCGCGGCCTTGCGATCACCCATAACGGGCATCAGTTTCTGCGCCATGCGACCAAGATCCTCGCCGATGTCTCCGATGCGCGGCGCAGCTTCTCCGACAGCCGCGAGGAACGCGGCGGCAAGCTCAATCTCGGGGTCACGTCCCTCGTCGCCGGCTACGTGCTCTCCGACCTGCTTGCCCGCTACCGCCGCGCCTGCCCCGGCATCGAGGTGAGCGCCATCGAGGACAACGGCTCCTATCTCGAGCACCTCTTGATCGGCGGCGAGCTAGACGTCGCCGTGATGGTCATTTCGAACCTGCGCGACCGCATGGCGCTGCAGGCGGAAATCCTGGAAACCTCCCCTTACCGACTGTGGCTGCCGATCGGCCACCCGCTCGTCAGCGCCGACATCATCTCGGTCGAGGATATCGCACGAGAGCCGCTGATCATGTTGACGGTGGACGAGATCGAGGAGAATACCGGCAAACTCCTGACGGCGCTCGGCGCGCGTCCGCATGTCGCCTTCCGCACCCGCTCCGTGGAGGCGGTCAGAAGCCTGGTCGCGACCGGTGCCGGCATCGCGCTTTTGCCTGATCTCGTCTACCGACCGTGGTCGCTCGAAGGCGACCGGATCGAAAGCCGCGACGTTTCCGGGGCGCTGCCGGTCGTGCAGGTCGGCATGGTCTGGCGCAAGGGTTCGAGCCTGCCCCAGTCCGCGCGCGATTTCGTCGGCGTCGCCGAAGCGCTGCGCAGCGCCCGCCCGCGATGAACCGCGATATCGGAAATTCCGATATCGGCATTCTGATTAATGAATTTGCGAATACGGAGAAACCAAGGCACGCTTCGATCCGGGAACAAAGCCGCTAACGGCATGAAACTGGGGAGACTTCCGATGAAGCAGATCCTGAAATCCTGCACGGCACTTACCCTGTCGCTGGGCCTCGCCGCCCCCGCGCTGGCGCAGGAGCCGCTGAAAGAGCTCGGTCAGGGCGAAGGTGCGCTCTCGATCGTCGCCTGGGCGGGCTATATCGAGCGCGGCGAGACCGACAAGAACTACGACTGGGTCACCGATTTCGAGAAGAAGACGGGTTGCAAGGTCAGCGTCAAGACGGCGGCGACCTCCGACGAAATGGTCGCGCTGATGAACGAAGGCGGTTTCGACCTGGTGACGGCCTCCGGAGACGCATCGCTGCGCCTCGTGGCTGGAAAGCGCGTCCAGCCGATCAATACAGATCTCATCCCCAGCTGGAAAACGATCGACGAACGCATGCAGAACGCCCCGTGGCACACCGCCAACGGCGTCCATTACGGCACCCCCTATGTCTGGGGCCCGAACGTGCTGATGTACAACACCGAAGCTTTCAAGGATCAGCCGCCGAAGAGCTGGAAGGTCGTCTTCGAGGAGATGACGCTGCCCGACGGCAAGTCCAACAAGGGCCGCGTCCAGGCCTATGACGGCCCGATCCATGTCGCGGACGCCGCCAACTACCTGATGGCGCACAAGCCCGATCTCGGCATCAAGGATCCTTACGAGCTCAACGAAGATCAGTACAAGGCCGCACTCGATCTGTTGCGTACCCAGCGCACCCTCGTCGGCCGCTACTGGCACGATGCGATGATCCAGATCGACGACTTCAAGAACGAGGGCGTCGTCGCCTCCGGCTCCTGGCCCTTCCAGGTCAACCTGATGCAAGCGGAGAAGCAGCCGATCGCTTCCGTCATCCCGGAAGAAGGCGTGACGGGCTGGGCCGATACGACCATGCTCCATGCCGACAGCGAGCATCCGAACTGTGCCTATATGTGGATGGAGCATTCGCTCTCGCCGAAGGTCCAGGGCGATGTATCCGCCTGGTTCGGCGCCAATCCCTCGGTCGGTGCCGCCTGCAAAGGCAACGATCTTCTGACCGACGAGGGTTGCAAGACCAACGGCTATGACGACTTCGAGAAGGTCAAGTTCTGGAAGACGCCCGTGACGAAATGCGAAAGCCAGGGCGAATGCGTGCCCTATCATCGCTGGGTCTCCGACTATATCGGCGTCATCGGCGGGCGGTAAGCCGGTCTCAACCGCGTCGCAAGCATCGCCCCTCATCCTGGCCGTCTTCCGCTCGCGGGGACAGGGAACGCTTCCGCAAAGGCCTCGCCCCGGAATACAGGCGAGGCACCGACCGCGAGTCCCTTCTCCCCGCAAGCGGGGAGAAGGTGCCAGCAGGCGGATGAGCGGCAATAATTACCTGGAGCATTCCTATGACCGCCGTCCTCTTCGACAATGTTTCCCGCTATTTCGGCGCCGTCCGTGCCGTCGATCGCGTGAACCTTGCGATCGCCGAGGGCGAGTTCTTCGCGATGCTCGGTCCGTCGGGCTCGGGCAAGACCACCTGCCTGAGGCTGATGGCAGGCTTCGAGCAGCCGACCGGAGGCCATATCGAGATCTTCGGCGAGACTGCCGAAGGCGTGCCGCCGTACCGGCGCAGCGTCAATACTGTCTTCCAGGACTACGCCCTCTTCCCGCATCTCTCCATTCTCGACAACGTCGCCTATGGCCTGATGGTCAAGGGCGTCGGACGCGAGGAGCGCCGCAGGGCGGCCGAGGATGCGCTCGCCATGGTGAAGCTTCCGGGCTACGGCACGCGCCGGCCCGGACAGCTTTCCGGCGGCCAGCGCCAGCGCGTGGCGCTCGCCCGCGCGCTCGTCAACAAGCCCAAGGTTCTGCTTCTCGACGAGCCGTTGGGCGCGCTCGATCTGAAGCTTCGCGAACAGATGCAGGAGGAATTGAAGACGCTGCAGAAGTCCCTCGGCATCACCTTCGTCTTCGTCACCCATGATCAGGGCGAAGCCCTGTCGATGGCCGACCGGATCGCCGTCTTCAACGAGGGGCGTATTCAGCAGCTCGGAAGCCCGGAAGAAGTCTACAACCGCCCGCAGACCCGTTTCGTGGCCGATTTCGTCGGCTCCTCCAACGTGCTTTCGGAGGACCTCTGCCGCAGATTGGGACTGAAGGCTTCCTTCGCGAGCCTCCGCCCGGAGGCCGTTGCCATCGCGCCGCCGAGCGACGGAGCGCTGAGCCTTTCCGGCACCGTCGCTTCGCAGAGCTTCCTCGGCGCCACCAACCGCATCGTGATCGACGTCGAAGGTGCCCGCATCGCCGTGGCGAGCCCGGCGGCGCGTCGCGTTCCCGCGGTCGGCAGTCCGGTCACGATCAGCTTCGCCGCGCACGACCTCCACCCGATGGAGGACGCATGACGATCGTCGCCGAAAGCATCGTTCTTCCGCAGCGCCGCAGCCCGGCCGGCCGCCTTTCGGATTTTTTCTGGCGGCACCCGCATGTGCTGCTGGCGATCTTTCTCGCACCGCCGCTTCTCTGGCTCGGGATCGTCTATCTCGGTTCGCTCTTCGCGCTGCTGCTGCAGAGCTTCTTCTCTATCGACGACTTCTCCGGGCTCATAAATTACGAGTTCACGCTTGCGACCTATCGGCAGCTCTTGAGCGAAGCCAATCTGGACATCATCATCCGCACCGTCTCGATGGCCGCTCTGGTGACGCTCGTCTCGGCGCTCATTGCCTTTCCGATCGCCTATTACGCCGCCCGCTACGCGCGCGGGAAATGGAAGGCGCTCTTCTATCTCGCCGTCATGCTGCCGCTCTGGTCGAGCTATCTCGTCAAGATCTATGCCTGGAAGCTGATCCTGGCCAAGGAAGGCATCCTGACCTGGTTCTTCGCAAAGCTGAACCTTCTCTGGCTGATCGATGCCTGGTTATCTCTTCCGGTCGTCGGCGGCAACTCGCTGTCGGTCAGCTATACGGGCACCTTCATCGTCTTCGTCTATGTCTGGATGCCGTTCATGATCCTGCCTATCCAGGCGGCGCTCGAGCGCGTGCCGGCCAATCTGGTCGAAGCCTCGTCGGACCTCGGCGGAACGCCCGCCCAGACCTTCCGCCATGTGCTCTTTCCGCTGGCGCTGCCGGGCATCGTCGCCGGATCGATCTTCACCTTCTCGCTCACGCTCGGCGACTACATCATTCCGCAGATCGTCGGCTCGTCGCGGCTCTTCATCGGTCAGGCCGTCTACGCGCAGCAGGGCACCGCCGGAAACATCCCGCTCGCGGCCGCCTTCACGGTCGTGCCGATCGTCATCATGGGCGCCTATCTCTGGATGGCCAAACGCATGGGGGCCTTCGATGCGCTCTGAGAAGGCGAATTCCGCTCCATTGGGTCTGAAGATCGCGGCCGCCGCCGGCCTCGCCTTCCTGCATCTGCCGATCCTGCTGATTTTTCTCTACGCTTTCACTACCGAGGAAAAGAGCTACCAGTTTCCGCCGCCGGGGCTTACCACGCAATGGTTCGCCGTCGCCTGGAACCGGCCGGACGTCTGGGCGGCGCTGACGCTCTCCGTCAAGGTCGCCTCGATCGCGACTGCGGTCGCCCTCGTCCTCGGCACCCTGTGCGCCGCTGCCGTCAGCCAGACCCGCTTCTTCGGCCGCGAGACGATCTCGCTCCTCGTTATCCTGCCGATCGCGCTTCCCGGCATCATCACCGGCATTGCGCTGCGTTCGGCCTTCTCCATGGCCGACATTCCCTTCTCCTTCTGGACCATCGTGCTCGGCCACGCGACCTTCTGCATCGTCGTCGTCTACAACAATGCGGTCGCCCGTTTCCGCCGGATTTCCGGCTCGCTGATCGAGGCTTCCATGGATCTCGGCGCCGACGGTTTCCAGACCTTCCGCTACGTGATCCTGCCGAACATCGGCACGGCCCTGCTCGCCGGCGGCATGCTCGCCTTCGCGCTTTCCTTTGACGAGGTGATCGTGACGACCTTCACGGCCGGGCAGCAATCGACCCTGCCTATCTGGATGCTCGAAGAGCTGATCCGCCCGCGTCAGCGCCCGGTGACCAACGTCGTCGCCATGGTCGTCGTGATGGCCACCTTCCTGCCGATCCTCGGCGCGTATTACCTGACCCGCGACGGCGACCAGATCGCCGGCGCCGGCAAATGACATTTCGCACTTGAAGGGAGAACAGACATGGACACCCAGCTCTTGATCGGATCGCGCTTCGAAGCCGGAACCGAGGCCGAGGAACACATTCTCAATCCGAGGACGGGCGCCGGGATCATCGACCTCGCCGAGGCCTCCCACGCGCAGATCGATGCCGCCGTCGACGCTGCCGAGCGCGCCTTCGTCGGCTGGTCGCAGACGACGCCGGCCGAACGCTCCAACGCCCTCTTGAAGGTCGCCGATGCCATCGAGAAAGAAGCCGACGAATTCGCCGCGCTGGAGGCGCTGAACTGCGGCAAGCCGATCAATGCGGTGAAGAACGACGAGTTGCCCGCGATCATCGACTGCTGGCGCTTCTTCGCCGGCGCGGTGCGCAATCTGCATGCGCCGACGGCGGGCGAGTATCTGCCGGGCCATACGTCGATGATCCGCCGCGACCCGATCGGGGTCGTCGGCTCGATCGCGCCGTGGAACTATCCCCTGATGATGATGGCCTGGAAGCTGGCGCCGGCAATCGGCGGCGGCAACACCGTCGTCTTCAAGCCATCCGAGCAGACGCCGCTGACGGCGCTGAAGCTCGCGCGGCTCCTCGCCGACATTCTCCCCGAAGGCGTCGTCAACGTCATCACCGGCCGCGGCGAAACCGTCGGCAACGCGCTGATCAACCATCCGAAGGTCGGTATGGTATCGATCACCGGCGACATCGCCACCGGCAAGAAGGTGCTCGCGGCCGCCGCCAAGACGGTGAAGCGCACCCATCTCGAGCTCGGCGGCAAGGCGCCGGTCATCGTCTATGACGACGCCGACCTCGAGGCGGTGGTCAACGGAATCCGCACCTTCGGCTACTACAATGCCGGACAGGACTGCACCGCCGCCTGCCGCATCTATGCCGAAGCCGGAATCTACGAGAAACTCGTCGCCGACCTCACATCGGCCGTCTCGACCATCCGCTACAATCTCGACGACGACACGGAAAACGAGATCGGTCCGCTGATCTCCAGGCGCCAGCGCGACCGCGTGGCAAGCTTCGTCGAAAGGGCCGCCGATCAGAAGCACATCGAGATCACCACCGGCGGCGGCACGGGCAGCGAGCAAGGCTTCTTCTTCCAACCGACGGTCGTCGCGGGCGCCACTCAGGAGGACGAGATCGTCCGCCGCGAAGTCTTCGGCCCGGTCGTCTCCGTCACGCGCTTCACCGGAAAGGACGATGCCGTGGCCTGGGCGAACGACAGCGATTATGGCCTCGCCTCCTCGGTCTGGACGAAGGACATCAGCAAGGCGATGCGAGCGGCATCCCGCCTGCAATATGGCTGCACCTGGATCAACACCCATTTCATGCTGACCAACGAAATGCCGCATGGCGGCATCAAGCAGTCGGGCTATGGCAAGGACATGTCGGTCTATGCGCTGGAGGACTACACCGCCGTCCGTCACATCATGATCAATCACGGCTGAATTTTCCGCGCCCCTCATCCGCCTGCCGGCGACCTTCTGCCGCCGGTCCGGCGAGGCGGCCCGCGGCAGCCTCGCCCCGGTCCCTCGCTTCCTCGAGAGAGGTAAGAGCACTTCCAGGAAAAGGGTGTAACGGTTTCCGTCCGGAAGTGCGTTGGATCAATCGGTTAGAGCATTTCAATGTTTCCATGAAACATTGAAATGCTCTGGGGGGCATGCCGCGTCGCACTCCACTTGCCCATCCAAACCCTCACGGGCCGGCTGCTCCCCTGCCCGCGCATTCGCCGATGTTGCACTTTTCACACATACTTCCGGAACATGACTGAAAAAGTCATGAAAAGAGCTTGCGCCCGCAACAATCATGAGTGAATAGCTCACCTTATAGAACATAACTTATATCTCTATAAGGTTGCGTTGCATGCCCTCGAAATCCGCCTTCCTCCTGCCCCTCATTCGCGCTGCCCTCGCCGGAACGTCCGCCCTCGCCCTTGTCGCCACGGCCCAGGCGCAGCAAGCAGAACAGGAAGCCGCTTCCGGCGGCAATTCGACCGAGCTCGAAACGCTGGTGGTCAACGGCAGTGGCGGCGTGATCACGGCCGAAGGCTATGTCGGCATCAGCAGCGCCACGGGCGCCAAAGTCGACACGCCGTTCCTCGAGACTCCACAATCGATTTCCACGGTGACCGAACAGCAATTGAAGGATCGCAACCCGCAGACGCTGCTGGAGACGCTCGCCTATACGCCGGGCACGCGCGTCGGCGCCTATGGTTTCGATCCTCGCTTCGACGCATTCTTCGTCCGCGGTTTCGACGTAACCTTTACCGGCATCTTCCGCGACAATCTCCGCCAGCCGGCGGCTGTCGACTCGGTCTTCAAGAACGAACCCTACGGGCTCGAAGGCGTTTCGATCCTGCGCGGACCCTCCTCGGCCCTCTACGGCGCAACAGGCGCCGGCGGTCTTTACAACCTCATCACCAAGCGGCCGACGGAAGATGCGCTGAGAGAGGTGCAGGTCCAATACGGCAGTCACGACCGCTATCAGGGCCAGTTCGACTTCTCGGGCCCGGTGAACGAGACCGACCCGGTCTATTATCGCCTGACCGGCCTGCTGCGCGATGCCGACACCGAGCAGGTCGGCCTTGCGGACGACCGCGCCTATATCGCACCGGCATTCACCTGGAAGCCGGACGAAGACACGAAGCTGACGGTTCTCGGCGAGTATTCGCGCACCAAGACCGGAGGCACCGCGACCTATTACAACGACCCGCTGACCGGCGAAGTGACCGACATATTTGCCGGCAACCCTGACTTCAACGATTCGATACAGAAGCAGGGACGCATCGGCTACGAATTCGAGCACCGGCTCAACGACACCTTCGTCTTCCGCCAGAATGCGCGTGTATCCACGCTGAACATCGACGCCGACTGGGACTTCGCCTACGCCCCGAACGCTGACGACCCGACTTTGCTCGACAGCGCCGCCGGCACCTATGACGAGCGGCTGACCGCGTTCGTCATCGACAACCAGCTCGAAGCAAAATTCGACACCGGCGCTCTGGAGCATACGCTGCTTGCGGGGATCGACTATACGAAACTGCGTTTCCGTGCGCTCGACGGACGCGGCGTGTCGCCGCCGCTCGATACCGACAATCCGACGCAGGGGCGTCCGGTCGACCCGATAGACTTCAACACCCGTACGGTCCAGGACCAGTGGCAGCTCGGCACATATCTGCAAGACCAGATCCGCTACGACGCCTGGACGTTGACGGTGGGCGGACGCTACGACTGGGTATCGACCGATACGGACACCACCGACCTTGCCAGCGATTCGCTGACGTCGGTTTCGCAGAAGGACAAGGAGTTCTCCGGCCGCATAGGGCTCACCTACCAGACCGACTTCGGACTGGCGCCCTATATAAGCTACTCGACGGCCTTCACACCCAATGCCGGCACCAACCAGGAAACGCACCAGCCGTTCAAACCGACCGAGAGCGAACAACAGGAGGTCGGCGTCAAGTACCTCCTGCCGAACAGCAATACGCTGATCACCGCCGCTCTCTTCAACATCGATCAGAAGAATGGCCTTTATTTCGAGGCCGACGGCGTCACCAACATACAGGTCCAGCGCGGCAAACTGCGTTCGCGCGGTTTCGAAATCGAAGCGAACACCAGCCTTGACAACGGCCTTTCGCTTATCGCTTCTTACGCCTATACCGACGTCAAGATCATTCAAGGCCCCGAAGGCACGATCGGCAACTATGTATCTTCCGCACCACAGCATATGGCGTCGATCTGGGCCCATTATACATTGCCGGAAGATAGCCCGTTTTACGGGTTCAGCCTGGGTGGAGGCGCGCGTTTCGTGGGATCGAGTTACGGTAATGACGAAAACACCTTCAAGAATAGTTCGCGCGTTCTCTTCGATGCTTCTGTCGGCTACGATTTCGCAGCGATCGACCCGAAATACGAGGGTCTGCATCTGCAGGTGAATGCCACCAATCTCTTCGACCGCCGCGAGGCCGTGTGCACTGCCGGCTACTGCCATCGCGATCAGGGCCGCATGGTCATCGGCTCGCTGCGTTACAACTGGTGAGCTCATGACAACAGCCGGGCATGGAAGCGTGGCGGTAATCGACGAGCCGAAAGGTCTGTCGGCGGCCTTTGCCGGCCCGCATGCCTGGTGCAACGAGAAGATGATGCTGTCGGCTAATCTTTCCGACGGCATTTCGCTGCCGGAATTTTTCGCTTCCGGCGCCTTCGACCGGACGCTCTCGCACTATGCCGAGGCCTCCGGCGGCACCGACCGCCGCGCCGTCGCCTCCATGTGGTCGCTCTACTATTTCTCGGCCCTGACCATCCCCTATGTCGTCGCCCGGGTGCTGGACCACCAGGCGCTGCCGGCGGATTTCGACCAAATGACGGTGGCGCTCTCGGACGACGGGCTGCCCCGCGCCTTCGGGGTCGCGACGGCAGGTCAGTGGCGCGACGATGACGGGCGTGACATCTTCGCCCTGATCGGCTCGCTCATGGACGAGCATCTTGCCAAGGTGGTCCCGCATCTCAAGGCAGCCGGCGGCATATCGCCGAGGCTCGCCTGGAACAATGCCGCCGTTTACATCGATTATGCGCTTCGAACCGCGGGGACCGACCCCATGAGCGACCAGGCCGATGCCATGGTCGGCTGCCGTCTGATGCCCAACGGCGCTCCCAATCCTTTCTTCGACTGTCTGCGTCAGGAGGAAGAGGACGGGACGCGCGTCTGTCGGCGCAAGATCTGCTGTCTGAGATATCTCCTCCCCGGCATTCCGAGCTGCGGCAGCCTCTGCGCCCTTCCAAGCCAAAGGAAACAATAGCTTGTCTCGTCCATTCCCACGCCGCCGCGGCCTCTTCCTTCAGGCCATTGCCCTCCTGTCGATCCTCTTCTTCCCGTTCGCCGCGCTGGCGCAGGCACAATGGCCGATCACGGTCACGGACGCAGTCGGAAGACAGGTAACGATCCCCGCGCCCCCCAAGGCGGTGCTTCTCGGCAGCGGCTTCAATCTCGTCGCCCTCTCGCTCATCCATCCGGACCCGGTAAGTCTGCTCGCCGGCTGGTCCGGCGACATGAAAGGCGACAATCCGGAAATCTATGAGAGCTTCGTTCGCAAGTTTCCGAAGCTCGCAGACGTGCCGCTGATCGATGACGGCAGCGGACCGGGCCTTTCCTTCGAAACGATCCTGACGCTGAAGGCCGATCTTGCGGTTCTCGCCAACTGGCAGGCGGATACGGAAGCGGGCCAGCGTGCGATGGAATACCTCGAGAGCACCGGCGTGCCCGTCATCGTCGTGGACTTCAACAACGAAGCTCTCAAAAACACGCCTGCCAACATACGTCTCCTCGGCAGGGTCTTCGAGAGAGAAGAACAGGCGGAGGAGTTCGCCCGCTTCTATGAGGAACGTCTTGCCCGCATCCGCGATCGCGTCGCCAAGAGTTCCGAGGCCGGCCCTAAAGTCCTCATGGAAGCGTTTCCCGCGCCAGACCGTTGCTGCTGGGCCTACGGCGTCGGCGGATTGGGCGAATTCATCGCCGTCACCGGCAGCCGCAACATCGCCGAGGGCGCGCTGCCGCGCCCGGGCGGCATGATGAACGCGGAAGCCGTCATGGCCGAAAACCCGGACGTCTATATCGCCACCTCGTCGCCGGGCGGGAAATATAGCGGCTTTTCGATCGGGCCCGGCGTCAAGGCCGAAGAGGCGGAGCGGACCCTGGCGCAGGCCGTGGACAAGCCGGTGATGGAGAGCATCGCGGCCGTCCGCAACGGGCGTGTGCACGGCCTCTGGAATTTCTTCAACGCGGTTCCGCTGAACATCGTCGCAGCGGAAGCCTTTGCCTCCTGGCTTCGCCCCGACCTCTTCCCCGACGTCGATCCCGCGGCGACGCTTGCCGAAATCGACCGGCGCTTCGCTGCAGTTCCCTTCGAGGGCACCTACTGGATCAGTTTGAAGAAATGACCGCCGGCTGAACCTGCCCCGGATTGGCAGAAGGGTGTCGGCCGGGCGTACCCCAAAGATTGCCAGCGCCGCCTCGCCCTATATAAGGTTCTCGCAGGAGGAACTTCATGGCGTGGCTGATTGCGTTACCGTTGGGCTTGGCGATCGTGTATCTCGCGGCCCGTTACGGTCGCTTCCGCAGCTGGATCGAGCCGGTCCTGTCCATTGCGGTTGCGCTGGGGCTCAGCGTCGCGTTTCTCGTCTGGCTGAACGAAGCTGCTCCGGACAAAGCCCCGGAGCCGGCGCCGAACCGGCCCGCCGCCGGGCTGACCGTCGCCGAACTCACCCTGCGGGACATGGCGTTCGAACCGAACGAAACCGAGGGCACCTTTCGGGTCCGTGGCACCGCAGCCAATGCGTCGGACGTCACGCTCGAATATTTCCGCCTCACGGTGACGCTCGAGGACTGCCCGCAGGACGCCTGCAAACGTATCGGCGAGGATACGGCTCTCATCTTACTCCGGGTGCCGGGCGGCCAGAACCGCCCATTCGAGACGTTCCTGACCTTCCCCTACAGGCCGGATGAAGCGCCGACTGCGCCGAAATGGACCTATAGGGTAAGCGAGGTCAGAGGTGCCGGTCGACGCTGACGGCGAATCGACACGTCAACAAAAGATGCCGAACCGCTCCCGTATCGCCCGGTCGGCCTCCGGCGAGATCAGCGACGGGGCAGCGTCTGCCAGGATGCGGTTCTTCCTCTCGATGGCGCGGGCGACGAGATCCGGCCGGCCGATCTCGACCCATTCCTTCGGGCTCGTGCGGTCGGCGACGGCCGGATAGATATATTCCGTCTGCATCAGCCCGAGTGTCTGCGGATGGCCGAGATAGTGGCCGGGGCCGTCGAGGCAGACCGAACGCATGGTCTCGAGCGAAACCGAATCCTCCGTTACGTCGATGCCGCGGATGCAGCGCTGCACCTGGCCCAGCATGTCGTCTCCGAGCACCAGCGACTCCAGGCAGAAGCCGAGGAGCGATGCATGCATGCCGACCGCCTCGTAGACCATGTTGAGCCCCGAAAGCCCCGCCATCACGTTGGAGATCGCCTGTTCCCAGCCGGCCTGCATGTCGGGAAGCTTCGCATCCGCGATGCCGGCGGCGGCGCCGCCGGGCAGGCGATAGAACTGGTGCATCTGCGCGCAGCCTGCGGTCAGCAGAGCCTGTTCGCCGGAGCCGCCGGACATGGCGCCCGTCCTCAGATCGGAGACGAACGGCCAGGTGCCGAAGACGGCCGGATGACCGGGCGAAAGCGCATTGACGTAGACGACGCCGGCAAGGCACTCGGCAACCGCCTGCACGATTGCGGTCGCGAGCGGCGCTGGGGCTGTCGCCCCCGCCTGTCCCGCGGATAGCAGCAGGACGGGCATGCCGCCACGGATGCACTTCTCCATGGTGATGCAGCTTTCCTCGGCGAATTTCATCGGCGGCACGACGAAGCAGTTCGAGTTCGAAACGAAGGGCCGCGCCCGCCACTTGTCCTCGCCGCCTGCGATCATGTGAATGAGGTCGAAGCAACCCTCCACATGCGACGGATCGGAGAAGCTCGTGCCGACATGCTTCGTCGTTCCGGCGCAGCAGGCGTAGAGCGTGTTGATGTCCATCAGGAAATTGTCTGAAACGTCCCGGCAGACCATGGCTCGCTGGAAGAAATGGACATTGTCCAGGTGATGGACGAGCTGCGCCGCGTTCAGGAGATCCTTGGCGGTCGATTCGCGGTATTCGCGCTTCTCGACGTCGACCACGTGAACCGCCGCGCCCGCTGTACCGTAATAGACGCGCGTACCGCTGAGTTCGAGGTCCTGTTTCGGATCGCGCGCGTAAAGGGTGATGTCGCGCGCAGCGATGGCCAGCATGTCCTCGACCAGTGCACGCGGGAAGCGGAGTCGTCCATCCTCGCCGAGGATAGCCCCGGCGCCGGTCATGATCTCGACGCCGGATCGCGGCGCGTTGGCAAGGCCGATCTGTTCCAGCGCATCGAGCGCCGCCTCGTGAATCCGTCTGACGTTGGCCTCCGTCAGCGGCTTGTACTGTCCGCCGGAAAGGCCCGGACGAACGGGGCGGATGTTTTCGGCGAGCGGCGACGAACGAAGCGCAACGCGCGCCGCCCGTCCGCCGGACCGTCTCGAAGCCGCAACTGCGCATTCCTCAGCCATCATTCATCTCCCAATGGCGCTGTCGTCGTCTGTTCTTTGCCCCTCTCCCTCGGTTTTCGCACGCGGGGGTGGGCTGCACGGCATCTCCCTTCTCCCCGTCAAAACGGGGAGAAGTGCCGGCAGGCGTATGGGGGCAGTCTTTTCAGGCCCGCACCCGCTCCGCCTTCGGGTCGTACATCGGCTTCAGCGAAGCCTCGGCCCTGACCCGCGTTCCGGCGATTTCGATCTCGTAAGCGGAAGCCAGCACATCGGCCTCGCTTTCACCCTGGCAGGCCACATAGCCGAGCCCGATCGCACCCCCGAGATGGTGGCCGTAATTGCCCGACGTGATCGTGCCGACGATCTCTCCGTCGCGCACGATCGCTTCGTTGTGGAAGAGCAACGGCTCCGGATCTGAAAGCCGGAACTGCACCAGCCGGCGCGAAAGACCCTCGTCGCGCTTGGTGAGCACCGCCTCGCGGCCGATGAACTCGCCTTTTCTGGGCTTCACCGCAAAGCCGAGCCCCGCTTCGAGCACATGATCCTCGTCGGTGATATCGTGGCCGAAATGCCGGAAGGCTTTCTCGATCCGGCAGCTATCGAGCGTATGAAGGCCACAGAGCTTCAGCCCGACATCGGCCCCCTCCAGTTCCAGTGTCTCGAACACATGCGCCGCCTGGTCGGTGGAGACGTAGAGCTCCCATCCGAGTTCGCCGACATAGGTGACGCGGTGGGCGCGGGCGAGGCCCATCCCGATCTCTATCTCGCGGGCGGTGGCGAAGGGGTGCGCCTCGCTGGAAAAATCATTCGGGCTCACCCTCTGCATGAGCTCGCGTGCCCTTGGCCCCATGACGCAGAGTACGCTTTCGGCAGCGGTGACGTCGGTGATCACCACGAACTCGTCGCGCACATGTTTTCGCAGCCAGGCAAGATCGCGCTGCAGCGTGGCCCCCGGCACGACGAGGAAGAAGGTGGTCTGCGAAAGCCGCGTGACGGTCAGGTCGCTTTCGATGCCGCCGCGGGCGTTCAGCATCTGGGTGTAGACCACACGGCCGGGCTCGACATTCATCTCGTTGGCGCAAAGCCGCTGCAGGAAGGCGAGCGCATCGCGGCCCTCGACGCGGATCTTGCCGAAGGAGGTCATGTCGAAAAGGCCGACCCCATTGCGGATGGCGAGATGCTCCTCCCGCTGGTTTTCGAACCAGTTCTGCCGTTTCCACGAATAGCGGTATTCGCGCTCCTGGCCGTCCCTTGCGAACCAGTTTGGCCGCTCCCATCCCGCCACTTCGCCGAAGACGGCACCGCGCGCCTTCAGATGTTCGTGGATGGGCGAGCGGCGAACGCCGCGGGCGGTCGCCATCTGGCGATAGGGGAAATGATCGGCGTAAAGCAGACCCAGCGTCTCGCTGACACGTTCCTTGAGGTAGGAACGGTTCTTCTGGAAGGGCTGCGCCCGGCGGATATCGACCTCCCAGAGATCGAAGGGCGGCTCGCCGTCGTTCATCCACTGCGCCAGCGCCATGCCGGCGCCTCCCGAGGAGACGATCCCGATCGAGTTGTAACCGGCTGCCACCCAGTAGCCCTTGAGCTCCGGCGCCTCGCCGAGATAGTAGCGGTCGTCTGGCGTGAAGCTTTCCGGACCGTTGAAGAAGGTATGGATGCCCGCCGTCTCAAGCATCGGCATGCGGTTGACGGCCATTTCGAGGATCGGGGCGAAATGGTCGAAGTCCTCCGGCAGTTGGTCGAAACAGAAATCCTCGCGGATGCCTTCCATGCCCCAGGGCTTCGCCTTGAGCTCGAAGGCGCCGATCAGCATCTTGCCGGCATCTTCCTTGTAGTAGGTGCACTCGTCCGGCACGCGCAGCACCGGCAGGCGGCTGAGGTGAGGTATCGCCTCGGTGACGATATAGAAGTGCTCGCAGGCGTGCAGCGGCACGGTGACGCCGGATTGCCGGGCAAGCTCCCTGCCCCACATGCCGGCGCAGTTGACGACATTCTCCGTCTCGATCGTGAAACTCTCGCCGTTCTGCTCGCAGGTGACGCCGGTTATTCGGCCGTCCTTCTTCAGCACCGAGGTGACTTTCACGCCCTCGACGATTGTCGCACCGTTCTGCCGCGCACCCTTGGCAAGCGCCATGGCGATGTTGGCCGGATCACACTGCCCGTCGAGCGGCAGGTGGACCGCCGCCTTCACGTCGGCAACGTTGAGGTGGGGGTAAAGCTCCTTGACCTCGTCGGGCGTGATCTCGCGTACGTCGACGTTGAAGGCGCGCGCCAGCGAGGCCTGCCGGTAGATCTCTTCCTTGCGCTCTTCCGTCAGCGCCACGGTGATCGAGCCGTTCTGGCGCATGCCGGTAGCGATGCCGGTTTCCGCCTCGAGCTTCACGTAAAGATCGGCCGAGTATTTCGCGAGCCGTGTCATGTTCTGCGAAGCGCGCAGCTGGCCGATCAAACCGGCCGCATGCCAGGTCGTGCCACAGGTCAACTGCTTGCGCTCGAGCAGAACCACATCGGTCCAGCCGAGCTTCGCCAGATGATAGGCGACCGAGCAGCCGGAAACGCCACCGCCGATGATGACCACACGCGCTTTTGCGGGAATGGGCTTCGTCATGCCTTCAGTCTTTCATTCGAGGGATCCCAGAGCGGCTGGTCCGGCTGGACGACGGCCTTGAAGCGGTCGCCGAAAATCTCTACCTCGACCTCCTGGCCGGGAACGGCCAGATCGGCGCGCAGCATGCCGAGTGCGATCGACTTGCCGGTGCGGTAGCCCCAGTTTCCGGACGTGGTCTCGCCGACGACCTCGCCGCCCGACCAGAGCGTCGACATATAGGGCGCGTCGCAATCGCCGGGCTCTACCGTCAGCGTCACGAAGCGCTTCGTGACGCCCTGCTGCTTCTCACGCTCCAGGGCGGCCTTGCCCCTGAAATCCGGCTTCGACCAGTCGACGAAGCGTTCGAGCCCGCCCTGCAAAACCGTGTAATCGGTGGAGAGATCGCCCTTCCAGGCGCGGTAACCCTTCTCGATGCGCAGACTGTCGAGCGCTTCCATTCCGAAGGGCTTGAGGCCGTGCTTCTGCCCGGCTTCCCGAACGGCATCGAAGACCGGGGCGGTATCCTCCACTTTCGTGTGGATCTCCCAGCCGAGTTCGCCGGCGAAGGAGACCCGCACGAGCTGGCAATAGCGGCCGGCGATCTGCGCCGTTTGATGCGTCAGCCACCCCTTCGCAAGGTCGGCGTCCGAGACCTCGGCCAGGATCGCGCGCGATTTCGGCCCCGTCAGGATCTGGCAGGCGAATTTCACCGTCACGTCATCCAGCGTGAAGGCGGCGTCCGCCGGGCGATGCTTCTGCAGCCACTCGAAATCATGCCACTGCGCCGTCGCCGCGGTGATCAGGAAGAAGAAATCCTCCTCGATCGCCATGACGGACATTTCGGTGAGGATGCGGCCCTTGTCGTCGGCGAAATAGGCCAGCCCGATGCGGCCGGGCTTCGGTACGCGGCCGGTGATGAGGCCGGAGAGCCAGTCGCGCGCGCCCTCCCCCTTCAGCCGGAAGCGCGAAAAGCCCGGCAGGTCGAGAATGCCGGCGGCATCGCGCACGGCCAGGCACTCCTCCTCGATCCGCTTCGCCCAGGGACCTTCCCTTCCCCAGGTCTGCGTCGCAGCCTCTGACGTGTCGTCGCCGGGTTTCGCGTACCACATGGCGCGTTCCCAGCCGTTATAGGGCTTGAACTGCGCGCCGAGCGCCGCAACGCGATCATGGATCGGCGAGAGCTTCCTGCCGCGCCCGGCCGGCCAGTAGTGCTTCGGGAAATGCATCGCATATTCGTGGCCGTAGATCTCCATCCCCTTGGCGATGCAATAGTCCTGGTCGGTATAGTCCGTGTAACGGCGCGGGTCGCAGGACCACATGTCCCATTCGGTCCGGCCTTCGGTCACCCATTCGGCGAGCACCTTGCCGGCCCCGCCCGCCTGGCAGATGCCGAAGGTGAAGACGCAGGCCTCGAAGGCGTTCGGCACGCCGGGCATCGGCCCGATCAGCGGATTGCCGTCCGGCGCATAGGGAATAGGTCCGTTGATGACGCGCGAAAGACCTGCCGTCCCCAGGATCGGCACGCGCTCGACCGCATCGTTCAGATACCATTCCAGTCTTTCAAGGTCGTCCGGGAAGAGCTGGAAGGAAAAATCCTCCGGCATCGGGTCATCGGGCCTCACCCAGTGAGCGCGGCAGTTCTTCTCGTATGGCCCGAGATTCATGCCATATTTCTCCTGGCGGAGATAATAGGAGGAGTCGACGTCGCGAAGGAGCGGCAGCTTGTGCCCGGCTTCCTTCGACCAGGCGGCAAGTTCCGGAATCTCGTCGAAAAGAACGTATTGATGGCTCATCACCATCATCGGCACGTCGCGGCCGAACATCTTCCCGACCTCGCGGGCATAATATCCGGCGGCGTTGACGACGTATTCGCAGCGGATTTCGCCCTGCGCCGTCTCGACCACCCATTCATCCCTTTCGCGCCGGGCACCGGTCACGGGACAGAAGCGGATGATCTTCGCGCCCATGTCGCGCGCGCCCTTGGCGAGCGCCTGGGTCAGCTGCGCCGGATCGATGTCGCCGTCATAGGGATCGTAAAGCGCGCCGGTCAGGTCATGCGTTTCGAGGAAGGGATAGCGGCTGCGCATTTCCTCGGGCGTCAATATATCGAGGTCCATGCCCTGGTAGCGGCCCATGCCGACGACGCGCTTGAACTCCTGCAGCCGCTCCTTCGAATGGCCGAGGCGGATGGATCCCGTCACATGATAATTCATCGGGTAATCGACGAGCGCTCCCAGGTCGCGATAGAGCGAAGCCGAATAGCGCTGCATATTCATGATCGACCAGGATGAGGAGAAGGTCGGCACGTTGCCGGCCGCATGCCAGGTGGAGCCGGCCGTGAGCTCGTTCTTTTCAACAAGCACGCAGTCGGTCCAGCCGGCCTTGGCAAGATGGTAGAGCGAGGAGGCGCCGACGGCTCCCCCACCAATGATCACGACACGTGCGTGAGACGGCAAATTCGACATGCTGGCTCCCTCTGTTACGGCGATCTTTGACGGGGAAGCCTGATGCCATCAAGCGCGGCGATTCAGCTTTATTGATCGAAGAATTCGATTAGATTGGCGGGAGGAGCAAGGAGCGACACAAATGCAGGTTGACCTGATCGAGACCTTTCTTGACCTGATGGAAACGCGCAGCTTCAACCGGACCGCCGAGCGCCTCAACATCACACAATCCACGGTTTCTCATCGGGTGAAGGCCCTGGAGACGCAGTTCAACCGCAAGCTCTTCACCCGCAACAAGGGCGGAACCCTTCCGACCGCCGCCGGACTGCGCTTTCTCGATTATGCGAAAGCCTTGCAAAACCAGTGGCATGAGGCCACCCGTGCAGTCGCGAGTGCAGGCGCTCTGGAACGTTCGATGCGGCTCGGAATCCAGCACGACCTGGCCGAGACCATTGCCGGCCGCTGGGTCGCTGCGATCCGCCGCGACCTGCCGACAACCGAGATCTATATGGAGGCGGATTATTCGAACCAGATGAACCGCGATCTTGCCGCCGGGGAGCTGGATCTCGCGATCCTCTACACACCGCATTTCCTGCCCGACCTTCACTATGAACGGATCGGCGAACTGCATTACGTGCTGGTCAGCACCGATGCTTCCGAGATGGCCGGTGTGAAGCCTGAAACCTATATCCGTTCGAGTTACTCGCCGGCCTTCGACCGGGCGCACCGCCTGGCGCTTCCGCATCTTTCGGGAGCTTCGCTCGCCGCCGGCCAGAACATGGCCGTCACGGACCTGTTGCGCACGCTCGGCGGCGCAGCTTACGTGACGCAGGCGACTGCCGATCGGCTCGCCGACCGCGTTGCCGTCGTGGCCGACGCGCCGGTCATCCCGCAGACCGTCTATGCGGCAACGAGTCTCCGCACCCGCCATGCCCATCAGCATCGCAAGATCATCGGCGCAATGGAGGGGCTGCTGTCGGGGTTCGTGACCTAGACGTATCGGAAGCTTGCGGCGTCCCGGCCTCTCTCTGCGGTCGGAGCGATGAAGGCAGCTCACCGCTTGCTGAATTGCGCCTTCAATCGCGTGATATCCTGGGCCGTAATCCCTTGCGGATCGGTAACCGCCATCCAGGCGTCGATGTAGTGTTCCGGTGCGTAGACATGGCCGTAGCCCATCGGCGAGGTCGTCGCCAGCGCCATGTCGGCAAGCAGCTGCAGTCCGGTGACCACGGGAAACCAGCTCAGCGCCGGCGAAACGTCCGGCCCCCGCGGGGGCTTCATCCAGTCCGGCTCCCGGTAGAAGGAACGGGGATCGAAAAAGGTCACCGGATCGCTGGCATATTGCAGATAGACGATCCGCATCGCGCCCCAGCGCGCACCGGGAATGTCCAGCGCATTCTCCTGACTGGTGAAGCGGATGGCGGAGCTGTCGCGATAGCGCGGCAGCCAGGCGGTCGAGCCGGCGACGCGGTCAGCCGTCACCGAACGCCAGAGCGTGCTCGGAAACGGCGGTCCGCTCCAGAGCGCGCCCTGGAAGGGGTCGCTGATGACATCGAAGAGATCGACCGATCCTTGCGAATTCATCGCGCCAAGGCTGAGCCCGTGCAGATAGAGCTTGGGCCGACGATCCCTGGGCAGCGTCGTCCAGTAGCCATAGACCGCGTCGAAGAGAGCGTCGGCCGCTTCGGCACCATAGCCCGGCTCGACCAGCAGGGAGAGCCAGCTGGTGAGATAGGAATATTGCACGGCCACGCTCGCGACGTCGCCGTGAAGCAGATATTCGAGCGTATCGAGCGCCGCGGGGTCGATCCAGCCGGTGCCGGTCGGCACGACGACGATCAGCGACTTGCGCTCGAAGCCTCCGGCGCGCTTCAGCTCCTCCAGTGCCAGCTTCGCCCGCTCCCGCGCGGTCTCGGCGGAATTAAGCCCGACATAGACACGCACGGGATCGGGAGCTGCAGCCCCGAAGAACGCCCCGATGTCGGCGCCGGTCGGGCCGGACGCGATGAACTGCCGTCCCTGCCGCCCGAGCTCGTCCCAGTGCACGAGCGACGCGCCGCTCCCCGTCCTGGCGGGATCGGCAGGCGGTGCGATCTCGGGATCCATAAGTGCATCGAGTTGCTGGAAAGAACTGTCTGCGGCACGAAGCGCGAACTTGAAGATCACGCCGTTCGCAGCCGACCAGAACAGGGCGAGCGCCACCAGCCCGCCGAGAGCATTGGCGATCGGCCGCGTGAGGAAATATTGCAGCCATCGGGAAAGAACGCGAAAGGTCAGCCGGAACAGCCGCGCCAGGAGGACCAGGACGATGAACATGAGCACGGCTGTCAGGCCGAGCTGGAGCGGCTCGGCGCTCTCGATGGGCTCGAGACCCAGGATGTGCCGTACTGTGTTTTGCCAATGCGCCGCCTGCCACAGGAATACGGCCGCGGCCGCTATCGAAACGATCGCAGCGGCGATTTTCAAAGTTCGCGCGCGCCGCACCGTGGGCTCGGGGAGTTCGAAGAAGGACCAGAGCCAGCGCAGAAACACGCCGATCGCGTAGCCGGCTGCAAGGGAAAATCCGGAGATCACGGCCTGAATCAGATAGGGCCTGGGTATCAGACTCGGAGTCAACGAAACCGCAAAGAACAGAATGCCGACGAGGAGGCCGCTTGTGGAAAACGAACGCAGGAAGGTGGAGATGTGACGGTGCACCGGTCTCTGCAGGTCCGTCTGCTGAACGTGTTCCATGGCGGACTCCACTTCGCGCGCTGGCGGCAATGTCGCTTTCCGCCGGCGTGTAGTCAATTCCCGCTGGCCTGCTGCAAAGGACAAAAAACGTGCAGCAGAGGCACTGTCGAGGATTTTGCACCGGCAAGAGATGCGGGCATCAAAACGAAGTGATCGCAAATAGCAAGGATCGGACGCAGACGTTTGGTATATTTAAGCCGGAAGTAGAGTCTGCCTGCGCCAAGGAGAAAAACCCATGACCGCGCCGCACCCCTCCAAGACCCATATCGGCAACCACAAACTGCATCCCGAAACGCTGATGCTGAATTATGGTTACGACCCCGAGCTCTCGGAGGGTGCCGTCAAGCCGCCGATCTTTCTCACCTCGACTTTCGTCTTCCACTCCGCCGAGGAGGGCCGCGACTTCTTCGACTTCGTCTCCGGTCGGCGCGAACCGCCCGCTGGCGTGGGTGCCGGGCTCGTCTATTCCCGCTTCAATCACCCGAACAGCGAGATCGTCGAAGACCGACTCGCCATTTTCGAACGAGCGGAAGCCGGCGCGCTCTTTTCCTCCGGCATGTCGGCGATCGCCACGACGCTTCTCGCTTTCGTGCGGCCGGGAGACTCCATCCTGCATTCCCAGCCGCTTTACGGCGGCACCGAAACGCTGCTCGCCAAGACCTTCCTCAACCTGGGTGTCTCCGCGGTCGGCTTTGGCGATGGTACGGACGAGGCGGCCGTCAATGCCGCGGCTGAAGAAGCGATGAGCAAGGGGCGGGTCTCCGCGATCCTGATAGAGACGCCGGCCAATCCCACCAACAGCCTCGTCGACGTCGCGTTGATCCGGCGCATTGCCGAAAGAATCGGAGAAAGACAGGCGCATCGGCCGATCGTCGCCTGCGACAACACCCTGCTCGGCCCTGTCTTTCAACACCCGATCGAACACGGGGCGGATCTTTCCCTTTATTCCCTGACCAAATATGTCGGCGGCCATTCCGACCTGATCGCCGGCGCCGTTCTCGGCTCCAAGGCGCTGATCAGGCAGGTGAAGGCCCTGCGCGGCTCGATCGGCACACAGCTCGATCCGCATTCCTGCTGGATGATCGGCCGATCGCTCGAAACCCTGTCGGTGCGTATGGAAAAGGCAAACGACAACGCCCGCATCGTCGCCGAATTCCTGCGTGACCATCCCAAGGTCGAGCGGATCCATTATCTGCCGTTCCACGACGCGGACACGCCGGTCGGCCGTGTATTCGCCACGCAATGCACCGGCGCGGGATCGACCTTCTCCTTCGACATCGCCGGCGGCCAGGAGGCGGCATTCCGCTTCCTCAACGCACTGCAGATCTTCAAGCTCGCCGTCAGCCTCGGCGGTACGGAATCGCTCGCGAGCCACCCGGCGGCAATGACGCATTCCGGCGTGCCGACCGAGGTCCGCGCCCGGATCGGCGTGCTCGAATCCACGATCCGCCTGTCGATCGGCATCGAGCACCCGGACGATCTCGTCGCCGACGTCGCAAACGCGCTGACGATGATCTAGGCTGCTGCTGGAAATGTCGGGCCTGTTGTCGTTGACGGCGGTCAGCCGCTCGAAATCCTCCCGCACCATGCGGCGGCCGATGATGTGGGCCCGCGCGAGCGCCGCGGCATTCGATTTTAGGGGAAGATCGGGGTCAAGCCCTCGCCCGATGCGAAAGGACGTTGACGATATTGCCGAACGGATCGCGCAGAAAGAACCGGCGCACGCCCCAGCTTTCGTCGGTGATATCGTAGACGATCTCCGCACCGGCGGCCGTAGCGCGGTGATAGGTTTCGTTCACGTCATCCACCTCGATCGAGAGCGCCGGGACCGGCGTTCCGGACCCGCCTTCGGTGGCGAAACTCACCTGCGGCATGGCGGAGCGGCCAACCGCCGCAAATGTAACGATCCAGCCGTGATCCATCACCACCTCCAGGCCGAGCAGGTCCGCATAGAACCGCTGCGCCTGAAGCGGATCGGACACCTGAAGATTAGGAACGATGCGTCGTACTGTCATTCGACCCTCCCGATTGTCCGCTCCGATAGCGCCAGCTTGACGAGCGAGGCCGCGGCCGTCCCCGCCGTCTCCATATAGCTCGGATCACGGTGAAGCAGAACGACGGCGAAGCTGCCGTCGAGGAGCAACAGGACCTGCCGCGCGAGCGCTTCCGCCTCTAGGATCCCTTCTGCCTCGAACACCTGCCGGAGCCAGTCCTCGAATTTTTTCTTGTGCGCGGCGCCGATACGGATCGCCGGGTGCCCCGGCATGCCGGCGAGTTCGGCGGAGGTGCGCAGGAAGCCGCAGCCCTTCCATTTCGGCTGTCGGGCGACGCGGGCAAGATTGAGGAAGATGCCCTCGACTTTCGATGCCACCTCGCCTTCGGTTTCGCTGAACCATTTCCGGAAGTGCTTGAGGTTCGGCTGATCGCGCCCCTCGAGATAGGCGGCAATCAGGTCGTCCTTGCTTTTGAAGTGATAATAGAGCGTTCGCTTCGTCACGCCGGCCGCTTCGGCGACTGCGTCCACGCCGACGGCGCGGATCCCTTCGGCATAGAACAGCTTGGAAGCGGCGGAAACGATGCGTTCGCGTGTGTTCGGTGCCGTCGTCATGGGCTATGTATACCGACTAGTGAATATACATTCCTTTGTCGCCGACTTAGCCTCCACTCGTCAATACTTGATGGGAGACAATTCATGTCCGATACGGTTCTTATCGAAATTTCGGCCGGCATCGCCCTGCTTACCCTCAACCGGCCCGAAAAGCTGAATGCCCTCAACTACGAACTGATCGATCGACTTTTAGCCCTTCTCGACCGTGTCGAAATCGACGAGACGGTGCAGGCAGTCATCCTCACCGGCGCCGGCGATCGCGCCTTTTCCGCAGGCGGCGACATTCACGAATTCGCCGGCAGCGTGGCCAAAGGCGTGAACGCCGCCGGCCGCGATTTTGTCCGGCGGGGGCAACAGCTGACGCATCGCCTGGAGGCTTTTTCGAAGCCTGTGATCGCTGCCGTCAACGGTCTCGCCTATGGTGGCGGCTGCGAAATGACCGAAGCGGTGCATCTCGCGATAGCGAGCGAGCGGGCTCGCTTCGCCAAACCGGAAATCAAGCTTGCCATGCCGCCGACATTCGGGGGTACGCAGAGACTGCCTCGCCTGGCAGGGCGAAAGCGTGCGCTCGAGCTGCTCCTGACCGGGGACGCATTCTCGCCCCAACGCGCGCTGGACATAGGGCTCGTCAATGCCGTCGTGCCGCATGATCAACTGATCGCCTCGGCCCGAGCGCTTGCCGATCGCATCATCCGCCATTCCCCTCTTGCCACCGCCGCCATCATCACGGCCGTGACGCGTGGTCTCAACATGGCCATCGGAGAAGGTCTGCTTTGCGAAAGCGAGCAATTCGCACGATTGGTTCCGAGCCATGATCTCAAGGAAGGGCTTGCCGCCTGGAGAGAGCGGCGAGAGCCACGCTATGCCGGGCGCTGATCCGGTTCTTCAAAACGATCCGGTTCCGCACGGAGAACCGTTCGTCACTTTTCCAGGAGTGTTCTAAATTCGCGCGAAGCCGAGCACGAAAAGGGCGAGCGCGCCTGTCGAAGCGAAGGTGCGCACGTGGTTCCAGCGGACCCAGTCGGTCAGGTATCGCTGCTGCCAGAGCTCGGCGGCTGCCTGGCCGGCAGGGGCGGCCGCAAGCGCGTCGTTCAGCGGAACATTGATCGCGACCGTCACCGCGAGCGTGCCTACAAGGTAGACGAGACCGCCGGCTGCCAGCAGATAACTCCCCTGCCCGCCCCAGATGAAGGCCATGACGAGGAGGATCAGGCCAAGCAGCGCCGTACCCATGAA
The DNA here is from genome assembly GCF_042436655.1 of Sinorhizobium sp. P24N7. Lineage (NCBI taxonomy): Bacteria > Pseudomonadati > Pseudomonadota > Alphaproteobacteria > Hyphomicrobiales > Rhizobiaceae > Sinorhizobium > Sinorhizobium sp. P24N7. The sequence continues at coordinate 112,559 of NZ_JBHMIW010000005.1, read as the reverse complement.
GGCGGAGAGAAACAGCGGGTTCTGAATGACCACGTTGATGGCGTTCATCGCGGCGACCCCCTGATCAGGCGGGAGCCGCGACAGCGCCTGCATGATGCAGACCGAGAAGACGAAGAAGAGCCCGGCCATCAGACCGGATCCGATAGCGGCGGCAAAAGCCAGCGCAGGAACAAGGGCAACCATCGCGGCACTCCAGACGGGAACGAAGCCGCTTCGGGCCGCTTCCCTCGTTTCAGACTCGAGGCAGCGTCGACGAAAGCCAGCCGCCCGCAAAGCCGGCCCTGCTCAACCCATGGCTGAATGCCGGAATGCTGCGCGTCAGTTCCCAAATCAGGCCGCTTCTCCAGTTCTCGATCATCATGACCACGAGCCCCTGGTCAAGCCCGACGATTCTGTCGTCCACCCAACCCTCGGGGCCGTCCCCAGGCAGGCTGGGATTGAAGCCGCCGGGAAGGCAACCCTCCTTAACGAGCGCGGGATAATGCGACATCAGGTGGGAAAGGCTGCCGAGACACGCGTCCGGCTCGAACGGCAGGCCGGCGAGCGACGCCCATGGAACAAGCGTACCGTCATCGGCGCCGAATGGTGCGCCGCGTGCCTCGTAGCCGAGCAATCTCTGCCGCCGCCCGCCGCGAAGCCGCAGCCAGCCTTTCGGCGCGTGGCAGGCGCTGAAGCCCCATAGATGGCTGCAGTAACCCGCGAAGCCATGGGGATTTTCTTCGGCGTGGGCGCGCTGCAGCCTGATGGCCCGCCGGGAGTTTTCGAAATAGTCGCTATCCCTTTCACGCATCCCCCGGTCGCGAAGGCCGCGAAAATCGATCCAGGCCTGCGGAAACAGGTGGACGAAGAGCGCGCCGGCGTGGAGATGCGCCACCCCGTCGAGCGTGAGCCATTCATGCGCCGCGGTGTAGGCGTCGTAGTTCTGCGGCATGATCGGTCGTGTCGGCGATCCCAGTGCCAGGACATAAAGGAGCAGCGCCTCGCTGTAGCCCCGCCAGCGGTGTTTCAGGAAGCGCCCCGGCGGCCGCCAGCCCATTGTGACGGTATCGCCGCCATTGAGCGCCCAGTTCCAATCGGCCCGTTCATAGAGAAACGCCGTGAGGCTCCTGATCTCCCTCTCCTGCCCGCCCGAGCCGGAAAAATAGGCCGCTGCGGCCAGGGCACCGGCAAGGAGCAACGCGGTGTCGATCGTGGAGAGTTCGCTGCGCCAGGCACGCTCTCCCGACCGCATATCGAGGAAATGATAATAGAAGCCGCGATAGCCGCTTGCCCGTACGTCGCTCTGCTGCCGGCTCGCCGCGAAGAATGCGAGGGTGGCCAACACACGCCGGGCTGCCTCCGCCCGCCCGATCCAGCCGCGCTCGACCGCGACCGGATAGGCTGCCAGTCCGAAGCCGGTGGCGGCGATGCTCGACGGAGAACCCTCGCGCGAGGTGTCGGCCACCAGACCGGTTGCCGGATCGGAATGACGAAGAAAGTAGCCGAACGCCGCGCGCTGCAGCCGGTCGACGCATGCGATATCCGAGTTCCAGCTCGAGTGAAACATTGTGGCCTATTCTTCGATGAGGTTGGTGACATTGCGGCGGGTGGCGCAGCCCTTGCCGCGATCACCGAATATTGTAGGCTCGCGTCGCGCCAGCCGTCGCGGATTTCCAATCCTGTGGTACATTCATCGAATTACATCGGCCCGGAGGCCGAGGCCGGTTTTACGGCAAATCGCGGTGCCCGGGATAGAGGGGCAGAACGCCCGACGCGTGATCCACGATGATTGGCTGATGCGATGTTAGGCACGATAGCATTGATCCTGGCTCTGAGCGGGAGCCCGATACAGTCGGCAGCCATGGCCGCCGACGTGGACGTGGAGCTATTGCTGGCTGTCGACATGTCGGGTTCGATGGACATGGAGGAGGCGCGCGTGCAGCGCTCCGGCTATCTGCAGGCGCTGCGACACCCGGATTTCATCAATGCGGTCCAGGGCGGGCTCCTCGGGCGGATCGCAATCGGCTATTTCGAATGGGCAGGGCTGGTAAACGAGGCCTCCGTCGTAAACTGGCAGGTGATCGAAAATGCTGCCGACGCCGAAGCCTTCGCCGTCAAGCTGGAGGCCCGGCCGATCGGGACGCGGCGCGGCACCTCGATCTCCAACGCGATCCTTTTCGGCACGAGCCTCATCGATTCGAACGCCTTTTCGGGTGCGCGACGGGTCCTCGACATCTCCGGTGACGGACCGAACAATACCGGGCCGCCGGTCACGCCTGCCCGCAACGATGCCGTATCGCGCGGAATCATCATCAACGGGCTTGCGATCCTCATCCGCCCTTCGGTCTCGACCGGGCCGCTCGACCAGTATTACGCCGAATGCGTCATCGGCGGCCCCGGCTCCTTCGTCCTGCCCGTCCATGAGCCCGAGGATTTCGCGATCGCAATCCGCCAGAAGCTTATCCTGGAAGTAAGCGACCTCACTCCCGCGCCGGCGCTCCGCCTTGCAGCCGGCGAAGCCGCGGCAGACTGCATGATAGGCGAGAAGCTGCGGCCCGGTTTTCTCGACAGGGTTTACCCGGAGCTGGATCGTTAGATGTGAGGAGCGCGCCGCGGGTCTTCCCGAAGCGCGCTTTTTCCCCGCCCGACCATGGATCGCCCCACCGTCTCTGAACGGCGAAGCCGCCTTGGCCCTTTGCGACGCGACCCGCGCCCGCTGCTATTGCAGCGAGTGAATTCTGGCGTCGAAGCCCGCCGCCGCGATGACGAGCTCGCTGCGATCCCGCAACTCGTTGGCAACGGCCTGCAGCGCCATCTCGACGCAATATTCGACGGCCTGAGCGTCCAATGCGCGGGCGCTATCGCGAATGTGGCTCAGCATTCTGGCGATGCTCGCAAGTTCCGTTTCAGTATCCGTCAAGGACGAAGGATGATTATCCATTTGAACCCCCATTCCGTGCGCTTCCCTGACGGCGACTATAGACGAGTTCGGATTTTCCGCGCGTTGCACGAGCGTTGCACTCGCACCGGTAGAGTACCGGAGTGGACCTCGCCAAATGCTTTGCGGGTCTGCTCCTTTATGATGCGAGCGCTTTGGAAAGCGCGCGCGGACCGAATCGGCGCGCTCTTTCACCGTCAGGGTTTTCAAGATCGGGAACGAAGATCTTGACGACCGCGAACGGCAGAGCTTCACCCGACAGGCGCACCACAATTACTGATTGCACGCCTGCATCCTCTAGATGACCGATGGTGTGCCGCAGCAGCCCATCCGGATCGCCGCCGGCATGCGGCGCCGCCGGCGCATGCAGGCACGGCGCCGCGAGGAAGGCCCGGCGGGTCGAGTCCGGCAAAGGCCGGCTGAAGGTTTCGGGAAAGACGTCGTCCCGCGCGCCGCTCATGAAGGTGAGCCGCGACTGCGCCGCTTCGGTCACCGCTCTGATCGCCGCGCGAACGGCAAAGACATGCGCCCCGCAGCCGCTTGTCACATCGACGAAACGACCATCGTCCCTGATGGCGATGTCGGAGGGGCCGAGCAGTGCCAGAAAGCAGGGAATACCGATGTCGCTGGTAATGTCGAAAAGCCGGAGATCGAGACCGGCGGCTCTGATGCGCTCGACGAGACTATTCAGCGCTGCATCGCCGAACCCCTCGGGAGCAACGCACTTTCGGTAACGGCTCTGCGGCCCTGACACGCCCCACAGGACATGGGCGTCGCGCTCGATGCGCTCCAGCAGCCCGTGCAATGTCGCTTCCTGAATGGAATTTCCCGATGCGAGCCCATCCGACGACATCCAGAAACGCGAAGGCCGGGTACGGTCCAACTGCGCCGCGTCGAGCGGTACGAGCACCTCGCGGCCGGAGATCAGGTCGGAGCCGGGAGCCCAGAGCAGTTCTTCGTCCGGACCGATTTCCTCCTGCCCGGCCGCAATCAGCCCCGGAAGCGGGTTCACGGTCCGCCCGGACGCCCGCAGGGAGCGCATCGTGGCCACTATGGTTTCGACGGCGGGTTCGCCGGCAACAGCGCGCTCCAGCGCCTCCATGACGGCGGAAACCTTCGCCTCCGCATCCGTCAGCCCTTTGCCCTGTGCAACCACGATGGATCGCGCATTCGGCGTATAGGCGCACCAGACCGGGATTCCGGTCCTGTCCAGTCCCGTGTGCCTGGCGATGCGGGTTATGCCGAAACCGGAAAGCAGAGGCCTTACACGGTCGAAGGTCTCTTCCGGACTCAGCACACGATCGGAATATTCATTGCGCAAGTCGGCCCCACCCCAATGCCGGGACCGGTCACCCGTCGAAATGGCCCGAAAACACCTTGTCGGCGGAGGACACAGCCACTGCGAGGTCGACATTCTTGACGATCGTCCCCCCTTGTGCACGGAGCTTGTCCGCCACGGCCAGGTCGCCCGTCACCTGATCGAGCGGCCTCACGGTTCCGCTCCCCAGGTCCGCCAGCCACAGACCCGGCTCGCCGGGAATGCCTATCACAACAACCTTCGCCATATCGCTATCCCTCATCCTCAAAACCCCGCCTTTTTCAGCCCCTCACGATAGAGGTCCTTCTGCCATTGTTCCTTCATCGGAACGACGGCAAGCCACTTGTCGACGTCGAATGTCGGATTGCTCTTCAACGCCCGCATCCGGTACGCCCGTGCTTTCTTCTGGTCGCCGAGCATCGCCCAGCTTGCCGCAAGCAGCCTGTCGCCGGGCGACTTGTCCTTCATTCTCTGAACGTAGCCGATCGCGTCCTCATAGTTTTCGAGGAAATAGCTGGCACCGGCAGCGCTCCAGAAATACGTGTCGGGCGCCAGCGGATTGAGCGAAAGCGCCTTGGCCAGCTTGTCCAGCGCGTCGCGCGGACGGGAGACATGAACGAGCGTGTCGGCGTGGCTGTAAAGCACGTCGGCATAATGCGGGCTCAGATTTTCGGCGAGATCCAGCGCCGCAAGGCTCTCGTCGAGATCACCCTGATAGAGTTTGACGACACCGAACTCGCGGTGTGCTCCGGGCAGGTCCTCATTGCTTTCGATCGCCCCCTTGGCGTGATGCTCCGCCACCGACAGAAGTTCCCGATCGCCGCGGGCCGTCAGGATCCACTCGATTGCATAGGTGCGCGCCATCCCGCTCAGCGCCGGAGCGAAATCCGGCTTGTGCTTGAGCGCCGCCCTGAAATCGCGGCGTGCCCTGCGGATTTCGGGAAGCCCCACGCTGGAGAGGTTTCGCAGGCCGGCGAGGTAGGCGTAATAGGCCTCCGGATGGGCCAGATAGTCGATACGCGCGGCACGGCCGGTCTCGACCTGCTCCGTCACCGCCCGGGCGACATGAAAGGCGATTTCCTGGCGTTGCTGGAGCAGACCGACCGGAGATATCGCAAACCGCTCCGCCCAGACGATCGCGTCGGACGGCAGAAATATGAGCTGCGTGAAAAGTCCCTGGTCCGACATGCGGCAGTCGAGCGCATAGGTGACGCCATGCTTTTCCAGGAACGCAGCCTTGTCCGCGGCATCCCGTATCCGCTCCGCCGTGTAAGGAGCAACGACCGACATCGATCGTTGCGCACATAGCCCGATCGTGATGTCCTCGACCACGGCCACGCTGACCGCGTGAAGCATCGGATCGCTGCCGAAGGCCGCCGGCGGAAGCAGAGCGACACGGGGTGCCGGCGCAACCGGCGGAGCACTCGCCTCCCTTGCGAACTCCCTGCCAAACGCAGCCTGCGGCAGCCGGGCCCTTTCCGGCTTGCCGCCCCCGATGACCAGCCCCCCGCCGGTCATCCGCTCCAGGATCGCACGCACGGCGGTATCCATCGGATCGAGCTCGAGGAGGTGCATGCACGCGCTGCGCCGCAGGGACCTGTCGGCAAACCGCTCTTCGCCGCCGAGAAGCGCCGCACGCATCACCTGCGTGAACAGCCGCCGCTGTTCTCCGACCCAATCCGCATAGCGGCCCGGCGGCACATCCGCGCTTGCCAGAAACCCGTCGCGCCACAGCGCAAGCCCGGTGCGGAACGCCTCTTCCGAACGTTCCAGCGCCTCGAAACCGTCGACGTCGCAGGTAATCTCCCCCAGCGTAACCTCGGTTTCCGTCGCCGTAATGAGCGGCCCCGACTCCGCGGCAAGGTGGCGCATGCGCCACAATGTCGACCGCAGGTTCTTGAAAGCGACGCTCTTTTCCCGTTCGGGCCAGATCAGCATTGCAAGCTTTTCACGGGAAGCCGTTTTCTCCCCGGACACGCAGAGATAGGCGAGTATCAGCGACCCCCGCTCGGGACACGCCACAACCACGCCGCCGGAATCGACCAGCCGCAACTCCCCGAATGTCTGCAGACGATAATGCGGCCCCGCCACGAAAACCTCAAATGGCTCGAATAGTGGAAGCGCCGCCGGCGACCGGCGAGACCGTCGACATCTCGTTCACCAACCCTCTCCTGCCCCTTCGGCACGAACACCAAAGCGCACGCTGCAACCAACGTCGCCCCACGGCTCATCGCTGGAGAAAGAAGGACGGACGCCGAACAGACCGGCAATCTCTGCAGGCGCAGCCACCGATCGGCACGGTTCATGCCTCCGGATGTGCGGCTGCGACGCCCGGAGCCATACCTGCCCGTCCCTTTGTTCACTCCCAGCCCGATGCGGAAACGCATGCAGCCCAGATGCGAACATGCTCGAAAAGCCGGAACATGGCAACTCATTGCCGCTTATATCTGTTAAGGACGCAACCCAAGACGGCGTCCGCGGAGCTTCCGCATCGTTGTTCGCCGGCCGTTTTCATGCTATGTTCAACGGGATCGATCGAGGGTGCCGTAACCCCGCTGCAGATCGTTCGCCGGAGCGCGCTTGGCCCAAACAAGCGCGCTTTTTGCTGTCGCAATGCCAGCGGTTACCAATAGGTAATCCATGACTCAACAATATGAATGGCGGACTTCGGAAATCGTTGATCAACTCATTGCGCTCGGGGTAAAGCCTGGAGGCGTTCTGCTCGTTCACAGTTCCTTTCGCAGCATCAGGCCTGTCGAAGGCGGGCCGCTCGGCGTGATTGCCGCTCTGCGTGCCGCCATTGGCCCGGAGGGCACACTCGTCATGCCATCATGGTCGGGTCTTGACGACGAGCCGTTCGACCCCGCGACGACACCTGCAACATCCGATCTGGGAATACTCGCCGACATGTTCTGGTGTCTGGAGAATGTGACGCGCAGCGACCATCCGTTCGCGTTTGCGGCAGCCGGCCCGCTTGCAGCACGCATCACATCAGACACTCTGCCCCTGCCCCCGCACGCTCCCGCAAGTCCTATAGGGCGTATCCACGAACTAGACGGGCAAGTGCTCCTCCTCGGCGTCGGGCACGATTCGGACACCACGCTGCATCTCGCCGAGCTGATGGCGAAGGTCCCCTATGGAGTGCCGAAACACTGTACCGTCCTCGATAACGGCAGGCCGATCCGCATCGACTATCGCGAGAACGATCACTGCTGCCAGAACTTCAACCTTGCCGACACCTGGCTGAGGCGAAAGGGCTTGCAGCGGGAGGGCCCGGTTGGCCATGCCCATGCTCGCCTGATCCGCTCGCGAGACATCGCGAGGATCGCCGCGGATCAACTGGCCCGCGGTCCACTCGTCTTCCTGCATCCGGTAGAGGCAGGGTGCGACGAATGCGATGCGGCGCGCCAGTCGGCCGGCTGCGCTCGTGGCGGCAGCCTCGCCGGGTGATCAGCTCGGCCGTCTCCTACGGCAATGTCTGACGACATGGGACGGTTTTACGAAGCCGAGTATTTGACCGTTACGCCGCGCTGCCGAAAGTAGGCCTGCATCAGCTTCCTGCCAGAACGGTTGTTCTGTGCGAGCCTGCCCGGATCAAAGACGGCCTCTTTCAACCCCTCCCGCGTCAACGCTGCCTTGAGAGTCGCGATATGCGCGTCGATGTCGGCATTGTCCGCCTGGAGCGATTCATAAATGCGGTTTATCGCATCTGCGACGGTCGGTTCGCTCACCATTACACTCCTGTTGTTGTCTGGCTGGCGCTTACCATACTTTTTGGCTTGACCCTAGAGGACGCTCTGTCTCCAAGTCTCCAACAGCATGACGTCATTGACGATCCAAAGGAAGCGACCCATCTAAGCGTCATGCCGAAACACGACAACAGTCGCATCGAGCTGCTCAAGACATGGGTGCTGCCGCCAGCGGCGACATTGGGTTCATCCGTCCGCATGAAGGGCATCCTTCTGGAAATTCGCGCGCGGCTTCCGTCTGCCACGAAGAAATCGCTCAATCTCGATGGTCGCGAGCTCACGCTTATGATGTCCGCAAGCGAGAAGGCTGCGTTCCACGCCGCATCGGCCGTCGTCGCCGAGGCGTTGGTAAACATCGAGACCCTTCCGGTGATTCCGCGCGAGATCGAGGACATTCTCACGATCAAGACGAGCGAAAGACATCGCTGGCTGGCCGACGGACGCTTGCCGAGTGCTGGAACGCGAACGGTCAAGTTGCGCGGGCGCGCCAGAAAGATAACGTTTCATGTCTTCGACCCGAGGATTGTCGGAGACATTCTCGATCGAGGCGTCGTCGAAGATTGGCGCGAGGAAGACGCGGCGGCTGCCGCCGAAAACCGCAGACGGGCTGCGTACAAGGCGAAGTTGACGCGATCGTTGAGAAACACCGCCAAGGGCGGGTCGAATTCCGAACACGGAGACGTCGCCTCCAACCTGGCCGGATGGGAGGAGTTCGGGCGCGATGGACTTCTTCGGTAATCGGTAACCGACCGGATTGCGCCCGGACGCGGTCACCCCTTCTTTATAATTGCCGTCGATGATGACCGACACGAATTGGGGCGAGCGATTTTCTGATGACCGACGTAACACTAGGCTTCTACGACACGAATGCCGAGAAATATGCTGCCAACGGGGGTGCTCCCAATCCGAGGTTGTTCACCTTCCTCGACCGTTGCAGGCCAAACGGTAAAGTCCTGGAACTGGGAACCGGTGGCGGTGTCGATGCAGCCGCCATCATCGAAAGAGGCTTTGATCTTGACGCCACTGACGGCTCCCCCGAACTCGCCGCCATTGCTTCGCGCCGCATCGGACGGCCGGTCAAGACAATGCTCTTCAATGAGCTGGATGCCATCGGGATTTATGACGGCGTATACGCTTGCGCTTCACTGACCCATGTACGTCGATCCGACCTTCGCGGTGTGATCGAGAAAGTTTACCGGGCGATGATCGAAAACGGGGTCGTTTGGGCGAGCTTCAAAACAGGAGCCGAGGAAGGTCCGGACGCACTTGGTCGTCATTATAACTATCTATCGCAAGACGAGTTGATACGGCTCTGGCGTGCAGCGGCACCTTGGCGGGCGATTGAAACGGAAGCGTGGTTGGGTGGCGCTTACGACCGGAAGGAAACGGAATGGTTGGCGATTACTGCCATGAAGTAAATCCGCTAAGGCCTGTTGAGATTCATTTTGAGTTTATGACTGGGTTGCTTCGTGCGCCACTGCATGTTTCCTTTGATCGTAGCCGATCAATAGACAAAAACATGCAGCCGCTTAAAGGGCTACAGCGGAGGACTGCAATCTCTCCTCGTTCCTCATTCCTGTGCTTGTCACAGGGATCCAGCAGCGCCGCGTCTGCGGCGCGGGAGAGCCTTTCCAGCCCAAGGACTTGGTCTGGCTGGATTCCTGTGACAAGCACAGGAATGAGGGACCGGGATGTGCGGCTACTGCAACTTCCGTTGCGAATATGCGAGGGAATGGTCAACCTGTCACGCAATGAAAGGGTACGTCTACATTCTCGCATCGAAGCGAAGCGGGACGCTGTACAGGGGCGTGACCCGGGACCCTCCGCGCCGCCTCGCTATCTTCACGGTTTATAGAACGCGCCGAGGGACCGCACCCTCCCCGCTCTCATTCCTGTGCTCGTCACAGGGATGAGAGCAGCGCCGCGTCCGCGGCGCGGAAAGAGCCTTTCCAGCCCAAGGACTTGGTCTGGCTGGATTCCTGTGACAAGCACAGGAATGAGGAAATCAAACAAGTGGCGGCAATGCGGGTGACTTCGGCCGCACACGGTGTAAGTTGGCAGCCATCTACCACCACGAAGAGAGCGCCAATGCCCCGTTTTCTAGCCGTGTACACCATGAAGCCCGAAGACCTCGCCGCCTTCCGCAGTCTGCCCAAGGCAGAGCAGGACGCGATCGACGCAGTCGGACTGGAACAGTGGGCAGCATGGGAGGACAGAAACGCCGCATCCATCCTCGATCGTGGTGGCATGGTGGGCAAGACGACACGCGTAACCAGGGACGGTATCGCCGATGCCGTGAACCCTTTTTGCGGCTACCTTGTCGTCGAAGCGGAAAGCATCGAGGCCGCGGCGCGGCTGTTCCAGGACCACCCGCACATCACAGTCTTCCCAGGAGACGGCGTAGATATCATGCCCTTTCTGACCTGAACGCCTTCGGTCAGCTATTCAAGCGAGATTGTGCCCAAACAGAAACGCGTTGCCCATTCTGGACTGGTGGCGCCGGCTTGCTTTTCGGCACCGGGTGTATGCCGCGAGCGGCCCTGCCACCGTCAATTGCTTGCGAAGCAGTAGAAGAGGCCGTCTCCGCCGGTTCCCTTGAATGCCTCGTTCGAGCAGCCGCCCCTCGTCGAATGCGACGAATTCCAGGATTTCGCCGCATCGGAATCGTCCAGGCCCGTTCGGTCGCTGTGGCCGACGATCGCCGCGCCCTCCGCGCCGCCCATTGTCCAATTGCCGCAGGTTTCCGGTGCGGCAGTTCCATCTAGTTTCGAGCCAGTCAGGATGTCGTGGCGGTTGGGGCTGTCGCCACGGCCGGGAATGACTTCGCCTTTCTCGTTGAGAGCCGTCTGCTTCGTCACGTTGTTGCCGTCGCTGTGAAGGGAGGCGACATCGTCGGCGATCTTCTCGCCCTTGGCGTTGTACCAGGGACCGTTTCCGATCCGATCCCTGGCGTTCTCGGTGTCGGTGGATAGATAGGCTCTCCAGGTCTTGCCCGTCGAACCACTCGCCGTCGCCAAGGAATTGCAGTATGCGTCGGCTCCGGCCAGTCCTCCGAGGTCGCCACCCCTGCCCGGATTTGCGCTGGTGACGAAGAAGCTCATGGAGGTGTCCTGGGCGTGTGCCGACAGTGGAGAGCAGGCCAGGACGGCCACTGTGAATGCAAGCGCGCGGTTCATGGCGATTCTCCAGCATTTCGTCAGTGAAGCGTATTGCTGAAAACGGCTGGCGTAAAATCGAAATCCTGTGATTGGAAAACCGGCAACCGTTAGGTGAGCCACGTTCATGCAAGCGCTGTCCAGAGCTGCATCGCTCCAACAGCTGTCCCTACCGGATCGACTGCCGCGACACTTCCAGGGCATCGCGGGAGTTGAGCGCGTTAGGCAACGTCTTGAAGCTGGGCCTCACCGTTATGTAGGAAACAGGCTTTGTTGAAGAGCCCCAAATCAACGAGATTTGGAAGACGGATGTCCCGAATGTCCGGCAGGCGCTTGCTTTCCGAATCAAACGACCGATCTACCTGCGAAATGAATCCGAGTACAACTCCAGTCTGTTTAGCGAAGTCGCGAAGAGCCAGAACTTGGTTCGACAGTGCTGGCTTAGTTCGCTGCTGATCCAGTATCTGCAGATAGTCGATCACGGCAACCGTCCCGCGCTCCGACCCCGATAAATGGCGGATGATGTAGTCCGCGCTAATATCATCAGACGTCAAGATTTCCAGCTTGTCGCAAAAACCGTGGGGTCCCTCGTCCAAAGAACGAAGGTGTCGCCTCGCCTGCTGTTCGGAAAATTCCAGCGTGAAGAAGACCGCCTTTCTGCCGTCTCGCGCAGCGTCGAGCAACAGTTGAAGGCCGAGCGTGGTCTTGCCATGTCCTGGGCGGCCGGCCATCAAGAGCAAATCACCCTTATCCAGCCGAGCTAGGATTGATCTGGACAGTGATGCCGCTGCGACTTGGGACGAGAGGAGGCTCCACCTCGCGAACCCTTCCTCACGCGCAACTTGGTCCAGTGCTTCGTGCAGGGGGACACTATTATTCCGGGCCATGAGCTTGGCTCGGCGTTTCAACTGGAAAATAGGGGCAGAAAGTTTCATCGAAGAACCTCCACTCCGAGCCAGAAGCGCAATCCCTCCTTATGCGATGCTCGAACAGATGGTTCGATGATGATGTCGTTACCCTGCATGTGCGATACTTCCCCGAAAGGAGGGAGGAGGCGTGGGCCAAGCCTGTGCTGCGGAAATTAGCGGGCCTGCCGATTCGTCACAAGACTTTCTGACAATGAGTGCCGGATACCGGTGCACGTTTCGGGTGCCCCTATTGGATGGTGAAGGATGGGGGGAGATTGCCGCCACGTTCAGGTGAGCACTGTCTAGGGCTGCACCGCGCCAACAGCTGTCACTACCGGATCGACTGCCACGACACTTCTAGGACATCGCGGAGGTGGCGTCGGTAGATGCGCGGCTGTAGGAAAGTTTCGGGGACTGCAACGTCTCCTCGTTCCTCATCCTGTGCTCGTCACAAGGATGAGAGCAGCGCCGCGTCTGCGGCGCGGGAAAAGGTCTTTCAACCCAAGGACTTGGTCTGGCTGGATTCCTGTGACAAGCACAGGAATGAGGAAATGAGATAAGCCGCGGCGGACGGCCTGAACCTCAGCAGGCCTTAAACCGGGGACTATTGCCGTCAAGTTCTCGCATTGCGATGCCGATGAACACTGGCTCCTCTATGTTTCAATCCTGGGTCGTGAAACGATCGACGAAGCTGAAGTCGTGGAATGCTTGCACCCAGGCCGTTTGCGGTATGAAACTTCTCCGAAAAGAGGGCTGTTTCGGAATGGAAGGAATTCTCCAGCAGGTCCCGTCCCCCTGGCACCGTATCGAGATATCGCAAGTCGAAGACCTGTCCGATGCCGTGCATGGTGCCGGAATGGAAGCTACACAGATGGCGCGTGGCAAGCTGTCAGGCAGCCTCATTTTTTCCGAGCAGGATGGCGTGACATACAGCGGCGGCTTCATAGAAGGCCGTGTGGCGCTTCGCGGACCTCTCTCCCCGGACACTCTTTCTTTGGGGCTTGGCCTTTGGCTTCCCGGATCATCCTGGCACTCGTTCACCGAGGTCAAAACTGGAGACGTGGCCATATATCATGGAGGGGACGAACACGATTCTCTCTACGCGCCGGGCTCCATGTACGCCGTAGCGACGATTTCCGCCGATCAGCTCGAGCAGGAAGCCGGAAAAAACGGAATGGTTCTGGACAGGGCTGCGCTGGGCGGAACTGGGATTCACAATCGATCCATGACGCCGGAGGTGGTAACGGCGCTTGCGGCGGAATTTAGCCGCATCCACACGGGCAACCCCGCACGGCCCGGTCTCGGGAAGATGCTGCTGAGAGCGCTCATCAATCATCTTGGTCGCCCCCCTTACAACCACGGACGCCGGGCCAACACACATCTTCATGCGAGGATCGTGGCGCGTGCCAGAGCCTACATAGTCGACCACCTTTCCGAGCCGATAGCCCTTGATGACATCGCCGCTGCCGCCTTCGCCTCGCGTCGTACGCTCTACCGCGCGTTCGCGGACATCCTCGACGACACTCCCCAAACATACGTCCGGCGTCTAAGGCTGCACAGAATAAGACGGGGCCTCGCGACTGATCGGGAACGAGCGTGCACCATCGCGGTCGTGGCAAATGAGTGGGGCATCAGCGAACTCGGCAGATTGGCGGGATGGTATCGCGAATTGTTCGGGGAACTGCCGAGCGAAACATTAGCAGCGTTCAAGCAGTCCGAATCCGCACAGGAAGGCTCGACAGCCCACTAGATTGGCAAAAGGCGCATAGAGGGCGCAAGATCGGCGGCAGTCTCGCCTTCAGCACATACGACGGCGTGATTCTCAGTTCGGGCTTTATCGCGGGGAATGCGATGGCGAGGGGTGTCCTGTCGGACGCTGCCGTCACCGTCGGAATTGTGCTCTCCCAGGTCGGTGGATTTCGAGTCTGTCTGCGACAGGCCCCGGAAGGAACGGTGGGTATTCTCCTTCCGGGTTGCGAGGTCGACGTCCTATGCGCACCAGGATCGATGTATGTAACGGCAACTCTTGATCTGCGCCGGCTGGAGGATGGTCTTGGCCGCAGGTTTCTGCAATCCGCGGTTCATTCCAAGCCATTGGCCCAGGAAAAACTCAAAGAGCTGAGAGAAGCGTTGCTCCGGGTGCACCTGGGAGTAGAAACAGAGGCCGGCGTCCACATAGGAAGCACGATGTTGCGGGCCGTAATTTCTCACTACGCAAACGATCGTGGGACGACCGCCGCAAGCCGGCCTTCGTCCTATGAAACCATCGTTCGACTGGCGCAACAATATATCGACCGGCATCTCGCAAGTCCTATATCGATAACCGATATCACGACGGCGTGCGGATCGTCCCGTCGCACCCTTTACCGCGCCTTTCTCGAGGTGCTGGGCGATACGCCCAACCACTATCTGCGCAGGCTTCGGCTGCATAGAATTCGCCGCGATCTGATGGCTGTCGATCAACTGGCGACCATATCGGCAAGCGCCAAAAAGTGGGGCATTGCCGAACACGGGCGCATGTCCGGCTGGTATCAGGAGCTTTTCGGAGAGAAGCCCAGCGCAACCGTAGCCGCACAATCCCTCCGCGCGATTTCACGGGCCTGGTTCTGAGATTGGCAAAAAACGCATAGCCGCCTGCGGGCGCGGGGGTGCATAGTCGGCCCGAAAATCCGGCATATCGGCATTGGAACACCAACCACAGCAGAAGGCCGAGTATCATGAAACGCACGACCGCATTTCCATCGATAGCCGCTGCATTCCTTGCGTTGGGACTGACCGGTTCGGCAGCGGCCGAAGAGGCACGCTTCGATCGACTGGCCAACCTACCGTTCGAGCAGAACCGTCCCACGGCCGAGACTGCCAAGACACTGAAGGACGAGCTTCTCTTTCAGCAGGCGACCCAAGCCTATATCTGGGCCTTACCGCTGATCAACACGCTGGGCATGAGGAGCGGAGCCGAGGACGTCTTTGGCACCGGCTACAACGTGATGCCCGTCTGGAAAGAGAGGCTTGACACCAAGACAATGGTGACGACGCCGAACTCCGACCTGATCTATGCGATGGCTTTCGTCGATATGGGCGAGACGGGTCCGATCGTATTTGAGGCACCTCCGAAACTTCAGGGCATCCTGCTTGACTTCTGGCAGCGGCCGATCCCGATGGACGGCGGCAAGTTTTTCGGCGACGTCGGCCTGCCCGGCCCCGATGCGGGCAAAGGCGGTACATTCGTCATCACGCCGCCTGGCTATGACGGACAGTTACCCAAAGATGCTTATATCTACCGCTCGGGCACCAATAACCTCTTCGTATTCCTACGCGCATTCTACGACGATCCGGACAATCTCGAGCCCACCAACAAACTGGTGGAACAGGTCAAGCTCTATCCGCTGAACCTCCCCGAGAGCGAGCGCAAGCCGATGCAATTTCCGAATGCCTCCGGCGTGAACGCGAACATGCTGCCGCGTTCGGATATCTCGGCGTTCGAGCAGTTGAAGTGGCTGATCGACCGTGAAGGCCAGAATCTGGCGGGACCGGACGGTCTTGGTCTCCTCGCCAATGTCGGCCTGATCGCGAAGGAACCCCTCTCGCCCTCTCCGCAGACGCGGGCAATCCTCAACACCGCAGCGGATGTCGGCTATAAGATGAGCCGCGCCATCGGCCTTAGCGAGGAGGTCGGCGGTAAGTCGCTCCTCGTCTGGCCAGATCGGCGCTGGACCAATCCGATAAACACCGCCGCCGAACCAGGACCGGAGAAGTCGATCGACCTATCCTGGGTGAACCGGGAACACGGCTTCACGGACATCGAGCACCGGGCATGGATGTTCACGGATTACTATTCAATCAGCCCCGGTATGGTGTCGCTGACGCCGGGCCGCGGTGCCTTCTACGCAATCGCCTTCAATGATGCGGACCGCACGCCGCTGTCGGGGGACAATTCCTACAAGGTGACGCTGCCGCCTGATGTACCGGCCGAGTTGTTCTGGTCGCTGACGCTCTACGAGGCGGAGAACGCATCGGGCCTTGCGACCGAGGAGCGGCGCTACCCGTCGCTCGGCTCTCGCGACAAACCGGTCGTCAATGCAGACGGCACGATCGACCTTTACGTCGGGCCGAAGGCTCCCGAAGGCAAGGAAGCCAACTGGCTGGCGACGGCTCCCGGCCGAGGCTTCTTCGCCATCCTTCGGCTCTACGGTCCAGGCGAGCGCGCCGTCGACTATAGCTGGAAGCCGGGCGATTTCGAGAAGATCAAATGACAAACTCCCGTTCAAGGCGAGACGGCTGACACGGCCGAGAATCCTAGCGAAATGAAATTCGGCGGGCCGATGGGCCGGCCCGGACCGGAAACCAACCTGCAGGAGAACGATCATGACCGTGCTTTCCAAAATTCTGACGTCGGCTCTTTTGGGATCGGCATTGTGCAGCGCATCGGCCGCATGGGCTGAGGAGGCGAACCCCTTCGAGGGCGATGCCGCAGTCAAAACCCGCATCGGCGAGTTGAACTTCCAGAGCGGATATCCATCCGCCGAGACGGTGAAAAAGCTGTATGACGAGATGGACTTCCAGCGCGCATCGCAAGCTTATCTCTGGGGCATCCCGGCGGTCGGTATGAACGAATGGCGTCGCGCCCACTACAGCGTGTTCGGCGGCAAGAGCGGCGAGATGCTCACCTATCTGGACTTCGCCGAAAAATTGGGAATCCTGACGCCGAACTACACGACGCCTTACATCGCCACCTTTATCGACTTGAAGGAAACTGGTCCTTTCGTCGTCGAAGTGCCTCCGGGGTTGATCGCGGGCATGATCCTCGACCCGTGGCAGCGGGTGCTTGCCGATCTCGGCGTCGTCGGCCCCGACATGGGCAAGGGTGGAAAATACCTGATCATGCCGCCCGGATACGGACCGGTGGAGGCACCCGGCTATTTCGTGGTGCAGGCCACGAGCCGCGACGTCTTCGCCGGCTTCCGGCTGCTCGATGCCGACAAGGAAAAGGCGATCGCCGAGATGATCCCGCAGATCAAGACCTACTCCTGGACTGTCGAAGGCACTGGCGAGCCGATGCCGGCACGCGCCGCCGGTGACAAGAAGTGGAGCCAGATGCCGCCACGCGGCATGGCCTACTGGGACAGTCTGAACGAAGTCATCCAGCGCAACCCCATCGACGAACGCGACCGGCTGATCCTGGCTCAATTGAAATTCCTCGGCCTCGAGAGAGGGAGGTCATTCAAGCCCGACGAAAGACAGAGCAAACTGCTCCAGGATGGGGTTCTGGTCGGCGAGGCGATGGCGAAGGCGAACACCACCGACAAAAGGGTAGAGCCTCCTTTCTGGGAGGGGACCAATTGGAAGCATGCTTTGGTCGTGGCGACCGATCAGAAGGCGAACACCTATGATCAGCTCGACGAGCGTGCCGCGTGGTTCTACGAGGCCGTCGTGATTTCGAAGGCGATGCTGACCCAGACTGTGGGCGTCGGACAGCGCTACATCGCGTCCTACAAGGACACGGACGGGGCATGGCTCTCGGGCGAGAACACCTACAAACTTCATGTCCCGGCCAATCCGCCGGCAAAGAATTTCTGGTCGGTCACAGCCTACGACGAGGCGACGCGGCAGATGCCGGTCACCGAGCAGGGACGGCCGGACATCTCATCGCGCAAGGAAGACATCGTCGCGAACGAGGACGGATCGGTGGACGTCTATTTCGGCCCGAAAGCCCCCGAAGGCAAGGAGGCGAACTGGGTGCAGACCAACCCCGACAAGGGGTGGTTCGCCTACTTCCGCTTCTATGGCCCGACAGAGGCGTTCTTCGACAAGTCCTGGGCGCTGCCCGACATTGAGAAGGTCAACCCGTAAGTCGTGAACTGTCGCCCTTCCTGTTTGACCACCATCCAGGAAGGGCGCACGCGGTTGCAGCGCAACGAATTCTTTCGATACTGGAGAGACCAAGCGATCGGTTTGCAAATCCGTCCATAAGTGGTCGAACCCTTGTTTGCATTGGGCCAACGGCCGTGCTCAGCCCGAGCCGAATCCAGCTGCTCGTGGTTGGTGGCGACTTCCTGCGTCTTCTGGTAGCTCTCGATCAGCAACGCGTAGGGCGGAAAGATTTTCGTGTAGATTTCCGCCCACTGCTGGGTATTACCGCGATGCCATGCGCGCTGTTCGCCACGTCCCGGACCTGCAGGACTTCGGGTCCTCCCGGCTCGTACATAACCAATGCCCTCATCGTCTCAGACATCGCGCGCCACTCCTCCGCTGTGCTCAACCGCATGGATAAGGCGGTGCAACTTGACGGCATCCCCGAATGTCGGGCTCTGGCGCGTGCCTGAGGTAATGTCGGACGCGAAGAGTTCGTAGAGTTTCTTGACGTTCCCCGTGAGCACGTTTTCGTCGGCACCGAAGTCGTCCGGTACGGAGAGCGAATGCAAGGTCTCGCCGTCCTGAGCGCCCATGAGTCTGAATCCACCCAGGCCCACGTAGCCCACGGGGCTTGTCAGCAACAGGTCGCCCTTGCTTCCGTTGATCTCCAGGTGAAAATTGGTCGCACGCGACAGCCCGCCGCGGAAGTGACTGGTGATCAGCGCGCCATTTGCGAGCTTGCCGGTGAAGGCGATCTGATCGGCGACCTCGAACGGGACGACCTCCTGGCTCTCGGTCATCCTGATCGTCGGGCGGCGACTGACGAGGGTGCCGGAGACCGTCTGGAAATCCTCGCCCAGAGCGAAAATCAGAGCGTCGATCGTATGCGCGAACGGCACGTGCAGCATGCTCGCGCCCTGGGAGGGGTCGAGCGTGTAGCGGAACGCTTCCTCGATCTCTTCGCCCCACGTGATCCCCGAGCCGATGACCGTCGCGGAGAGAACCTCGCCGACATAGCCTTGGGAAACGAGCCTCCGCATATGCCGGATGGTGGGGTTTGCCCGGGTCTGGAGCCCGACCATCGCCGAGACACCTTTCTCCAAGGCGAGCGCGTTCATGGTTTCCGCATCGCGCAGGTTCATACCGAGGGGCCACTCCGAGAACACGGATTTCCCGGCTTCCAGGGCCGCCGTCACCAGCCCAAGATGTTCCGGCACCCTAACCGTGACCACGACTAGGTCGACCTCAGGATGATTGACGAGTTCCTCCGTCGACGAAACGGCATGGTCGAAACCGAACTTCTCGGCCGATGCCTTTGCGATCTCCATGCGGGTGTGGCTCACTGCGGAAAGTCGAAACTGCTCGAGGTCACGCAACGCGGGCACATGGGCGGTCGATGCCCAACCGCGGTCCGGATGGACGCCGATGATGCCGACTCCGATGGGGCCCTGGGTCATTGCAAACGCTCCTTGGGCGAGATTTCCAGAATGGTTCGGCGAAGCTCCAGCTTGGCTATGCGCCAGTGTCCGTCCAGAAACTCCCAGGTTTCGTAATAGTGGCCGTAGCCGTGCATGCTGGCGGGGCGTTCATCGTTCGCGGGCGGGAAGACCAAGTAGTCCTCCATCGACCAGATTGCGTCGACCAGACCTTCCGCGACGCGCTCCATCTCTGCGTTGTGGACGTGATGAATCGTGCGCGCGCCTTCAAGGTAGCTGGCACTTGTCGTGACGAATTCGTCGACCGACGTGAAGGCATGGATCGTATGACCATCGGGATCAACGAAACGGATGGTCGGCGCGTCGGCGAAAAGTTCCCGGAATTTCTCCCAGTGCTTGGTGTCGACATATCGGCAATAGCGGGCTTTCCTCATTGCGATCTCATCGAATGCCTGTGAATTATCCTGCATTTGCATTCTCCGTTCGGAGGCCTACATAAGGCGCTCGCTCTGGACGTTTGAGGTCGATTAGTCCTGAACTGTTGTCTGATCGTCCAAAATTCACGGATCACACTCCGGCCATGTTCAAGAAGGCGAGCTCTGTCGCGCATCGGGGGAAGCCGCACCCGAGGTGATTTTCGTACATGGAACCCACGTGTTGGAGCGTGTTCATCGGCACTCTTCCAGGAATTTCAGCGCCATGTGCCAAAGTCTCTCCGCGTTGGAGGGGTCGAGCGCGTAGTCGGGAACGCCCTCCAACTTCAGCTGAGGACGGCTCTGGACGATCGGTGCCTCAGCGCAGTTCTCGAAGTAGCGCCCGTTGGTGCCCTCGACCAATGGGGAGGCAGCGACGAAGACTGACGTCGCTGCCCCCTCCTCGGGTGTCTTGCGCAGGTGCTCTGGGGTGCGGAGCCCTCCGGTGTGGCGCTGAAGGTTTGTGGCGATCGCGCCGGGGTTGAGGGCGTTCGAGACGATCCCGTCGTCCTTCCAGTGCTGTTTGATCCCGACGGAGAGCAGCGTGCACGCGGTCTTCGACTGGGCATACGCCAGCAGCGGATCATAGGGAATAAAGCGAAAGTGGGGATCGTCCCAGAATACGGGTCCGAAGAGGCTGCCGCTCGAACTCACGGACACGACACGCGCGCCCTGGGCGTTGGCAAGGTGCCGGCGGAGGCCGAGGGTCAAGGCGAAGTGACCCAGGTAATTGGTCGCGAACTGCATCTCCCAGCCTTGAGAAGAGCGCCGAAGGTCCGGCAAAGCCATGATTCCCGCGTTGTTGATGAGCGCGTGGATCGGGCCCTCCCAGTCTTCGATGAAGCGGCCGACAGAGCGGAGATCGGCAAGGTCGAGCGACCGGACCGAAATGTCGGGATTGGCCGTCCTGATCCTGAGGTCTTGCGCGACTTCCTCGGCGGCCTCCGGGCGACGGACGGCGATGACGACGGACGCGCCGGCAGCGGCGAGCGCAGCCGTCGTCTCGATCCCGATACCGCTAGCGCCTCCCGTGACGATCATGGTCTTCCCATGGAGGTCGACGTCGCTCAAGACTTCCGACGCCGTCGAATGGAATCCGAATTGTGGGACTTGAAGCATGTGAGCCTCCTGCAGATCGAGCCGTCACCCGGACGGAGCGCGTGAAGTCACTCGGTGATTTTGACGAAACCCTGCTGCACGAGCTGGATCGTGCGCGCCATCGCGTCGAGGTTGATCTTGATGTGGGGAAGGAGGTCGGCGTTGCCCCATCCGTTGACCTTGGCGGTCGCCCCGCAGAGCTCGACCTTCACGCCGACATCTATGAGATCGGAGACGAGCTTCTTGTACGGGTTGCCCGTGGCGATGTTGCGGGAGGCGTTGTAGGCGGCATCGTCGAGGGTGACATGGCCGGCGTTGGTGTGGAAGACCACGATGATGTCGGATGCCGCCTTCCAGTTCGCGATGTCCGTTGTGATCAGTTGGAGATGGAACAGCGCCGCGGGAAGATCGCCTTCGAACTCGAGGCCTCCGATGCTATGGACGGATTTCACTTCCTTGAGCTCGACCGGAATGTCGATGAAGAGCGCGCTTTTCGCTTCGGACATGGCTGTCTCCTGAGGGTTCAGACTGCTGCGACGGTTTGATGCCGGGACGCCCCGATGGGGGCGTCCCGTTGGCGCGCGGGAGGATGGGGAGGGACGCGCCAGGAAAACGGTTATTGCGGGTCAGGCGTTACACGCCCTCGTAGACCAGCTTGGTGAAGAACGCCGGGTCGATTACGAATTTGCCCCACTTAGCGTCGAAAGCTGCAGTGGGCTTGGCGGCTACGGTCTCGTCTTTTGAACGCCCCTCGCGCTTGAGCGCCGCGACGTTTTCCCGGATGGCGACGAGCATGTCGCGGAAGGCCTGGAGCTCCGCCCGGTTACTCACGGGGTTTCCGTGGCCGGGAATGATGATGGTCTTGTCGGTCGAGGCGGCCAGATTGGCGTCGGACGCGGCGATCATCCCGTCGATGCTGCCGCCCGTCGAGTGGTCGATAAAGGGGTAGATGCCGTTCCAGTAGGTGTCGCCAACATGGAGGACATCCGCTTCGCCGAACATCACGGAGATGTCGCCGTCCGTATGCGCCGGGCCGTAATACTTCATGTCCAGCGACTGGCCGTTCAGCTTGAGCGAATGCTCCTTCGCGAAGACATGCTTGGGCACGCCGATGGGCTCCAGGGCCAGGAAATTGTAGTCCCAGTCCTCGACCCTGTGCACCTGCGAGAGATATTTGCGGGTGTTCTCGTGGGCGATGATCTTGGCTCCACCCGCGCCAAGCCACGGGTTTCCGTCCGCGTGGTCGAAGTGCCAGTGGGTGTTGATGAGGTGGGTGACGGGCTCGGCGGAGATCGCCGCGAGCGTCTTCGTCATCTGCGTCTTGGAGACGCTGATGCCTGCGTCCACCATGAAGAGGCCGTCTTTGCCGTCCAGGACCGCTATGTTGCCGCCGGAGCCTTCGAGGACGGTGACGTTTCCTCGCAGTTTGTGGGTGGCGATCTTGGCACTGGCGGCGCTATCCTTGATGAGGCTCACCAAGCCGCGCGCTTCGGCGTAGGCGGCGCGGGGACTCATCCAGCCACTGGTAGCCGCGAAGCCCGCCGCCCCGATGCAGCAAAGGCAAAATCCACGACGGGAGAGCATGTGTTCGGATTTCATGGCATACCTTTCCGCAGCCGGTCTCAGGCGAGCCGACGGCTATCCAGCTGAATTTGTGGGAGGTAGGGCAGACCTCGCGGCCTGCCCGGGGCGTCACGCTTTGATAAAGGCCAGCAGGTCGGCGTTAATCACGTCGGCATGCGTCGTGAACATTCCATGCGGATAGCCGTCGTAGACCTTGAGCTTGCCGTCCTTGAGCAGCTTCACGGACAACTCCGCGGAGTCCGCGATCGGAACGACCTGGTCGTCACTGCCGTGCATGACCAGAACGGGCACGTCGATGATCTGGAGGTCCTCCGTGAAGTCGGTCTCGGAAAAGACCTTGATGCATTCGTAGTGGGCGTTCGCTCCGCCCATCATCCCCTGTCGCCACCAGTTGCGAATGGTGCCTTCCGATATGGCTGCGCCGGGGCGGTTGAAGCCGTAGAACGGGCCGCTGGCGATATCGAGATAGAGCTGCGCGCGGTTCGCCGCCAAAGCAGCACGGTAGCCGTCGAAGACCTCGATCGGAAGTCCGCCGGGGTTCTTAGCAGACTTGACCATAACGGGAGGAATGGCGGAAATCAGGACGGCCTTGGCGACCCGGCCCTTGCCGTGCCGGGCGACATACCTTGTGACTTCGCCGCCGCCCGTCGAGTGGCCGATGTGGATCGCGTCCCGGAGGTCGAGCGCTTCGGCAAGCGCCGCGACATCGGCGGCGTAGGTGT
The DNA here is from genome assembly GCF_042436655.1 of Sinorhizobium sp. P24N7. Classification (NCBI taxonomy): domain Bacteria; kingdom Pseudomonadati; phylum Pseudomonadota; class Alphaproteobacteria; order Hyphomicrobiales; family Rhizobiaceae; genus Sinorhizobium; species Sinorhizobium sp. P24N7. The sequence goes on along the minus strand of NZ_JBHMIW010000005.1, from coordinate 89,346 downwards.
CCATATCGTTGCCGCCGGACGTCTGGCTGGAGCGTCCGTGCCCTCGCCGATCGTGGGCGATGACGCGGTAACCCTTACCCAGGAAGAAGAGCATCTGGTTATCCCAGTCGTCGGCGGAAAGCGGCCAGCCGTGATGGAAAACGACGGGCTGCGCGTCCTTGGGACCCCAGTCCTTGTAGAAAATGTGCGTGCCGTCTTTGGTCGTGATGCTGTTCATGGTCTCGCTCCCTTCAAGGATTGGGGTGGTTGGATTCGACGAGGCCGTGGCGGCCAGTACTTCCAAAGGAAGCGTCGCTGCAAGTGCGACGACGGCGGTTCCTGTCAGGACTTCACGTCTCGTCGCCGTGAGCATCGGAAACGCTTCTCTGGTAATCATATCTCTTCCCTCAGTGGCGTGAACACGGCTCCGCTATCGGCCGGATTACGCCCGGCCGCTCTATTGTGGTCGCCGTTAGTGCATGGGATCAGCCCAGGACAGGTGCCGCCGCGGCCCATTCCTTTCGGGTCGTCGGCGTGCCGTCGATCATCTCAACCACCTCTTTGGACTTCGAAAGTGTCGTCATCAGCGATTTGGGCCCCTCGAACGGGCGGCCGCCGATGTGCCAACCGTCGGTGTGGAGCTCCTCGATCAGGACCCACACGACCTCGCGGAAGGCTTCCGAGCCTTCGAACTTGACCATGACGTCGGTCAGGGCCTTAGCCATGGCGTGCTTCTCTTCCGGCGTGAAGACGCCGTCAACCAGTTTCACATTGACAAATGGCATGACGTAATTCCTCCAAGCGTTTGGATGAGTTGGCGGTGGGTTCCGGCTACTCGGCGACGTCGACGACGATCTTCCCCCTGGCAGTCCGGTCTTCGATTTCGGCATATGCTTCGGCGACGGTTTCGAAGTTGAAGCGGCGCGCGTCGAGGAGAGGTGTGACCTTTCCGGCTTCGACGAGGCGCTTGGCCTCGCGCAGGATCGCTCCATGGTGGGCGCGTCCTTCTCCGGTCAGGATCGGCAGCAGCGTGAAGACGCCTGAGTAGCTCGCAGCCCGGAAGGAGAGCGGAGCTAGTGAGTGGGTGCCCCACCCGAGGCAACTCACGACGTGTCCGAAGCGGCTCACCGCATTGAAAGCGGCGTCGATCCCGGACCCGCCCACGGTGTCGTAGACGACGTCGAAGCCGCGTCCGCCTGTATGGTCCTTCACATACTCCTCGGCGGTCTGATCGCGGTCGATTGCTGTAGCGCAGAGCTCCTCGATTTGGCTGTGCTTGGACGACTTGTCGACCGCGAAGACCTCGGCTCCCAAAGCGCGCGCGATCTGGATGGCGACATGGCCGACACCGCCGGCACCGATCACGAGCACCTTCTGCCGCGCCTTTACGTCCGCGCGATCCACGAGACCCTCCCACGCGGTTATGAAGACAAGCGGCAGCGCCGCCGCTTCGCGCATGGTCAGGTTGTCGGGCTTGGGTGCGAGCAGGTCGGCGTCGACGGTGACGAAGGTGGCCAGCGAACCCTGGAGACCACCGACACCGCCCGTCATTCCGAAAACCTCGTCGCCGGGCTTGAACGCGGCGACGCCGGGTCCTACGGCCTCGACGACGCCGGAGACGTCCATGCCGAGAATGGCCGGCAAGGGATGCCGCGCATGGGGAGCCTGGCCGCTCTTGATCTTGAGATCAAGCGGGTTGACGCTACTCGCCTTGACCCTCACCAGCACCTCGCCTGTCACCGGCGCTCGGCAGGCCATCCTGGTGCGAACGAAATGCGAGTTGTGTTCATTCAGGACGAGGGCGTCCATGGTGGTTGCGGTGGTCTTCATCTGCTTGCCTTTCATGCGGTCGACGACTATGCGACGAGCAGAAGATGCAGACCGATACGTTGTTGGGCCAGTGAATCATGGTGAATTCTTGTGACAGCGCCCGCACAGCCCCACCTGAGGGGTCAGGCCATCCGCGAGAGCAACTCCCTGACGGAGGCTAGGTCGGCCGTTTCAAACCCCTCGGTGAAACGCGCGTAGACGCAGGCTAAGGTGGCACGCGCGTCGGCGGGGTATCCGTGGTCGCCCGCCAGCTTGGCCAGGCTCGTTGCCGCCCGAAGCTCCCAGGAGATCGCGTCCTGCCGCCGCGCCACTTCAAGAGCGCGGAGATAGCAACGCTGGACGGCTTCGATATCGCCACCGCCGCGGAGCATCACATCGCCCTTCAAACGGTGGAGTTCGGAGACGCACCAGAGTTCCTCCCTCTCTTCGCTGGCGTTTATCGCCGCCTCGACTACCGTGCGGGCTTCGGCATGCTGTCCGAGCAAAGAGAGACCGTCGGCCAAAAAGCCTAGAAATCTAACATTGTAGAGATTGAAGAGTTTGACACGCGACAGTTCGGTCAGTCCGTTCCGCAACAGGGGAACGCCTCTGTCTGGGAGGCCCCGCTGTATCAACAACGTCGCCTTCCAGCACCGCCCAAACACTTCCCATGGACCGAGCGCGTTCGTCTTTGCAAGGTCGATGAGCTCAATGACGGCCGTATCCGCTGCCGCAAAGTCGCCCACATGGACCAGGATAGGACAGGACCAGCGCGCCAGGGCCTCACACAGCGAGATCGCATGGCCCGAGGCGCGGGCGGCTTCGACGGCGATGTCTACTGCCGCGATCGCCTGGATTGGAAGCCCTTGTACCCAAAGCAGCTGAGCGGGCTGTATTTTCGCGGCGACCGACTGACCGAACCTGAAGCGAACCGACCCTGCGGAGGCGGTCTCGGCCGAGGTGTCGTGTGTCATCATCAGGTCTGCGTGACGGCGGGAACCGCGGAAGTCGCCGACACAAAACAGAGTCATGGAGAGCATTCGATCGCCGATGAAACGGTCAAGGCCGCTGCCGCCGAGCGCGACGAAACGTTCCGCGGTTCCCAGCGATTCTCTGTATTCGCCCATGCCCACCTGGGCCATCCACAGGCCCCAGAGGGCTTCGGCTTGGGCGTCGAGGTCGCCGAACTCTTTCGATATCTCGAAAGCCTTCGCGAAGGCGGCGAGAGCTTGCGGGGCGAAACCGATTTTAAACGCCTGCGACAACCCCAACGCTCTGTAGAGCTGCGTGATTTGCCGGGCTTGGTCGTCTCTTCGCTCTCCGGGCGCGATCCCAAGTAACGCGCGCTGAACGCTCGTCATGCATTCGTCGACAAGGGAAAGCTGGTACCAAATGGGAATTGCGGCCACTGTGACCGCAAGGCCGATCTCGACGTCGCCGCCCTCTGCGTAGGCCCAATCAAGAACGAAGCGAACGTTGTTGATATTGGACGCGTATTTCAGCATCCATTCTTCGTTCGTAAGGGTCTCGACCTCGTCCTGCGAGTGACTAAGGATTGTGCACAGATATTGCGCCAGGTGGCGCACGAGGGCATCGGTCTCTCCCTCTTGCCGAAGTTTGTCCAAAGCGAACGCTCGTGTCGTGTCGAGAAGGCGGTACCTGACGCCTTTCCCTTGTGTGTCGACCGATACGAGGGACTTGGCGACGAGGTCCGCCAGGCGTGCCGGCACATCGGGTTGCGGGTTGTTTTGATCGGCGGCGACCGCCACGGCAGCTTCCCGTCCGAACTCTCCTCCTAATATGGCTAGGCGACGCAGGACCGTCTGCTCTCGAGCCGAAAGTGCTCCGTAGCTCCACTCGATCATAGCCGCCAAGGTTTGGTGACGGGGAAGAGCCGTGCGCCGCCCACCTGTCAGCAGTAGCAGGCGATCGTTCAGAAGTTCGGCAATGCCGCGCGTGCCGAATGCCTCGACCCGTGCCGCGGCAAGTTCGATTGCCAGAGCAATCCCGTCAAGCTGCCGACATATGTGCGCCCCGACCGGAGCTTCGTCGTCATTGAAGGAATACCCGCTTCCGGAAGAGGCAGCCCGCTCCACGAACAGACGGATGGCTGGGTATTTCAATGCGTCGTCGGCGGTCAGGACGACAGCCGATGGCGGCATGTCGAGAGGTGGGAGCCTGTAAACACTTTCGCCCTCCACTCGCAACGCTTCGCGACTGGTTGCCAGAATCGCGACTTCCGGTGCTTCACGGAGCAATGTTTCCGCCAGTCGTGCGGCGTCCTCAAGGATGTGTTCGCAGCTGTCGAAAACGATCAGCATTCTCTTTCCGCGGAGAAAGCCGATCAGGCTCCTTGTCGGATCGTCCGACGTCTCTGTCAGCCGGAGTGCCGAGGCCAAGATAGACGGGAGCAGCTGCGGATTCGTTATCGGAGCCAGGTCAAGGAAACAAATGCCGTCTTTGTGCGATGACAGGAGCTGGGCTGCCACGCGAATGCCGACCGTCGTCTTGCCCATGCCGCCAGGCCCGACGATAGTGACAATCCGGAATCGCTGGAACCGCCCTTCCACGATCTTGATCGCCTCTTCGCGCCCGATCACCTGCGTAAGTTGCTTCGGAAGGTTGTTGTCGACTAATGCCCCCGCGGCAGGTTCGAGTGGCATTCGGGTGACCGGAGCAACGAACCGATAGCCTCTCGAGGGAACGGAGACGACGTAGCGGGGAGCTGTCTGGTCGTCGCCGAGCACCTTTCGGAGCAATGCGATCTGCGCCCTTAGATTGGACTCCTCCACGGCCGCATTTGGCCAGGCCCTTGCGGTCAAATCGTCTTTGCTTACAAGCTCGCCCGCCTGCTCCACCAACGCGATCAGTATCTCGAGCGCGCGCGAGCCGATCGACAGCGGTTCGCCTTCCTTCAGCAGAACATGTCTGCCAGGATAAAGGGAGAATGGCCCGAAGGTGACCGCGACGTCAGCTATAGCAGTTCCGGCTGGGAGTGCCTGCCCTTCCATTGCATCATCCTGAATGACCGTTGAAAATTTGATGCGGACTGAGCGCTACGTCAGTCCAAAATTCGTGATTCTGAAATAAAGACGTCCCCGGCGCACATTTATGCTTCCGAAGAGGGACGTCGTCCATCGATTTTCATCGAGTCTGTCAAGATTACGTGGCTTTGGTCATGAGACCATCGGGAACGGGCCGTTTCTGTCAAGCTCTCGTAGGTTCTAAACCTGTCAGACTGACAGTCTCGCGCCAAAGCCTTTCGGCCCTTTCTGGATCGACGGCATAAGGGCGTACTCCATCGGGTCCATCGGGACTGATTGCCGCTATGCCGCAGTTCTCGCAATAGACACCGCCTATCGCTTCAAGTTCCGGCGCGGTGGCGCACCAAACCGCAGTGGAAGCGCCTTGTTCCACCGTCTTCATATCCCTGACCGGATCGATTATCGGTGAGCCGTCAGGCGCGAGGGCTCCGAAAGCGTCGAACTCGGCGCGGCTCAGATGGCCGATGCCGGCAGTCATGATCATGCCGGGATGTACGGAATAGGCGCGTATTCCGTGATCTACACCCCGGGCATCCAGCGCGACGGCAAAAAGCGCGTTCGCTGTCTTGGACTGTCCATAGGCCATCCACTTCTCATAAGCACGCCGCTCGAAATTCAGGTCGTCGAAGTCGACGTCGCCCATTTGGTGACCGCGAGACGACATCACGACCACCCGTGACTTGCCCGCCGAGCACAACGCGGGCCATAGCAACGACGTCAGGCGAAAATGTCCAGGTGGTTGATGGACAAATGACCCTCACGACCACCCGCGTCGCGGAACAAGGGTCTCGCCATTACGCCCGCATTGAGAACAAGGAGGTCGAGCCGCTTTCGACGCCCGAGGAATGCGTCTGCGAAGGCGCGGATGGAGGGTTCGTCGATCAGATCGATGGGACAAACCTCAGTACGCTCCATGCCCTCAAGGGCTGTGGCGGCAAGCGAGGGGTTCAACGCGGGCACGCAGACAAATGCTCCGCGTGAAGACAGCGCTTTCACGGTCTCCAAGCCAAGACCGGAGGAACCGCCTGTAACGATTGCTGTTTGCCCGGTGAGGTCCGAACGAAGTGCGACTTGCGCGGCCGTTACGGTGGGACCGAATGAACTGTGAAGCGGCGTCTGGACCATTTTTCCTCCGCGCGTTGAACGTCTCGGGAACCGTGCGCACCCAGTTGATAGCCGGTTGGGGCGGAACTGGCGAGAGGGCTCGATATTGGAGGGAGTGCGGCCCCGCTTGCGGGTTGTTGGCGAATGAAAAAGGGGCGGCCATCGAGCCGCCCTTTTCTTTGCCCGGAGGGTTTACCAAAAGGTTTCCAAATATTTTTGAAAAACCCCCATGTAACCAATTGAAAACAAAAGAAAATGGTGGGCCCGGAGGGACTCGAACCCCCAACCAAGCGGTTATGAGCCGCCGGCTCTAACCATTGAGCTACAGGCCCTGCCGTCGTCGCCGGCGGTTGCGGACCAATGGCAGTCCGCTGTGCAGGCTCTAGCGTAAAACCTTTTTGCCGACAAGCCATTGCCGCAATAGCTACACAATCAGTAAGCATGGAATCGAGGATAAACAACCGGAGAGAAACGTCCATGTTTTCTACACGCATTGCCCGTACCGTTCATGTCGCCGCAGTCGCAGCCGCATTTGCCGGCGCCTTTGCAGCCGCGGCGGCGGCGCAGGAGAGCACCGCCGGCAAGGGAGATGGCAAGGGGCGCCCGGACGGTGTCAGGGGCCGTCAGGCGGTGATCAAGGTCTCCGGCGAGGGCCGCTCGACGACCGCTCCGGACATGGCGATTTTGCAGCTCAGCGTCGTCAAGGACGCCAAGACCGCGCGCGAAGCGCTCGATGCCAACAACAAGGCGATGGCGGACGTGCTCTCGGCATTGAAGCAGGCCGGGATCGCCGAGCGCGACCTGCAGACGAGCGGCTTCTCGATCAATCCGCAATATCACTATCCGCCGAACAATGATGGCGGTAATCGGCCGCCGGAACTGGTGGGCTATCAGGTCGTCAACGGCGTTGGCGTGCGCGTGCGGGATCTGGGACAGCTCGGCGAGATCCTGGACAAGTCCGTGACCCTCGGCGTCAATCAGGGCGGCGGCATCGAGTTCACCAACGACAAGCCGGATGCCGTGATCACGGAAGCCCGCAAGGCCGCGGTCGCCGACGCCATCAACAAGGCCAAGGTTCTGGCCGAGGCGGCGGGGGTCTCGCTCGGACGCGTGATCGAGATCGCGGAGCAGCCCTCCCGGCCCGAACCGATCCCCGTGGTCCGCAGCATGGCGAAGGAATTTGCCGCCGCCGATTCGGTTCCGATGGCGACCGGCGAGAATGCCTATAACGTCACCGTCAACGTGACGTTCGCCGTCAATCAGTAACGGGGTCCGAAGCGCAAAGCAAAGAGCCCCCACGCCAGGGCGTGAGGGCTCCATTTCCGTCGGCCGGGGGAGACGAGATGGAAAAACCGGGGATTTACCAGCGGCCGATGACCGGGCATCCGCGTGCATTGGCGAAAATGATGGCCTGGCGGTGCCCATGGCGGCGGCCTTCGACGACGACGCGGCGACCTGTTACGTCGGCAACATAGGCGCGGCGGAGACCGCGATCGCGTGCCTTTTCGACGGCGAGGCCGGGTGCACAGCGGCCGCGACGGTCGCGGCGGTCATAGTGCCGGCGATCGCGCCAGTCGTCGTGGCGGTCATAGTCGCGGTAGTGGACGCCGCCGCCCGGACCCAATTCCAGGGTGAGCGACTGCGCCGAGGCCGTGGAAACCAGACCGGTCAATCCGATCACTGCAGCGACGGCGGCTTTAACGAGGAACTTTTTCATTGCTTTTCTCCGGTGTGACGAAGCGGTTCTGGTTGACGATTGAGGCAAACATAGGCCCGCCAAACTGAACGGCACCGGAACCCTCCGTTCATGCAGTATTCAGGTTGATCACGCCCCCGACGCGCCATGAATCGCTCCAAACCCCCGGTACATTCCGGCAGGGTAAGTTATTGATCCGACAGGCTAAGGAGCGATTCCAGAAAAGTGTATAAAGGTTCTTCGTCCGGACGTGCGTTGGCGTCAGACGGTTAAGACGGGCTCACCCCGCCAGCTCGCGCTCGAAGAGGCGGCTGTTGCGATAGTGGCTGAGTCGCGCAATGAGACCGTCCTCGATCTCGAAGACGAAGACGCTCGCAATGGAATAGGCCTGACCGGAGGCTTCGGGAAAGCCGGCCATCGTCTCGCGATAGGTACCGCGCGCGGTCGTATCCGCCGCCACCCGCTCACCGCCGGCGTCCCGCATCAACACGACGTCGCCGAAGCTCTCGTCGAAATGGCGGAAATAATTCATCACCCAGCTCCTGAGCGCGCCGGCGCCGAGGGTTCGCTCCCCGGTGGGCGAGTCGAACGCGACGTCCTCGCCGACGAGACGCGAAAGCGTGTCGAAGTCGCGGTCGTTCAGGGCTTCGATGAAACGGCTGGCTATCGTCTGGGCGTCTGTCATTTTCTCCTCCGAATTGTCCCCCGCTTCACTCTACCGCAATGCGCCGGCCGCGTGGAAAGAGAAAATGGTAGCGCCCGCCCGCGCCGCCGCACCTGCGCCTCGTCAGCTGCCGAGATGCAGGACGATCTCGCGGCGGTGCGGCCGGTCGCGGTGTTCGAACAGATAAAGCCCCTGCCAGGTTCCAAGCGCCAGGCGTCCTTGCATGATGGGAATGCCGAGCGACACCTGTGTGAGTGCCGCCTTGATATGGGCCGGCATGTCGTCCGGCCCCTCCATCGTATGGACGATCCAGCTCATCGAGCGATCGGAGGACGGCGGTACCAGCCGGTGGAAAAAGGCATGGAGGTCACGCTTCACGTCCGGATCGGCGTTCTCCTGGATGATCAGCGAAGCGGAAGTATGACGGACGAAAACCGTGAGCAATCCTTCGTCCACGCCGGACGCACGCACGAAGTCGCCGGCCGCGGCCGTGAACTCGTAGAGCCCCTGCCCTTTCGTAGACATTGCGATGACGGTCTGCGCCATTCTCCCCTCCGCCAGCTTCCGCGCACTGCTGTGGCCCCGCATGTCCAGAGACGTAAGGGGCCTGTCTAGCATCCGGTTCGCTCCATGACTTACGGGATCGTACCGCAGGCCGCAACGCCGTTTCTATAGTTCGAGGAAAGCCTCGAACCCGCCATAGATCATGCGCTTTCCATCGAAGATGGACTTCCATTCGTCGCCCTGCAGTCTCGGATCCGCCATCACCTTGGCGACGATCGCGTCCCGGTCCTGACGCGACCGGTAGACGATCCACGAGAAGACGACGGTCTCGTCGTCCTTTGCCTGAACCGCGCGCGGGAATGATGTGAGTTCGCCATAGGGCACGTCGTCTGCGAGGCATTCGACGTAATTGAGCGCGCCATACTCCTTCCACACCGCACCCGCCGCGCTCGCCAGCTTCTTGTAGGCCTCTATGTTGGCCGTCGGCACTGCAACGAGAAAACCGTCCACATACGCCATTTTCGTCTCCTCCACGTTGACATCACAAGGACGATCGAAGAGCGCAGGATCCGACAGGGGGACGACATTTTGATGGCTGCCGTCATCCGCTCGCGTCAGGAGCCGCAGCCGCGCAGCTGGCGCGCGTAGTTCGCAGCCATGCCGGATGCTCTCTTGGCGCCTGCCTTTGCCGTATCGCTCCAGTTGCCGCGGGCGTAGCCGCTGTGGCCGTGGTAATAGGCGATATAGAGCCGGTAGGTATCGTTGAGAGCGATGCCGTTCCGCTGATGGCTCTGATTGTGATACCAGGCGATAAAGCGGATCGCGTCGCCGAAATCCGATCGGCGCGCCGTCCACCGGCCAGTCTCGGACTGATAGCGCGCCCAGGTGCCGTCAAGCGCCTGCGAGTAGCCGTAGGCCGACGAGACCCTTGTCCACGGGATGAAGCCGAAGAGTTTCGTGCGAGGCGGCCTGGCATTATGGCGGAAGCCTGACTCGGCATAGATCGTCGCCATCAACACCGGGACCGGCACGCCGTATTCGCGCTCTGCCGCGTAGGCAGCCCTGCGCCAATTGTTAAAAAGACCATCTCGCTGCTCGAAAACCGCACAGGCGTTCCGGGTCTCTCTCGGCACCGTCCCGCAGCCGGCCAACAACAGGAGGACGACGACAAAAACGCAACGCATCGCGGAACCTCTCGTTTGCGAGAGGTTGATAAGACGTAAATCTTAAGGATCGGTTTTTATGCGTAGGCGAAGTGGGCTACCCCTCTCCTCGGGTTAGAATCCGAGCTCCCCCGCAGGCGGGGAGCGGGCGAACGACTCCGTTCGCCCCTTGCGGGGAGAAGGCGCCGGCAGGCAGATGAGCGGCGATCCGGAAGCGCTCGATCAGAGCGTACCGATCAGTTCGCGGTAGGCGGCCTCCGGGAAGGCTTTCAGCGTGCGCGTACGCACATTGCCGTTCATGCCGAGCGTGATAGCGAAGCGCGCAGCGACTGCGTCGTCAGGCGCTTCGCAGATCGCAACCATGTCGTGTTCGCCCATCGTCAGATAGAAATCCTTGAAGGAACCGCCCATTTCCTCGAGCTGCCTCCTTGCCGCATCGAGCCGCTTCGGCGACTCGCGCACGTTCCTGATACCCAGCTCGGTCCAATTGAGAAGCAGAACGTAAGTCGTCATCTCACACCTCCCGCAAAGCATCCCGCCTCCGGCCGAAGGCGCTCAAGGATGCCCTGTATCTGAAAAATACCGGAGCGCATTCGCGCGCTCATATGCGGCCTCGGGACGCCAAGTTCCCGGCGATGGGAGGGAGCGACCTTCTCTGCCGCGACGCGCAAAGTATAAAGCAATTCGAGGAAAACGAGGTACGGTTTTGCGCCAGGCCCGGCGCACAAAGAAAAGCCGGGCGCTGGATCCAGGCCCGGCTTCGTCACTTCGTGGAAGGTCCTGGAATCAGCTGTCCAGGAACGAGCGCAACTTGCGCGAACGGCTCGGATGCTTGAGCTTGCGCAGCGCCTTCGCTTCGATCTGCCGGATGCGTTCGCGGGTGACCGAGAACTGCTGGCCGACTTCTTCCAGCGTATGGTCGGTGTTCATGCCGATGCCGAAACGCATGCGCAGCACGCGCTCCTCGCGGGGCGTGAGCGAGGCGAGCACGCGCGTCGTCGTCTCGCGCAGATTCGCCTGAATGGCCGCGTCGATCGGCAACAGCGCATTCTTGTCCTCGATGAAATCGCCGAGATGCGAATCTTCCTCGTCGCCGACCGGCGTTTCGAGCGAGATCGGCTCCTTGGCGATCTTCAGGACCTTGCGCACCTTTTCGAGCGGCATGGCGAGCTTTTCCGCCAGTTCCTCCGGCGTCGGCTCGCGGCCGATCTCGTGCAGCATCTGGCGAGAGGTGCGCACGATCTTGTTGATCGTCTCGATCATGTGCACCGGAATGCGGATCGTGCGGGCCTGATCGGCGATCGAACGGGTGATCGCCTGCCTGATCCACCATGTCGCATAGGTCGAGAACTTGTAACCGCGGCGATACTCGAACTTGTCGACCGCCTTCATCAGACCGATGTTGCCTTCCTGGATCAGATCGAGGAACTGCAGGCCACGGTTCGTGTACTTCTTGGCGATAGAGATCACCAGACGAAGGTTGGCCTCGACCATCTCCTTCTTGGCGATACGCGCTTCACGTTCGCCCTTCTGGACCATGGATACGATGCGGCGGAACTCGGCAATGGAAATGCCGGTCTCGGTGGCAAGGTTCTGGATCTCCTGGCGGATGTCGCGGATCGTCTGGTTTTCGGCCCTGGCAAACTCCTTCCAGCCCTTGCCGGCGAGATTGCTGATCGACTTCATCCAGTTCGGATCGAGCTCGGCGCCGGAATACTGCTCCAGGAACGCCTCACGCTTGACACCATAGGATTCGGCCAGGCGCAGGAGGCGGCCCTCGTTCTGCGTCAGGCGCTTGGAGATGTCGTAGAGCTGCTCGACCAGAGCGTCGATGCGGTTCTGGTTGAGCGACAGCGACTTCACGGCCTTGATCAGCTCGTCCTTCAGCTCCTTGTAGCGGCGCTCCTGCGCCGGCGACAGAGTGCCGGTCGCGGCAAGGCGCGCTTCCACCTGCTGGTCCTGCAGCTTACGGAGCTTCTTGTACGTTTCGGCGATGACGTCGAGCGTCTCCATCACCTGCGGACGCAGTTCCGCTTCCATCGCGGCGAGCGAGAGGTTCGACTCGTCGTCGTCCTCCTCTTCTTCTTCGGATGGCTGGCCTTCGCCGCCGACATTGGTGATGTCGTCGTCGTTCGCCGCAGCGCGGGTCTTGCGTACCTTTTCCTTCTCTTCCGCAGCCTTGCGGTCGGCTTCGATCTTTTCCGGGCTCTGGAACTGCGGTGCAGCCTTTGCCTCGGGGCCGGAATAGGTCGTCTCGAGATCGATGATCTCGCGCAGAAGGGTCTGACCCTCGTTCAGCTCGTCGCGCCAGATGATCAACGCCTGGAAGGTAAGCGGGCTCTCGCAAAGCCCGGCAATCATCGTTTCGCGGCCGGCCTCGATACGCTTGGCGATGGCAATTTCGCCTTCGCGCGAGAGAAGCTCCACGGAGCCCATCTCGCGCAGATACATGCGCACCGGATCGTCGGTGCGATCGGTCGGCTCCTTCTTCTTGCTGGCTGCAAGCGCGGTGCCGCTGGCAGGCGCGAGTTCGCCGCCTTCGCTTTCGCCCTCGTCGGCGCCGTCATCGTCGTCGCTGGCGGCAGCCTCCTCGGCTTCCTCGTCCTCGATGACGTTGATGCCCATGTCGGAAAGCATGGACATCGTGTCTTCGATCTGCTCGGAAGTCACTTCTTCGGAGGGCAGAACGGAGTTGAGCTCGTCCATGGTCACATAGCCGCGCTTCTTGGCGGCCTTGATCATCTTCTTGACAGCATCGTCGGAAAGATCGAGAAGCGGACCGTCCGGTGCACCTTCACGTTCAACGTCGGCTTCTTCGTTTTCTTTGACTTTTGTTGCCATTTATTCGTCGCTTTCCTTGTCGCAACCGGCCGGCGCCCGGTAATCAATGCTACTCGGAGGTCCGGGCACGCCGCGTACCCGCCACCGATTATTTCCCCTGACGTAACGGGATGATATTTAATTCCTGATTAACCACGACAGCGATCGCGGTGAACGGGCAAGCTTCGACAGTCCTGCCACTGAAACGTCCCTGGCATGATTTCCTATCCGCCGTACCATGTCGCCATTTCTGCTTGAAATGGTGATTCCCAGAATTTTTGATCCCGTCAAGCATTTCCGGTGAAAAACCGCGCAAATCGGCAAAAAACGCTCATGGACGGGATTTTGCGCTGTTTATCAGCTTTCGCTCAACATGTAGGAGCGCCCCAAAGAAAGACAAGGGTTGCGCGATTTTTCCGGAAGAATCCTGATGGCAGTCGATCGCGACCGCGACTCCGTCTACCAGTCCATCACCACCTTGCCGGAATTGCCCGAGCGCATCGCCTCGAAGCCGTCGCGAAAATCGTCGATGCCGATCCGGTGGGTGATTATCGGCGAGAGGTCGAGCCCGCCCTGGACGAAGGCGATCATCTTGTACCAGGTCTCGAACATTTCGCGGCCATAGATGCCCTTGAGGTTGAGCATCTTGAAGATGACCTTGTTCCAGTCGATTTCGAAGCCCGCCGGTGCAATGCCGAGGATCGCGATCTTGCCGCCATTGTTCATCTTGTCGATCATATCGCGGAACGCGGGCGCGGCGCCCGACATTTCCAGCCCGACATCGAAGCCCTCGGTCATGCCGATCACCCGCATGACGTCGGCAAGATTTTCCTTCGAAGCGTCGACGACGTGGTCGATGCCGAGCTTGCGCGCGAGATCCAGACGAACGGGGTTGATGTCGGTAATCACCACCTTGCGGGCACCGCAACGCTTGGCCACCATCGCCCCCATGATGCCGATCGGCCCGGCACCGGTGACCAGAACGTCCTCGCCGACGAGATCGAAGGAGAGCGCCGTATGCACGGCGTTGCCGAAGGGGTCGAAGATTGCGGCGATCTCGTCCGGCACGTCGTCGGGGATCGACACGACATTATATTCGGGAAGGCAGACGAACTCGGCGAAGGAGCCGGGGCGATTGACGCCGACGCCGAGCGTGTTGCGGCAGAGATGCCCCCTGCCCGCGCGGCAATTGCGGCATTTGCCGCAGACGATGTGACCTTCTCCGGAAACGCGCTCGCCGATATGATGCTTGCTGACGGCCGGCCCGACCTCGACGACCTCGCCCATGAATTCGTGTCCGACGACCATCGGCACCGGGATCGTCTTCTCCGCCCATTGATCCCAATTCCAGATGTGGACGTCGGTGCCGCAAATTGCCGATTTCCTGACACGGATCAGGACGTCGTTCGGGCCGACTTCCGGCACCGGCACGCGCTCCATCCAGAGGCCGACCTCCGGCTTCGTCTTGACGAGTGCCTTCATCATGTTGGTCATCGCTCGATCCTCGCCTGCGCCAATTAGATCACCTCCAGTTCGCGGCCCACCTCCTCGAAGGCCGCGATGGCACGGCGGACATCCGTTTCGCTGTGCGCCGCGGACATCTGCGTGCGGATGCGGGCCTGCCCCTTCGGCACCACCGGGAAGGAGAAGCCCACGACGTAGACGCCCTTCTTCAGCATGCGCGCCGCCATCTCCTGTGCGAGCGCCGCATCTCCAAGCATGACCGGAATGATCGGATGGCCCTCGCCGGCAAGCGTGAAGCCTAGCCTGGACATCTCGCTCCGGAAGAGCGCCGCGTTTGCGTAAAGACGGTTGCGCAGAGCGTCGCCGTCTTCGATCAGCTCGAAAACCTTGAGAGAAGCGGCCGCGATGACGGGGGCGAGCGTATTGGAAAAGAGATAGGGCCGCGAGCGCTGGCGCAACCACTCGACGACATCGGCCTTCGCCGAGGTATACCCGCCCGAAGCGCCGCCGAGCGCCTTGCCGAGCGTACCGGTAATGATATCGACCCGTCCTTCGACGCCGCAATGTTCGGCGGAGCCGCGGCCATGCTTGCCGACGAAGCCGACCGCATGGCTGTCGTCCACCATGACCATGGCGTGGTATTTCTCAGCCAGATCGCAAACGCCCTGGAGATTGGCGATGATGCCGTCCATCGAAAAGACGCCGTCGGTGGCGATCATCTTGAAACGGCTGCCTTCCGCCTTCTTCAGCTCCTCTTCCAATGCTGCCATGTCGTTGTTGGCATAGCGGAAGCGCCTCGCCTTGGAGAGGCGTACTCCATCGATGATGGAGGCATGGTTCAGCGCATCGGAGATGATCGCGTCGTCCTCGCCGAGCAGCGTCTCGAACAAACCGCCATTGGCGTCGAAACAGGAGGAATAGAGGATCGTGTCCTCCATGCCCAGGAAGGAGGATATGCGCGCTTCGAGCTCCTTGTGCTCCTCCTGCGTGCCGCAGATGAAGCGCACAGACGCCATGCCGTAGCCGTAACGGTCGAGCGCGCTCTTCGCGGCTTCCGCAAGCTCCTCGCTGTCGGCGAGGCCGAGATAGTTGTTGGCGCAGAAATTCAGGACGCGCTCGCCGGAAGCGACTTCAATCTCGCCCGACTGCTTGGAGGTGATGACCCGCTCGGACTTATAGAGCCCGGCCTGCCTGAGGCTTTCGAGTTCCGAACGGAGATGGGAGAGGAAGGCCGTGGTCATGGGCTGCGTGCTTTCGAGACAAGAACTTCATTTCACCAGTCTAGACGACTATCACGATGGCACTGCTCATGGAATCGGTTTCGATGCTGCGCCGAAGCCCCGCACCGGCAGCGGGATGAGGGCGGTTCCATCATCCCGCTTCGACTTCAGCCCTCGAACGCCTCGATCACGGCGAGAAACGCTTCGCCATATCTCTCCCGCTTGCTCTCGCCGATACCGGGAACGTCGAGCAATTCGTCGAAATCGCGCGGACGCCGCTTGGCGAGAGCGATCAAGGTCGTATCCGGAAAGACGACATAGGGCGGCACGTCCATCTCTCGGGCGAGAGAGAGGCGCTCCGACCGGAGCCGCTCGAACAGCTCGAGATCGGATCCCGCGAGGTCCGATCGTTCGCCGGTCGCCTTCGACCCGCGTGCGGCTTTGGCCTTGCCGGAACTCGGACGGTCCTTGCGGAAGAGCACCTGCCGTTCGCGGCGAAAGACGCTGCGGGCCTCGGGCTCGAGCTTCAACGCTCCAAAGGCGCCGTGGTCCACGGAGATCAGCCCGGCGGCGAGCAGTTGCCGGAAGATCGACTGCCAGGTGCGCGCCGGCAGGTCCTTGCCGGCCCCGAAGACCGGCATGTCGACATGGCCGAAGCGCTCCGTCTTCTCGTTCACGCTGCCCGTAAGCACATCGATCAGATGGCCGGTTCCGAAGCGCTCTCCGGTCCGGTAGACGGCGGCAAGCGCCTTGATCGCCGCTTCCGTGCCGTCCCAGGTCTCCACCGGCTTCAGGCAGGTGTCGCAATGACCGCAGCCGCCCGGATGAACCTCACCGAAATGCGCGAGTATGGCCTGGCGCCGGCAGCCTGCCGTCTCGCAAATGGCAAGCAGCGAATTGAGTTTCGCCCGCTCGATGCGCTTGATTTCCTCCGGCGCCCCACCCTCGTCGATCATCCGCCGGCGCTGAATGACGTCGGCCATGCCATAGGCCATCCACACTTCGGAAGGCAGGCCATCGCGACCCGCCCTCCCCGTCTCCTGGTAGTAGGCCTCGACCGAGCCCGGGAGATCGAGATGGGCGACGTAGCGCACATCCGGCTTGTCGATCCCCATGCCGAAGGCGACGGTTGCGACGAGGCACAGATTCTCCTCCTTCAGGAATGCATCCTGATGGGCGTCGCGCGCCGCCCGCTCCATGCCGGCATGATAGGGAAGTGCACGGATGCCCTGTGCATCGAGCCATTCCGCCGTATCCTCGACCTTCGCGCGCGACAGGCAATAGACGATGCCGCTTGCATCCTTGAAGCGCGACAGGAAGCGCAGCAATTGCTGGCGAGGCTGATCGCGTTCCACGATCTCATAGGCGATATTCGGTCGGTCGAAGCTGGAGGTGAAAACGCGCGCGCCGCCGAGTGCCAGCCGCTCGATCATATCGTCGCGCGTATGGGGATCCGCGGTGGCGGTAAGCGCGATGCGCGGCACGCCGGGAAAGCGCTCGGCGAGGCAGCCGAGGCCGCGATATTCCGGGCGGAAGTCATGTCCCCATTGCGATACGCAATGGGCCTCGTCGATCGCGAAAAGGGCGATGTCGGCATCGGCGATCATTTCGGCGAAGCCATCGGTGACGGCGCGCTCCGGCGTCACGTAGAGGAGATCGAGTTCGTCTCTCGAAAGAGCGCGGCGGACCGCGATCGCCTCGTCCCGCGTCAATGAAGAGTTGAGTGCCGCGGCCCGGATGCCGAGCTGCTTCAGCGCCTCCACCTGATCGCGCATCAGGGCGATCAGCGGCGAAACGACGATGCCGACGCCCCGGCGGCAGAGCGCCGGGATCTGGAAGCAGAGCGATTTTCCCGCCCCCGTCGGAAAGAGCACGACGGCGTCGCCACCGGCAACCACATGGTCGACGACCGCCTGCTGCTGGCCGCGGAAGGTGGAATAACCGTAGATACGCTTCAGGAGATCGAGGGGATTGTTGACGCTTTCCGTCTCGAACAGGCGGGCGGTGTTGTGGCTTTCGGGCATGGAATCGCTTTCATCGGGAGCACGCAGTATGGAGTCGCGGCTGATTGAAGGCAAACCGGCTCGGGCCGCTGCTCAACCAGCCCGTCGTGAGAGTATCGGCTACCGAGCCGCCGGGCCTTTGACGCGTCCGGAAAGCACGCCGAAGCCTTCGATGATCGCTTCGAGCTTGTCCATCCGGTGAAGCTCGAGCTGCACCTCCTCCATGGCGCGCACGAGCCGCTGACCCTGCTCCACGTCTTCGGACGCCGTGGCTTCCGCGATCTCGCGCTCGAGTTCCCGCTTCTGCCAGAGCAGCGCCTTCGTCCGCCGATGAAGCGTCAGGGCCTGAAGGTAACCTTCGCGTGCATCCTCCGGAGCCGCCGCCGCCGTTGCGGTCCAGAGCCGCGCATAGCGCACCTGCCGGTCCAGAGCGCCGATCAGCGTGGAAAATCCCTCCGCCTCGAGCTGCTCCATGAGGGTTTCCCGCGTGAGCCGCAATCCGTTCGCCGCCGCCGCGTTCAGAACCGCAGCCCAGCAGCGCTGCAGATCACGATGGTCGAACTCGATCGTGGCAATCTCGTCATACTCGTCGAACAGCAATTGCGGATGATTGACGATCGTCAATGCAAGCACGCTCTCGCGAAGTACCGGCGGGCGAAGCGAGCCGCGGGCCTTCAGCATCTGATTGAGTTTGGAACTGCCGGCGGTCCCAGCTTCCACGGCCGCGCCCATGACCGGGTTGGGAGCCGGCGACCAGCCCCTGCCACCCTGCCTGCCCGCCTGCCTCCCGGCTCGCTCGAACGGCCGCCTTTCGCCTCTGAACGGCGCGCTCCCCTGAAGAAACGCATTCAGGCGGTCGCGCATGTCCTGCCCATAATGGCGGCGCACGCTCTCGTCGGCGATTACCGAGGTCACCTGCCGCAGCCGCGCTTCGAGTTCGGCGCGTTTTTCCGGCGTGTCGAAATCGCCGCCCTGCACCTCGCGCTGCCAGACCATGTCGGCGAGCGAGCGGGCATTGGCGAGCACCTTGTCGAAAGGCTCGCGTCCGTCATGGCGCACCACATCGTCCGGGTCCTTGCCCTCCGGCAACAGGGCAAAGCGCACGGACCGGCCAGGCTTCAAATGGGGCAGCGCGAGATCGACGGCCCGATGGGCGGCGCGCACGCCGGCGCCGTCGCCGTCGAAGCAGAGCACCGGCTGGGTCGTCATCTTCCATAAGAGATCGAGCTGATTTTCGGTCAGCGCCGTGCCGAGCGGCGCAACAGCATTTTCTATCCCCGCCTGATGAAGCGCGATCACGTCCATATAGCCTTCGACGGCAATGATCGTGCCTGCGCCGTCGGCACCCTGCGAAGCCCGCCGGGCGCGGGCGAAATTGAAGAGCACATTGCCCTTGTGAAAGAGCTCGGTCTCATTGGAGTTCAGATATTTTGCCGGGGCGTCCGGCGACATGGCGCGCCCGCCGAAGGCGATCACCTTTTCTCGGGCGGACGGGATCGGGAACATGATCCTGTCGCGGAAGCGGTCGTAGGAAACCGGAATGCCGTCGCCGTGCACGACGAGGCCGCAGGCCTCGATCTGCTCCTTGCCGATACCCTTTCCGGCGAGAAACTCCTTCAGCGCATTGCGGCTGTCGGGTGCAAAGCCGAGACGGAACGTCTCGATCGTGCGGCCGGTCAGTCCGCGCTCGCGCAGATAGGCGCGCGCCTTTGCCCCGTTCGCCGTCTGAAGCTGATCCTGAAAAAACTGCGTCGCCAGTTCCATGACGTCGAGCAGGCTCGTACGTTCCCGCTCGCGCTGCTCGGCCTGCGGGTCCGGCTGCGGCATCGGGACTCCCGCCAAATCGGCGATCTGCTGCACGGCCTCCGGAAAACTCAGGCCCTCGAGCTCGGTGAGGAAGCGGAAATGATCGCCGGAAACGCCGCAGCCGAAGCAATGGTAGCGGCCCTTGCGATCCTCGCAGTGGAAGCTCGGAGATTTCTCGCCGTGGAACGGGCAACAGGCCCAATAATCGCCGCGCGGAACATTGGTCTTGCGCCGGTCCCAGGTGACGCGCTTGCCGATCACGTCCGAAATGGGGACGCGGTCGCGTATCTCGTCGAGGAAGGACGGTGAAAAGCGCATGGTTACCTCTACCGCATGTCGCCCGAGCCCGTGCAGCGGCTTCGGGCAACGACATGCATGCAAACCTCCATATAAGCGGCATGGCCGAAGGAAGCCACAGGCAGCCTGCGCCTTGCCCGCTATTCACAGGCACGTGCTCGAGCCAAGGAGGTAACGCTTGTCGGCCGGCGCGGCGCGGGTCTTTTGCCGTCAGCGGCCTTAAGGAATGCGCGCCCGCCGGAGCGGGCGCTGCGGCTTACTTCAGGAGGTCCTTGACCACCCCGGAGGCCTTGCCGAAGTCCATCTTGCCGGGATAGCGCTCCTTCAGGGCGTTCATGCACTTGCCCATGTCGCGCAGCCCGTGCGCACCGATTTCCGCGACGGTCTTGGCGCAGACTTCCTTGACCTTTTCCTCGGAAAGCTGCTCCGGCAGAAACTGGTTGATGATGGCGATTTCCTGCCGCTCCTGCTCGGCAAGCTCCGGCCGGCCGCCCTCGTCATAGACTCGGGCCGATTCCTCGCGCTGCTTGATCATCTTCGCGAGGATCTGCAGAATCTCGTCGTCGCCGACCGGGTCCTTGCCGTGGCCGCGATTGGCGATGTCGCGGTCCTTGATCGCGGCCTGGATGAGCCGGACGGTCGAGATGCGCCGGGTATCCTTGGCCTTGAGGGCTTCTTTCAGTGCATTGGCGAAATGCTCGCGCATGTCTTAACTCCATGTCGAAACCGACCCCAGGGCTCTATCTGCGGGGGCCGGTTCGATGCGTCCTTTTGTCATCGTCTTAAACCAGTGCGGCAGGCACAATCAAACGTCTTTGGCAACCGATTGAATTATAACGCATTTTATTTCGGAACAATTCACAGCGTCTGGTTGACCTTGCCAGAGCCTTTGGCTATTTTCCGGCACCTGCACGTACATCGGCATGAACTTTCTCCCGCGGGGTTTCCGCGCGCCATGCCGCATGCGATCTGAAATGGCCCTGAACCGACCGGCTTTCAAGCCTCGCTTTCGGCCACAACGGGATAGAGACGATGACCGCGACACCCGCATGGACAATCCAGAAACCCACTGCCCTGCTCGTTCTGGCCGACGGCACGGTGATCGAAGGCAAGGGCATCGGCGCGACCGGTAAGGTTCAGGCCGAGGTCTGTTTCAACACGGCGTTGACCGGGTACCAGGAAATTCTGACCGATCCCTCCTATCTCGGCCAGATCGTCACGTTCACCTTCCCGCATATCGGCAATATCGGCGCCAATGACGAGGACATCGAGGATCTTACGCCTGCCGCCCGCAACGGTGCCGTCGGCGTCATCTTCAAGGCAGACATCACCGAGCCCTCCAACTACCGCGCCGCCAAGCACCTCGACGCCTGGCTGAAGGCGCGCGGCATCATCGGGCTCTGCGGCATCGACACGCGGGCGCTGACGGCCTGGATCCGCGAAAACGGCATGCCCAACGCCGTCATCGCCCACGACCCGGCGGGCGTCTTCGACGTCGAGGCGCTGAAAGCCGAGGCAAAGGCCTGGAGCGGCCTCGAAGGCCTCGATCTCGCCAAAGTCGCCACTTCCGGGCAGTCCTATCGCTGGAACGAGAAGCCGTGGGTCTGGGACGAGGGCTACTCGACGCTGGGCGAGACCGACGCCGCTTATCACGTCGTGGCTCTCGACTACGGCGTCAAGCGCAACATCCTGCGCCTCTTCGCCGGTCTGAACTGCCGTGTCACCGTCGTTCCGGCTCAGACGAGCGCCGAGGAAGTCCTCGCGCTCAAGCCGGACGGCATCTTCCTGTCGAACGGCCCGGGCGACCCGGCCGCGACGGGCGAATATGCCGTGCCGGTCATTCAGGACCTTCTCAAGACGGATATCCCGGTCTTCGGCATATGCCTCGGCCACCAGATGCTGGCACTGGCGCTCGGTGCCAAGACCGAGAAGATGCACCAGGGACACCACGGCGCCAACCACCCGGTCAAGGACCACACCACCGGCAAGGTTGAGATCGTTTCGATGAACCACGGCTTCGCGGTCGATGCGAACTCGCTTCCGCAAGGCGTTGAACAGACTCACATCTCGCTCTTCGACGGCACCAATTGCGGCCTGCGCGTCGGCGGCAGGCCGATCTTCTCCGTCCAGCATCACCCGGAAGCATCGCCAGGCCCGCAGGACAGCCACTACCTCTTCCGCCGCTTCCTGAATCTCATTCGCGAGAAGAAAGGCGAACCGGCACTCGCCGAGCGCTGAGTTCTTCTCAAGGCCCGCCTCGTGCGGGCCTTCTTGCATCAGCCGTCGACGAGACGCTCGGCGATGAAATCGACCGTTGCCCGCACGGAGGGGAGCTGCCCGCGCCGGTGCGGCATCAAGATCGTCGTCATCACTTTGCCGGCGGTCCACTCCGGAAGAATGCGGACAAGCGTGCCGCTTTCGATCTCCTGCTGGCAAAGCTTGCCGGGCAAGGTGGTGATGCCGAGACCCGCGAGCGCAGCTTCTCGCAGGACGCGGGATTCGTCGGCCACGAAACGCGGCCTCGGCGAGACCGACACGGTCGCCCCATCGGCGCGCTCCATCACCCAGCCTTCGGACGCCAGCGACGTGAGCAGCCCATCATGACGATCGAGGTCCTCCGGGCGTTCGGGAGTGCCGTTCCCTCGCAAATAGAGCGGTGAGGCGACGATCAGCTTAGCCTGAAATCCGACACGGCGCTGGACGAGGCCCGAATCCGGTAGCGGTGCGAAATGGTCTCGCACGGCAAGATCGAAGCCTTCCTGGATGACGTCGACAAAGCGGTCCGTCGCATGCAGCGTCACCCGCAGTTTCGGATAGGCAAGTGCGAACTGCGGCAAGAGCGGCGCCAGGGACAGCTGCGCGGTCGGCACCGAAGCCGTGATCCTCACCGTGCCGCTCGGTTCGGCAAGTCTGCCCCTGACGATATTCTCCGCCGCCTCCGCCTCAATCATCATCGCCGCCGCGTGGCGATAGAAATCCTTGCCGGTTTCGGTCACAGCGAAATGACGCGACGTGCGGTTGATCAACCGAGCGCCGAGATCCTTTTCGAGTTCGGCCACGCGCTTGCTGAGCGTGGATTTCGGCAGGTTCAGCGCCCGCGCGGCCGGCGCGAAACCCCCGTGGTCCACGACGTGAACAAAGAACGTGAAGTCGTTGAGATTGGCCATGGCTTTCTATCATCCACAAGCGTGGACGATAGATCCACGCAGAGCCATCTAGCACAAGTTCGTCCACAGATGCATCTGTTGGTCATCATTGTTGAACCGAAAGGAAACGAACATGGGCAACTATCAGGGAAAGAAGGCGATCGTCATCGGCGGCACCCACGGCATGGGCCTGGCGACCGTGAGACGGCTTGTCGAAGGCGGCGCCGAGGTACTGCTCACGGGCCGCAATGAGAGCAACCTCGCCCGCATCAGGGAAGAGTTCGGCCCGCGCGTGCATGCACTGCGCTCGGACATCGCCGATCTCAACGAAATCGCCGTGCTCGGTGCGACCGTCGGTCAGACGCTCGGAGCGATCGATCTCCTGCATATCAATGCCGGCGTCTCCGAGCTCGAGCCCTTCGATCAGGTGAGCGAGGCCTCCTATGACCGCCAGTTTGCCGTCAACACCAAGGGCGCCTTCTTCACCGTGCAGCGGCTGACGCCTCTGATCCGCGAAGGCGGATCGATCGTCTTCACCTCCTCAGTCGCCGACGAGGGTGGCCATCCGGGCATGAGCGTCTACAGCGCGAGCAAGGCGGCACTCGTCTCCTTCGCATCCGTGCTCGCCGCCGAGCTTCTGCCGCGCGGTATCCGGGTCAACAGCGTCAGCCCCGGCTTCATCGATACGCCGACCAAGGGCGTCGCCGGCATCACCGAAGCCGAGCGCGCCGAGTTCAAGACGCTCGGCGACAACATCACGCCGATGAAGCGCAACGGCACCGCGGATGAAGTGGCACGCGCCGTGCTCTTCCTCGCCTTCGAGGCGACCTTCACGACCGGCGCGAAACTCGCCGTCGACGGCGGCCTAGGCCAGAAGCTCTCGACCGCCGCCTGAATGATTTCGAGAAAGGTACGATCCATGAGCAGCATTTCAGTTCTCGGCATGGGCGCCATGGGGACGGCGCTTGCACGCACGCTCCTCAAGAACGGCCATAGCGTCACGGTCTGGAACCGGACGCGATCGCGCGCCGAGCCGCTTGCCGGTGCCGGTGCGAAGATCGCGGAAAGCCCGGCCGAAGCGATTGCAGCGAGCGAACTCGCCATCCTCTGCCTCGTCGATTACCCCGCCGCACGTGCGGTCCTGGAACAGGCGGAGGAGGCGCTTGCCGGCCGTGACCTCCTCAACCTGACCAACGGCACGCCGGGTGACGCCAGGGAACTCGGCACGTGGCTGGCGGCCAAGGCAGCGATCTATCTCGACGGGGGGATCATGGCGATCCCGCCGATGATCGGCGGGGCCGGCGCCCTGATCCTTTACAGCGGCTCGCGTGCGCTATTCGATCGGCACAGTTCGGCCCTCGAAGCCCTTGCCGAAAGCCGTCACCTTGGCGAAGACGAGGGATTGGCTTCGCTCTACGACATAGCGCTGCTGTCAGGCATGTACGGGCTCTTCTCGGGCTTCCTGCACGCGAGCGCGCTGGTGACCAGCGCCGGAGGCAAGGCCGTCGACTTCCTGCCGCTGCTCCTGCCTTGGATCGAGGCGATGAGCGGTACCCTGCCCGACCTCGCCGGCAAGATCGATAGCGGCATGCATGGCCGCGATGTCGTCTCCAACATCGCCATGCAGAAGATCGCGCTCGCGAACATCGTGAGGGCAAGCGAAGAACAGGGCGTCGCCCCCGATTTCATGCAACCCATGTTGCGGCTGGCGGGCGACCGCGTCGACAGTGGGGGCCACGGCGACGACATCTCCGCCGTCGTCGAAGTGATCCGGAAGCGAAAGTGATTCTGTTTCAACGGGGTAGGACTGCTGCTTGAATCGGACTGGCAGATCGCTGAATCAAGCTCTGAACATGAAAAAGCCCGCCGTTGCAGCGGGCTCTTTCATGTGGGTCTGCAGGAGCATTACCTGCAGGCGGCGCAAAAGCGCTGGATGCGGCGGCAAGCCTCCTCCAGCAGCGCCTCGGAGGTCGCGTAGGAGATGCGGAAGTTCGGGCCGAGGCCGAAGGCCGAGCCGTGGACCACAGCCACGCCTTCCGTCTCCAAAAGCTCGGAGACGAAATCCTCGTCCGTTTCGATGACCTTGCCCGAGGGCGCGGTCTTGCCGATCAACCCGGCGCAGGACGGATAGACGTAGAAGGCGCCTTCCGGCGTCGGGCAGGAAATGCCCTTGGCCTGGTTCAGCATCGAGACGACGAGATCGCGACGGCCCTGGAAGATCTCCTTGTTGCGCCCGATGAAATCCTGCGGCCCGTTGAGCGCCTCGACGGCCGCCCACTGCGCGATCGAGGCGGCGCCCGAAGTCTGCTGGCCCTGGATCATGTCCATCGCCTTGATCAGATGAAGCGGCCCGGCCGCGTAGCCGATGCGCCATCCGGTCATCGCGTAGGCCTTGGAGACGCCGTTCATCGTCAGCGTGCGCTCGTAGAGGCCGGGCTCGACTTCGACGGGGGTCGCAAATTTGAAGTCGCCATAGGTCAGGTGCTCGTACATGTCGTCCGTCAGAACCCAGACATGCGGATGCTTCATGAGGACGTCCGTGAGCGCCTTGAGCTCCTCATGCGAATAGGCCGCGCCCGAGGGGTTGGACGGCGAGTTGAAGACGAACCACTTGGTCTTCGGCGTGATCGCGCGGTCGAGATCCTCGGCCTTGAGCTTGAAATTGTTCTCCTGCTTGGTCGAGACGAAGACGGGTGTGCCGCCGCACAGCGCCACCATTTCCGGATAGGAGACCCAGTACGGCGCCGGGATCACGACTTCGTCGCCCGGGTTGAGCGTCGCCATGAAGGCGTTGAAGAGAATCTGCTTTCCGCCGGTGCCGACGATCGTCTGCGCCGCGGTGTAGTCGAGATTGTTCTCGCGCTTGAACTTCTTCGCGATGGCTTCGCGCAGTTCCGGAATGCCGGAAACCGGCGTGTACTTCGTCTCGCCGCGATCGATCGCGTCGATCGCGGCCTTCTTGATGTTGTCAGGCGTGTCGAAGTCCGGCTCCCCTGCGCCGAGGCCGATGACATCGCGGCCTTTCGCTTTCAACTCGCGGGCTTTCTGCGAAACAGCGATGGTGGCGGACGGCTTTACACGGGAAAGGGCATCGGCAAGGAAGGCCATGGTGTGTTTCCTGATCGTTTCGAGACGGCGTGAGACGCTACGGAACGGAAAACCGGGGTTCCCTAGCGGTTAGGTCTATGTCGAAAGACGCCCGGTCTTGCAAGCGCCTCAGGCGAAAAACGGCGGCAAGTCAGCGCAAAATGCGTCACCATGACAAAGTTTCATGGGTGCAATCAAAGCAATCGATCGAAACCGGATTGCCTCGTGCGGACGAGCGGCTGCCGGCGCACCATCGGTCGACGCGCCTCCGCCCGGATACTACCGTGCTTTTTCGCGGCCGAGACGTGCCTTTTTTTCGCCACAACAACTGTCTCAGCGCGCCGCAATTCCGTCCCGCAAGAGCCGATTTCCAAGCGCCAATTCGCGATGCGGATGCATCGGCATCTTGGGGGTATGCTATGTTTCTCGATGATGAAGTCGCCGCCTCGCGCACCCGCCGCAACGAGGCACGCTGGGGTTTCTATATCGCGCTCGCCGCACTTGCGGCCTGCATCGTGATGGTCCTCGGATTAATGACGCAGGTGACGACGCAAGCCGACATCGGGCAGCAGCCCGCGACGGCCCACGTCCAGTCCGAAGCCGCGCGCCATGGCTGAAAACGATAACGGGTCGCAGCCGAACGCCGACCTCTTTGCACGACTGTCGGCGGTCCAGACAATCCTCGTTGCGATTGTCGCCCTATTCGCCCTTGCCGGCCTGATGCTCGTCGGCAAAGGCTTCTACGTGAAGGCCAAAGACGAGGTCGCGCAGTATCTGCTCCAGCAAAACTCCGGAGGACGACATCGTCCGGCGACGGAAGGCGAACCCCAGCCGACGCGCCTCGAGGCGATCCGAGAAGCGCCGGGACCGCTCACCACAGGATCGGTGCGATAAAGCCGTTTTGATCCGATTTGACTTGAAGGCCGGTGCGTGCCGCTCCAGTTTGCGCGTTGCTCGCGCGTTCGGACCTCCGAGACGGCACGATGCATTTGCTCAGACGGACGGACCGGAGGAATGCAATGCGGCACTCGCGCTGGAATACTGGCGGCTCAAGGGACATCGGAACATTGTTTACATTCTCGGCGGCGGCTGCAGTCTCGCTCTTTCTGGCCTTCGCCTCTTCCCCTGCCGCTGCGCAGGAGAGGCGCGAATTTTCCACGCAGACAGGAACCGTTCTCGTCGAGACGCTTGCCTCGGGGCTGGAGCATCCCTGGGCGATCGAAGCCATGCCTGACGGGGCGCTGATCGTCACCGAACGACCCGGCCGGCTGCGCATCCTGCGCGACGGCAAGCTGTCGGCTGCGATCAAAGGGGTGCCGAAAGCGGCCGCACACGGCCAGGGCGGTCTTCTGGACGTCGCCCTCGATCGGCAATTTGCGACCAACAGGACTCTCTATCTCACTCTTTCCGTCCGCGGTGATGGTGGTTACGGCACCGTTCTCGTGCGGGCGGCTCTTTCGCAGGACGAACAGAGCCTGAGGGATGTGAAGGAGATCTTCCGGATGAACAGGTTCACCCGGAAGGGGCAGCACTTCGGCTCGCGCATCGCCATCGACAAGGACGGCAGCCTGTTCTTCGGCATCGGCGATCGCGGCGAAGGCGAGCGCGCCCAGGACCCGCGCGACCATGCCGGTTCGATCCTCCACATCAACGCCGACGGCAGCATTCCCGCCTCCAATCCCTATCGCGGCGGCACCGGCGGCCTGGCCGAGATCTGGTCCATAGGGCACCGCAACCCCCAGGGTATCGCCTTCGATCCCGAAGACGGCAAGCTTTTGACCGTCGAGCACGGCGCGCGCGGCGGCGACGAGGTGAACAACCCGCAGCCCGGCAGAAACTACGGCTGGCCGGTGATCACCTTCGGCAAGGATTATTCCGGAGTGGAGATCGGTGAGGGCACCGCGAAGGAAGGTCTTGAGCAGCCGCTCTTCTATTGGGACCCATCGATCGCGCCCGGCGCGATCGCCGTTTATCGCGGCCAAATGTTTCCGGAGTGGAACGGCGACCTTTTGATCGCGGCACTGAAGTACCAGTTGCTTGCCCGCCTGGACCGCGACGAGACCGGCGCCGTGACCAACGAGGAACGGCTGTTCGACGGCGAATTCGGCCGCATCCGCGACGTCATCGTCGCTTCCGACGGGGCACTGATCATGGTCACCGACGAGGAGGACGGCGCAGTGCTCAGGGTCTCCAAAGCTCCGACGCAATGAGTCCGCTACGGAACGGCTGCCCAGCCTGACGGCGACACGGAGCGGCTTGCCCGAAAAAAACGCAACTGATAGAGCGAGGTCGCAATCACCTGAGCAGCATGGCTTCGGAGTGATTCTCGAAAGTCGCGGAATATGGCGCGAAGATCGCGCGCCTCCCGTGAGCAGGACCACGACCCGGAGCCAGCGGTGACTCGCATTCAAGCCAATCTCTTCCTCCTGTTCTCCGGTGCAATCTGGGGTGCGGGCTTCGTAGCGCAGTCGACGGCGATGGACGCGATCGGACCGCTCTGGTTCATCGGCCTGCGCTTTGCGATCGCGACACTCGTGGCACTGCCCCTGGCGCTCCTTGAAAACAGGCAGGCCGCTGCGCCCTTGCCGCGCAACGCCATGCGCAACTTCGTCTTCGTCGGACTGGCGCTTTTCGGCGGAGCCGTCACGCAACAATACGGCCTCCTCACCACCACCGTCACCAATTCCGGCTTCCTGACCGGGCTCTACGTGGTATTCGTCCCGGTACTGACTGTCGTCTTCCTGCGCCGCCGGCCGCACTGGGTCATCTGGCCGGCCGCCCTGCTCGCGGCTTTCGGCATCTTTCTCCTGAGTGGCGGCGCGCTTTCGGCGCTGACCGGCGGAGACATGCTGACGATCGTCTGTGCCCTGTTCTGGGCGGTTCAGCTGATGTTGGTCGGCTTATTCGCTCCGGCCACGGGCCGGCCGATGCTCCTGTCGATGACGCAGTTCGCCGTCTGTGCCGTTGCAGGCTGCGCACTGGCCGGGCTGCTCGAGCCGCTGAGCCTTGACGCGATCAGCGGCGCCCTCCCGCAGATCCTCTACGCCGGGATCTTCTCGAGCGGCATCGCGTTCATCTGCCAAGTCGTCGGCCAACGCTATACAACGGCGCCGCAGGCTGCCATCTTCCTCTCGAGCGAAGCGCTCTTCGCCGCCCTGTTCGGGGTGCTGCTGCTCGGAGAGACCATCACTCCGGTCGGCTACGTCGGCTGCGCCGTCATCTTCCTGGCCATGCTTGCGGTCGAGCTCGTGCCGGAACTGACGAAGAAACGCGGCGAGGCCGCCGAAGCTGCTGTCTGAACAGCGGTTTCTGCTGGCCGTTCCGTGCAATTTCTCCGCGCGGTTCGCATCGGGGTTAATACTACTAATACTCTCGGAAACCCCTCAATTTTGCTTGGAACTGTGAATTGCGCTTGAGTCGGCAATATATCCTGCAGTTTTTCTGTAGGCCTGCAGGCCATGGCCCCTCGCACCCATGGGCTGCGTGAACGACGAGCGATATCAGGCGCTTGGACCGAGAAACCAGGCTGCACAAAGTTGCGGCATACCCATGAGCGACGCAATTTGGCGCAAATGATCCAGCCGCATCCCGATCCTTCGTTGAAAAGCTTTGAATTCAACAGCTTGCGATGCTTTTTGAACAGGCGAGTCAAAACGACCAACTGACCTCTTTTTGAGCAATGAGAAGACGCAATACCTCGTGAGAAAAGTTTTGCTTGCCAATTCAAAATAAACCCATCACTCTTACTGTGTTCGGGCAATCTGCGAACACGGGAAGATCTTGAATAAAAGCGGGCCGGAGACGCAACCCACTCCGGGCGGCCAACGGGGGGAGGCTGTTATTCCTTCCTGCGGCTGGTCGCGATAACCAGGACCCTTTCCTCAATTGTCGAGAACTGCCCCCACGCCCATACCGGGCAAAACTGCAATGCTGCCCGCAACGCGGGTGGAGAGAAAAGGACCTGACGCATGGCCGAGACTGGCACTGTAAAATTCTTCAACACAGACAAGGGCTTTGGCTTCATCAAGCCTGAGAACGGTGGCGCGGACATCTTCGTGCATATTTCTGCCGTGCAGGCCTCGGGCCTCAGCGGCCTCACGGAAAACCAGAAGGTATCCTTCGACACCGAGCCGGATCGCCGCGGCAAGGGACCGAAGGCGGTCAACCTGCAGATCGTCGGCTAACGCTGTTCTCTGCTGAAAGTTAAGTTCGAGCCCGGCAGTTTTGCCGGGTTTTTTCGTTCAGGCTCCGTTCAGTTTGGCTTATATAGACTTTGTTCATCATGAAATCCGGAAACCATCCGGTCGCATGCATAGGATTGAAGCCCATGAACAAATTCATCAAAGCAGCCGTCCTGTCGGTCGCCGCGGCCGCCATCGTTATCCCGACCTTCGGCACCGCCCAGGCAGGGCACCGCCATCGCAATAACGACGATGCATGGGTAGCGGGCGCCGTCGGCTTGGCCGCAGGCGCGCTCATCGGCAGCGCGATCGCTTCGCCGCCGCCGCCGCGCTATTATGGCGAGCGGGTCTATATCGATCCGGAGCCCGACTATTACGAGCCCCGCCCCGTCTATCGTCCGCGCCCGGTTTATCGGCCCGTCTATCGTCCTGTGGCGGTCGAGACCTACGGCCTCGAGCCCTGGACACCGGCTTGGTATCGCTATTGCTCGCAGCGCTATCGCTCGTTCGATCCGGACACCGGAACCTTCGTCGGCTATGACGGCCGCAGCCATTTCTGCAACGCCGGCTGAAAACGCGTATGAACCGAAAGGGCGCATGACTGGAAAAGTCATGCGCCCTTTTCTATTCGCACCGCTCGTCAAAGACCGCGGAGAAACGGATTGCTGCGTCGCTCTTCACCGATCTGCCCGCCCGGTCCGTGGCCGCAGATGAAGCCCACATTGTCCCCGAGCGGCAGTATCTTGTCCCGGATCGAATCCAGAAGCTGCTGATGATTGCCGCCCGGCAGGTCGGTGCGGCCGATGGAGCCGTGAAAAAGCACGTCGCCGACATGGGCGAAGTTTTGTGCCCGGTTGAAATAGACCACATGACCGGGCGCGTGGCCGGGGCAATGCAAGACCTCGAAGACGTGGTTGCCGAAGGAGACGGTATCGCCCTCTTCAAGCCAGCGGTCCGGTACGACGTTCTGAACCTTCATCGCGAGGCCGAAGCGCTCCGCCTGATCCTCCAGCCGTTCTAGCAGCGGAAGGTCGTCCTTGTGGGGTCCGACAATGTCGAGCCCCAGTGCTTCTTTCAATTCCTTGGCGCCGCCGGCGTGATCGATGTGACCATGTGTGAGCCAGATAGCCTTCAACGCGATGCCGTTCTCGCGGATCGTCTGCAGGATGATGTCGACGTCGCCGCCGGGATCGACGACCACGCCTTCCTTGGTCTCGCTATCGAACAGGACCGTACAGTTCTGCTCGAAATGCGTTACCGGGATAATGCCTGCCTGTAACATCGGACCATGCCTCGCTCTTGCTCGTGAGGTAGCCTGGAAGTGAGAAGCCCTTCCCGATCCGGGCCGTTTTCCCAGCTATAGCGATAAGCGAGCGGTATGACAGCGCAAATCAGCGCAGGGCCACGATTTCCGAAGCCGGCGGCGAATAGTGCACCGTCGCGAGCAACAGCACCGAAACCACGAGCTTGGCTGTCACGACGACCACCACCAGCGGACGCAACCGTTTGGCGGCAAGCTTGGCATCGTCCGAAATCTCACCTTGCATCTCGTCACTCCCGGCTTGGAGCCATCCTGTGTCGGATAGAAATCGATAATTCAGCCGCGCCTTGCCGGCCAACAATAGAGCGAAGACTTCGTCGGCTTCCTTCAGTCCGGGCAACGCTTGGCGACGGCAATATGTTTCATCCCTGCATTTCGTGATGTGACGGGGGGAACATCCCTGCAGCGCGGCGCGTTCTGGCCTGCAAATGAAGGAGCAAGATGATGAAGACCCTCTCTCCAACTCTGTTCAAAGCGGCCCCGCTCAGAGCGGCTTTGGCAGCCGGCGCGATGCTCGCCGCCATTCCCGCAGCCCATGCCGAAATGAGCGCAACGACGCTGACGGACCTCAATGTGCGTGCGGGACCCGGCCCGCAATATCCTGCGGTCGGTGTCGCCACGCGCGGCAGTGCTGCCGTGCTCGACGGCTGCATGGAGGGAAGCAACTGGTGCCGCATCGACGTCAACGGCTTGCGCGGCTGGGCTTACGCCCGTTACCTGGCCACGGACATGGGCGGTACGACAGCCGTTATCCAGGAACGCCGCACGGAGCTCTCGGTCCCGACGGTCGCCTATGAGGGCGAGACCGTGGTGGCGCCGTCCGAACCGCTCGAACTGGTGGGTCCGGTCGAGCAGGTCGAAGCGGTGACTCCGCCTCCTACGGTCCGCACCTATATCACCGAGAACCCGGTCGACACCGTCTATGTAGATGGAGAGGCCGTCGTCGGTGCCACGCTGCCGAACACGGTGGCCGTCCAGCCAATTCCCGACTACGAGTATCAGTACGTGACCATTAATGGCCAGCCCGTCCTTGTCGATCCGGGGACAAGAAGGGTTGTCTACGTCTATCGCTAATCGTCAGGCGAAAAGCGGGAAAGCACAGTGGCGCAGCGTCAATTTAAGAACGCTGCGTCATGGCGAATCACCCGTCGGAAGCGCGCCGGCAGGAGAGAGCACGAGCGATGCCGCTTCGAGGATCCTCGTGGGCTCGCGCGCGCCCGAAATAAATTCCCGAAACAACTCAAGCGACTATCCCACAGGCCCGCTTCCGGATCGCCGCCTGTGGCCAACACCAGTGGTGGCAAAATTGACAATTCTCCCCGTCGGCTTCAACCTTCCCGTGCCGGATTGTCCGGTATGTCGCGGCTCTGGATGAGGGGTCGCAGGACGGAGGGATCGATGGAAGCATTAGTGCCTATCATTACCCAGTTGATTGCGGGGGCAGCTGGCGGAAACGCCGCCAGCGCCATGCTGAAGCAGCAGGCATTCGGAGTCGTGGCACGCACGATCGTCGGTGCCATCGGCGGCCTCGGCGGCGGGTTCCTGATCCAGATGCTTGGCGGAGAGGCCGCCGCGACCGGTCTGGCCATGCAGGCAATCGGCGCTCTCGTCGGCGGCGGCGTTCTCAACGGCATTGTCGGGCAGTTCGTCGGCAAGCAGGCGTGAGTCTTCAGGCGACATCCATCGTAATGCAAAAGGCGGCTGCGGCCGCCTTTTCCGCGTGTCGCCGAGGCGCCATGTGCGTGTCTTCGCCCTGAATGAATGCGACTCGATGGAAATATGTCAACCAAACTGACATATATTGCGGTATGTTTCGGGAACGGCATTTCGATTGAAAGGATATGACCGCGTGGTCGGCCAGATCAGGAACAAGAGCGTAAGCGACAGCGCTGGCGAAGATATGGACACGATAGATTTCGAGATCATCGAGTTGCTTTTCTTTGCCTATCGCGACTTCACCGGCGACCCGGACGCCATTCTCGAGAAGAGCGGATTCGGCCGCGCGCATCATCGCGTCGTGCATTTCGTCAACCGCGAACCCGGCATGACGGTCGCGGACCTTCTCGAAACGCTGAAGATCACCAAGCAGAGCCTTGCCCGTGTCCTCAAGCAGTTGATCGATTCCGGCTATATCCGGCAGGTAACCGGTCCCGAAGACCGGCGGCAGCGCATGCTCTACACGACGCCGGAAGGCCAGGCCCTGGCGCGGGCGCTTGCCGAACCACAGTCCCGCCGCATAGCGGATGCGTTGGCAAGGGCCGGACCGGGTGCGCGGGAAACCGTGAAGCGGTTTCTCGCCAACATGATGAACGACGTTGCGGGCTGATTCACTGTGCGGCGCTGCAGGGAAGCCGCCCGAGAGTCACACAACGATTCAAAATGTTACGCGACCTGTGCGCGTCTGATTGGACGTCGGCTCGTCGTTCGTGGCAGAACGGGTAGCCCCTTGAATGAGAATGGGAGACCGCGGCGCCTGTGCTGCACGGTCTCCGGCATTTTTGGCGCAGCCTTTCCGGCTTGACGGGCAATGAGGGTAGCGAAAGATGATAGCAAAGGCGACAGTCTCCGACGATGCGGCGCATCTTCTGGTCGTCGACGATGACCGGCGCATCCGCGACCTGCTCAACCGCTATCTGGTCGAACAGGGATTTCGCGTAACGACGGCAGCCGATGCCGACGAGGCCCGGCGAAAGCTGATAGGAATCGATTTCGATCTTCTGGTCGTCGACGTGATGATGCCGGGGGAAAGCGGCATCGCTCTGACGCAAAGTCTCAGGCAGATCAAGTCGGTGCCGATCATCATGCTGACGGCGCTGGCGGAGGCGAATTCGCGTATCGAAGGGCTGGAGGCGGGCGCCGACGATTACCTGCCGAAGCCTTTCGAGCCGCGCGAACTCGTGCTCCGCATCAACAATATTCTGCGCCGCAACCAGCCGACACAGACACATAAGGTCGATCAGGTTATTTTCGGGCCCTACACCTTCTCGGTCGTGCGCAAGGAACTGCGCCGCGGAGCCGACCATATCCGCCTCACCGACCGTGAGCAGGAGATCATGACGCTGTTTTCGCAGCGCGCCGGCGAAACCATTCCGCGCCACGAGCTGATCGGCGACGACGCCGAGGTCGGCGAGCGGACGATAGACGTGCAGATAAACCGGCTAAGGCGTAAAATCGAGGACGATCCTTCCAACCCCGTCTGGCTGCAGACCGTTCGCGGCATCGGTTACCGGCTGAGCGTTGACTGACGATGGGCAGAAACGAGTGCCGGATCAAGGGCCATGGCAAGCTTTGACGGTTTGAAGCGCGAAGGAACGACACCCGCGGACGGCGGCTGGAAGCGCGTGGTCCGCTGGCTGCGGCGCCGGCTGCCGATGGGTCTTTACGCGCGCTCGCTTCTGATCGTCGTCATCCCGATGGTGCTGCTGCAGTCCGTGGTCGCCTTCGTGTTCATGGAGCGGCACTGGCAACTCGTCACCCAGCGCCTCTCCTCGGCGGTGACCAACGACATCGCCGCCATCGTCGACCTGATCACGACCTTCCCGCGGGAGGGCGATATCGACCAGATCGTCCGCATCGCCCGCGATCAGCTCGACCTCAACATAACCGTCGAGCCCGGCGGAGAGCTGCCGCCGCCACGCCCCAAGCCCTTCTTCGAAATCCTCGACCAGATCCTCAGCGAGGAGATTTCGGACCAGATCCGGCGTCCCTTCTGGATCGATACGGTCGGCAATTCGAAGATCGTGGAAATTCGTATCAAGCTCGAAGACGACCGCATTCTCAGGGTCTATGCCCGCCGCAACCAGGCCTATGCATCGAACACACACATCTTCCTCGTATGGATGGTCGGCGCGTCCCTCGTCCTGCTGACGATCGCGATTCTCTTCCTGCGCGGGCAGATCAGGCCGATCCTGGCGCTCGCAAGCGCAGCGGAGAGCTTCGGCAAGGGACAGAAGATCGACGATTTCGCACCGCGGGGTGCCAATGAAATTCGGCGGGCCGGTCTCGCCTTCATCCTGATGCGCGAGCGGATCGAGCGCCAGATCGAACAGCGCACCGCGATGCTGACCGGTGTCAGCCACGACTTGAGGACGATCCTGACCCGGTTCAAGCTGCAGCTGGCACTTGTGGGCAACAATCCGGACCTCGAAAGCCTCAACCAGGACGTGGAGGACATGCAGAACATGCTGGAAGGCTACCTCGCCTTCGCCCGAGGAGACGCGGAAGAGGATGTCGGCCAGCTGAAACTCAGCGATCTGATGGCGCGGCTTTCGGCGGAGGCGGAGTTGTACGGCAAGACGCTGACGACCGAGATCCAGGGCGAGAACGAGATTCACGTGAGGCCGAACGCCTTCACGCGGCTCATCTCCAATCTCGCATCCAACGCCTATCGCTATGCGAACACCGTGCATATCGAGGCCCGCCAGAGCGCGAAATGGCTGACCATCACAGTCGATGACGACGGCCCGGGCATTCCCGAGCGGTCACGCGAAGACGTGTTCAAACCGTTCTTCCGCCTGGACGAAGCCCGCAATCTCGACAGTTCCGGCACCGGCCTCGGCCTTGCCGTTGCCCGCGACATCGCCCGCAGCCATGGCGGCAATGTCACGCTCGCAGACAGCCCCCTCGGCGGCCTGCGCGCGACGGTGCGTGTGCCGACGTAAATACGGGGACGATCACATCAGCTTCTTGCCGTTCGGCACCGGCTTGTCGGTGGATGCGAGCACGATCGCACCGGCCTCGTCTTCGAAGCCGAGCGTGAGCACCTCGGAACGGACGGGGCCGATCTGGCGCGGCGGGAAATTGACGACACCCAGAACCTGCCTGCCGACGAGTTCCTCGGGCTTGTAGTGCGCCGTGATTTGCGCGGAGGATTTCCTGATGCCGATGTCAGGGCCGAAATCGATCTTGAGCTTGATTGCCGGCTTGCGCGCCTCGGGAAAGGGTTCCGCTTCCACGATTGTACCGACACGTATGTCGACGCGTTCGAAATCGGCGTAGGAAATGATTTCGGTCATGAATGTTCCCCGGATCACGTCGATGGGTCGATGGGTCGATGGGCCAATTCGACGTACGACCGGAAACGTGAACGATTGCGACAACTTCAGAGTGAACTGCGAGACGCGCCGTTCTCGCCTGGAATTACCCGGCCAGTTCTTCCGCGCGCTTGCGCGCCGCCTCAATGGCCCGGTCGAAGAGCGGCTGCATGCCGTCATCCGCCATCAATACCGCCAGTGCAGCCGCCGTGGTACCGCCGGGCGAAGTGACGTTCTGGCGCAGGCGCGCTGCATCGTCGGGGGACTGATGGAGGAGTTCACCAGCCCCCGCGACGGTTTCCCGAGCAAGACGCATGGCTAGGTCCGCCTCGAGTCCGGCCTTGCGCCCGGCCTCCGCCATGCACTCGACGAGATAGAAGACATAGGCCGGGCCGCTGCCGGAGACGGCGGTCACGGCATCGATATCCGCTTCGTTCCCGACCCATTCGACGGGGCCGCTGACTTTCAGCAGATCATGCACAAGGGCGCGCTGAGCATCGCTGACGCGCGCATTCGCGAAGGCGCCGGTCACACCACGTCCGATCATGGCCGGCGTATTCGGCATGGCGCGCACCGTCGCCGCCTCACCCAGGTGCCGCTCGATGAAACCGAGAGTCTTGCCGGCGGCCACCGAAACGATCACGGTTTGCGGACCGACGAGCCCTTTCAGAGGAGGCAGCACTGTTTCCATCACCTGCGGCTTGACCGCGATGAAAATCGCGCCCGCCTCGGCGCCCGCCGGAGCGGAGGTCGCATGTTGCACACCGCTATCCGTGAGCAGCTTTGCCATCGCCGGTGACGGGCCCGGATCGATGACGAGAACGTCGTTGCCGCGCACTCCGCTCTTCAGCCAGCCCGCGAGCATGGCGCCGCCCATATTGCCGGCGCCGACGAGCACGATCGGACCCGAAACGGCAAAGCTCACTTCATGCCTCCCCAACGGTCTCGAACAATACCGCGTCGACCGCGCGCTGCGCGTCCATGCCCGACCAAACGACGAACTGGAACGCTTGGAAATAGGATTCGCAGGCGTCGAGCGCGTTCGACAGGAGCACCTCGACCTGCTGGTTCGTCGGTTCCGCTCCACCGGCGAGCAACAGAGATTGCCGGAAGATGATGACTTCTTCTTGGCGCCAAAGATCGAAATGACCCATCAGCACCTGGCCGTTGATATGGGACAGAAGTCGTATCACCTCGTTTGCGCGGCTGTCCGGCACCTTGATGTCGAAGGCACAGGCCAGATGCAGCGCCTCGAACTCCTCCATCCAGGAAAAGGAAACATGGTAGTCCGCCCACCTGCCTTCGACGGTCATGGCAATTTCGTCCTCGCCGGATCGCTCGAACGACCAGTCATTGTTCGCGGCAACGAACTCGATCATATCGACCGGGTTGGACTGGCGCTCGACTTCCATTTCCAAAAGGCTCATGCATCACCCTAAAGGCGCGGCTAAGGCGCGCAAAGTCACGCTCACAGGACGCAACACTGCAAACCCAATACCGGATACGAACACACTATGATTGCTGGACCTGCGACTATCCTGGCTTACTCACCCTGCCCGGAGCTTGCTTGGTCCGTGTCGAATCATCATTTAAAATCAGTGTATAACGGCAGAGTCAGCGTGCCAGCCCCTGAGCCTAAAAATTGCCGGGAAGAATTGCGCCCCGCGCTATGAATCTGATTCAGCGCGGCTGCTTAAACGACTCTGCGATAAAGGTTTTTTGCCAGTGTCCACAGGTGGAAAACTTTTCAGTTTTTGTTAACCGTGACGCTGACGAAGTGAAATGCGCCGGGCGACGGCGGGGTGGCCGATTGGCCCCGCGCCGCATTCGCATCCGTGAGAACCGGAAAGGCACACGGCTCGAGGGTAGACGGCGACCGAAGGCCAACCTGCGGCAGGTTTTTTACTTGCCCGTCGTGATGTCGCCGGCTGCCGGACCGGTCGCGGCCAAACGTGCTTCCAGCGCTTCGATACGAGTAAGGAGAGCGTCGTTTTCGTCCCGTGCCCGTGCGGCCATCTCCTTGACCGCCTCGAACTCCTCGCGCTTCACGACATCGAGCGAATTCAGCCAGTTTTCGGTTTGCGCCCGGAATGCCGCCTCGACCTCGCGCCGCACCCCTTGGGCCGCGCCCGCCGCATCCGTCATCAGCCGAGCGAGATCATCGAGAATACGGTTGGCGCCTGTGCTCATCTTTCTGGTCTCCATTTCCATCCCGCCACATGCGGCGGAGCTCATGATTTCAGGTAGGGTCCCCGGCGTGAGGATGCAAGGAAAATGACGTCCGTGACGCCGCTCAACGTTCTCCAGGGTCCTTGAATTTGCGATGGGGCGATGGGGCAGTATAGCGTACTGCGGGCACCTTTCTACGTTCGAAGAGGCGGGGGCGTCGCTGCGCGGCGGCAGCGGGTGCTTGACCGCGCCGGATTCGCTCGTCATGTTCCGCCGAAATCATCGGTCCGGCACGAGAGAAGACCTTGGAAACAATCGCGACCCGCCTCGCCATCCTGCCCTTCCCCGAAATCGACCCCGTCATCTTCACGATAGGGCCGCTCGCCGTGCGCTGGTACGGGCTCGCCTATGTCGCGGGGATACTCCTCGGATGGCTCTACGCGCGCCGCATAATCCAGAACGCTTCGCTCTGGCGCAACGGCATCGCCCCCCTCAACCTGGCGCAGCTTGACGACTTCCTGCTCTGGGCGGCCGGCGGCATCGTACTTGGCGGGCGCATCGGCTACATCCTTTTCTACGATCTCGGCTCCATCCTCGAGAATCCCGTCCGCGCGATCCAGATCTGGAACGGCGGCATGTCCTTCCATGGCGGCCTTCTCGGCACCACGCTGGCGATGATCATCTTTGCGCGCAGGAACGCCATCCCCCTCTGGAGCCTGTTCGACGTCGTGGCAGCAGTGGTGCCGATCGGGCTCTTCTTCGGGCGCATCGCCAATTTCATCAATGGAGAACTCTGGGGCCGCCTGTCCTCGATGCCCTGGGCGGTCGTCTTCCCGACCGGAGGCCCCTTCGCCCGTCATCCCAGTCAGCTTTACGAGGCGGCCCTCGAAGGCATTGTGCTTCTGGTCGTGCTCGCCTGGTTCGTTTATCGCCGGAGAGCCTTGAAAATACCCGGCCTTGTCACCGGCATCTTCGTCTGCGGCTATGCCGCGAGCCGCATTTTCGTGGAATTCTTCCGCGAACCGGACGCACAGATCGGCTATCTTGCGGGGGACTGGCTTACCATGGGCATGGTACTTTCACTGCCGATGCTACTGGCCGGAATCTGGGCCATTGCGCGGGCGCGCAGCGCGGCTGCCGCCGCTTGACTGGACAAGTCATGACGAATCCTCTCGCCGACAAGGTCAAGGCGCTGATCCGGACCAACGGACCGATCAGCGTGACCGACTATTTCTCCCTCTGCCTTGCCGATCCGCAGCATGGCTATTACCGCGTCCGCGAACCGTTCGGGCCGGCGGGAGATTTCACCACCGCGCCGGAGATCAGCCAGCTCTTCGGCGAGATGATCGGCATATTCCTCGTGCATGCATGGCAGCAGCACGGCACGCCTGAGGACGCGACTATCGCCGAGATCGGTCCGGGCCGCGGCACGATGATGTCCGACATGCTCCGCGTCATCCGGCGGCTGGCGCCGGCGCTGTACCGGACCGCAACCGTTCATCTCGTCGAAACCAGCGACCGGCTTCGCAAGCTGCAGGCCGAGACCTTGGCTGAACACGAAGGCAAGGTCCGCTGGCATGAGAGCTTCGACAGCCTTCCCTCCGGATTCCTGCTCCTGGCTGCGAACGAGCTTTTCGACGCAATTCCGATCCGTCAGTTCGTGCGGACCGCACAGGGCTTCCGTGAGCGCATGGTCGGCCTCGATGCGGAGGGCCGATTGACCTTTGCCGCAGGCATTACCGGCATTGATCCCGCATTGCTGCCCTCTCCCGCGCCCACCGTCGCGGAAGGCACGGTCTTCGAAATCTCCCCCGCCCGCGACGCGGTGATGGCCGCGCTTTGCGAGCGCCTCCGGGCCGGCAGCGGCACGGCGATCATCATCGACTACGGCCATCTGGCGACCGGCTACGGCGACACGCTGCAGGCCGTCCGCAATCACGAATATGATCCGCCGCTTGCCAATCCCGGTCTCGCCGACCTGACCAGCCATGTCGATTTCGAGCAGTTGGCGAGCCGTGCGAAAGCGGAGGGTGTGCAGATCAACGGACTTGCCCGTCAGGGTGATTTCCTGGTCGGCCTCGGACTCCTGGAACGCGCCGCGGCGCTCGGCCGGGACAAGGACGACACGACCCAGGAAAGCATCCGCGACGATGTCGAGCGGCTTGCGGGCTCCGGCGCGGGCAGGATGGGAGAGCTGTTCAAGGTGCTGGTGGTAAGCAGTCCGGAAGTCGCCCTGGCGCCCTTCCGGAAGAAGGCGTCTTAGCGCCGGCCGTGCACCGCCTCGGGTCTCTCGGCTCGGCAGGGCGATTGACAGTCCCCGCCTGCCGGGTCAACATCGCGCCGGCAAATCAGCTGCAAGTCGACGGGCCGCAACGCGCCCTCAATTCCAACGAAGCTTAGAAAATCACGAGGGCGAAAACACCGAATGCAGGATGATGCCTCGCTATCCCCTGTGCAGAGCCCGCTCTTCGCCGCAAAGGCAGGCCCGGCAATCGCACATGGTTATTTCACGCGCCAGGGAGGCGTTTCCGAGGGCATCTACCGCGGTTTGAATGTCGGTCTCGGCTCGAACGACGAGCGGGAACGGGTCGGCGAGAACCGAGCCCGGGTCGCCCGCTGGTTCGACGCGGAGCCACGACAACTTGCCACGGTGCACCAGGTCCATTCGCCGGACGCGATCATCGTCGACGCCGGTTACGACGGCGCGCGGCCGGATGCCGATGCTCTGGTAACGGCAACGCCCGGCATCGTCCTCGGCGTTCTCTCCGCCGACTGCGGTCCGGTCCTTTTCGCCGATCCGGAAGCAGGCGTGATCGGTGCCGCCCATGCCGGATGGAAGGGCGCGCTCGGCGGCGTGCTCGAAAGCACCGTCGAAGCGATGATCTCGCTCGGCGCCCGCCGCGAGCGCATCATCGCCTGCCTCGGCCCGTCGATCAGCCGGAGCCACTACGAGGTCGGCCCCGAATTCGTAGCCCGCTTCGTCGCCACCGAGGCAAGCTATGCGTCGTTTTTCACGCCGTCGGGCCGCGACGGCCACGCCATGTTCGACCTTCCCGGATTGACGGTCCGGCGGTTGGCCGAGGCCGGCGTGACGGCGGAAAACCTCGGCATCTGCACCTATGCGGACGAAGACCGCTTCTTCTCCTATCGCCGTACGACGCACAGGCAGGAGCCTGATTACGGGCGGCAGATATCAGCGATTTCCATACGGGAGGTTTGAGATGGCGCTTCATTTCGCCGAAGAAGAATATGCGGCCCGCCTGGCGCGGCTCACGGCCAAGATGCAGGAGGAAAAGCTCGACGCGATACTGCTCTTCGCCCAGGAGAGCATGTACTGGCTGACCGGCTACGACACCTTCGGCTATTGCTTCTTCCAGTCGCTGGTGGTCAAGCGGGATGGTTCCATGGTCCTGCTCACCCGTTCGGCCGACCTGCGCCAGGCGCGTCATACGTCGAATATCGAGCGCATCGAAATATGGGTGGATCGGGTCAATGCCGATCCGGCCATGGACCTCAAGAATCTGCTCAGTGAGCTCGATCTCCTCGGCCGCCGCATCGGCGTCGAATACGACACCCACGGCATGACCGGAAGAACGGCGCGCCTCGTCGACCACCAGCTCTCCACTTTCGGGGAACTGGTCGACGCCTCGCTGCTCGTCAGCCGCCTGCGTCTGATCAAGAGCCCGGCGGAGATCGCTTATGTCGAGAAGGCGGCGAGCCTTGCAGACGACGCGCTCGACGCGGCGCTGCCACTCATCCGCCCGGGCGGCAGCGAGGCGGATATCCTCGCGGCCATGCAGGGTGCCGTTTTCGCCGGCGGCGGCGATTATCCGGCCAACGAGTTCATCATCGGTTCCGGGGCCGACGCACTGCTCTGCCGCTACAAGGCCGGCCGGCGCAACCTCGACGCCAACGATCAGCTCACGCTCGAATGGGCCGGTGTCAGCGCCCATTACCATGCGGCGATGATGCGCACGGTCGTGATCGGCGAGCCCACCAACCGCCACCGCGAGCTTTACAGCGCCTGCCGGGAAACGATCCAGGCGATCGAAATGGTGCTTCGACCCGGCAATACCTTCGGGACCGTCTTCGACGTGCATGCAAAGATCATGGACGAGCGCGGCCTTGCCCGGCACCGTCTGAACGCCTGCGGCTATTCGCTCGGCGCACGCTTCTCGCCCTCCTGGATGGAACACCAGATGTTCCATATCGGCAATCCGCAGGAGATCGAGCCGGACATGTCCCTCTTCGTCCACATGATCATCATGGATTCGGACAGCGGCACCGCCATGACGCTCGGCCAGACCTATCTCACCACGGCCGACACCCCCCGCCCGCTCTCGCGCTACGGACTGGACTTCATATCTGCGTAAGGAAATCGCCCTATGATTTCCGTCGAAAGTGAAGAACGCGCCGGCGGCTGATCCTGCTGCAGCGACCTTTGCGCGTCCATAGGGCGCGCGGCGCTGCAGCCGCCGCATCCGGCGCCGGGATGTTCGAGAGCGGGATGAGGAAAAGTGCGTGCGGTTTTCCGCCCGCGTCCCGCTCTCGCTCTTTGGAAGCGATCACGGTCATAATTTTAGGTCGGCTCGACCTCAAATCATCGTGATCTAGCGGAGACGGTGGGAACGATGCGCAAGCAGATCAATCCGATCGCCAGCCTTGGCCTTGCCGCAGCCTTGGCCGGCTGCAACACGACCGACGCCCTGATCCCGCAGGTGGATGTGGGCGAAGGCACTTTCCGCTCCCCTCCGGTGACCCAGTCGGATCTCGACTCCATGTCGGCGCAGACCGCGGTGATGCCGGTGGAAAGCGTGCCGCCGGGCCGCTCCGCCGCCTTCGCGGCACAGCCGAACATTTCGAGCCCGCCTCCGCAGCACGCCGCCGACAATGTCGGCTATAGCGACTACACCGACCCGGCCGGCACGCTGGAAGGCCAGGCAAACCGTCTCGCCGGCGGTGAAGCACCGGTACAGACGATGCAGCCTCAGTCGGCGCCTGCCCGGATCGCCCGGCATCAGGCACCGCCCCTGGAAGACGCGACGCAAGACAATGGCGGCGAGGAGCAGCCCACACCGGTCGAAACGACGCAGGCGCCCGCGCCGACGCAGCAAGCCGCCGCATCGCCTGCGGCAGCTGCGACCGGCTCGGGCGGAATCCGTTTTCTGCCGATCATCGGCGCACCGGTCCAGGCGGTCAGGCCGCTCTCGAAGCAGCTCGGAGCCTCTGCGCGCAGTCAGGGCCTCGCGATCAAGAGCTCGACCGACAAAACCAGCGACCATATCCTCAAGGGATATTTTTCAGCGCTCAACGACGGCGGCAAGACGACGGTCGTCTATGTCTGGGACATACTCGAC
Source organism: Sinorhizobium sp. P24N7 (assembly GCF_042436655.1). NCBI lineage: Bacteria > Pseudomonadati > Pseudomonadota > Alphaproteobacteria > Hyphomicrobiales > Rhizobiaceae > Sinorhizobium > Sinorhizobium sp. P24N7. Next base: position 45,479 of record NZ_JBHMIW010000005.1, on the reverse strand, counting down.
GGCAGCGGCAATCGCCTGCACCGCATCCAGGGACAGGACTCCGTTGCAAACACAGCGGCCGACCCCTGGAGCGCGGTCCCGGCAGAAACGATGGAGGCGATCGCCAGCCAGACGATCGACGCCTACATCGAATGGCGTCGGTCGACCGCGGGTTAGCGTCTCCGCTCGCGCTCCGCTTGCCCGCGCTTTCTGATTTTCGGCCAATCGGCCCGGAATCGCCGTCATCTTGGCCGGCTGGCGCAAAGTTTTTCGGATATTGAGCGTTGCGCCGCAGCAATCCCCTTGCATTCACCTTCAAGGACGCTAAAAAGCGGCCGATCAGCTCTGACAGCGGCCGTCCGCAGTGATTGCCCGCAATCGGAATGGCTCACGGAATCTGCGCGGAGAACCCACCCCCCGGACGACCGGACGTGGCCGCGCCAGCTCAAGGCGGACCGTCAATGAAGGTTTTCGCAGGCAATTCGAACCGGCTGCTGGCCGAAGCGATCTGCAACTATCTCAACCTGCCGCTCGGCAAAGCCACAGTAAGGCGCTTCGCCGATCAGGAAATCTTCGTCGAAATCGGCGAGAACGTGCGCGGCGAGGACGTCTTCATCGTCCAGTCGACCTCCTTCCCGACCAACGATCATCTGATGGAACTCCTCATCATGATCGACGCGGTCCGGCGCTCCTCGGCTCGCCGCATCACCGCCGTCCTTCCCTATTTCGGCTATGCCCGGCAGGACCGAAAACCCGGTCCTCGCACGCCGATCTCCGCCAAGCTGGTCGCCAATCTCATTACCGAAGCCGGTGCGGACCGCGTTCTGACCCTCGACCTGCACGCCGGGCAGATCCAGGGCTTCTTCGATATCCCGACCGACAACCTCTACGCCGTTCCGATCCTCGCGCGAGACGTCAAGGAGAACTACAACCTCAAGAACGTCATGGTCGTTTCGCCGGATGTCGGCGGCGTCGTGCGTGCCCGGGCGCTCGCCAAGCGGCTGGACTGTCTGCTGGCGATCGTCGACAAGCGTCGCGACCGCCCCGGTGAATCGGAAGTCATGAACGTCATCGGCGAAGTCAACGGCAAGGACTGCCTTCTCATCGACGATATCGTCGATTCCGGCGGAACGCTCTGCAACGCCGCCGAGGCACTGCTGAAGAACGGCGCGACCAGCGTCACTGCCTATATCACCCACGGCGTCCTCTCCGGCGGCGCTGTCGCGCGCGTCACCTCCTCGATGCTGAAAGAACTGGTGATCACCGATTCGATCCAGCCGACGACGGCAGTGCAGTCCGCGCACAATATCCGTGTGATCTCGACCGCCGCGCTGCTCGGCGAGGCGATCAGCCGCACGAGCCAGGAAGAATCGGTATCGAGCCTGTTCGATTGACGTTTACGACGCCGCGCGTCTCATCAGACGCGGACGTCGTTCATCTCTTGACGTCCAGCATGTATGAGGCCGCCTCGCGGGCCGGCATGGCACTTTTCGCATAGGTGAAAGTGCCGTGCTCCTTGACCTCTCGCGCCGCGCTCATGAGTGCGGCAAGGGCCGCCCGAGCAAAAGAGCCGCCGACACTGATGCGCTTCACGCCCGCCTCCTGCAGTTGTTCCACTGTGTAGACCTGCCCGGCGAGCCCCATGACCATATTGACCGGGCGCTTGACGGCGGAGCAGACCGTTCGGATCGCTTCGATGTCGGGCAGCCCCGGCGCATAGAGGACATCCGCACCGGCCTCCTCGAATGCGACGAGGCGCCGGATGGTATCGTCGAGGTCAGGCCGTCCGCACAGGAAGTTCTCGGCGCGCGCGGTGAGGACGAAGGGGTGCTTGCGGGCTTCCTCTGCGGCAGCGGCAACACGTTCCACGGCCAGGCCGAACTCGAAGACGGGATCGGCCGCATCACCGGTTGCGTCTTCGATCGAACCACCGACGAGCCCGACGCCTGCCGCAAGCGAAATCGTCTCGGCACAGCACAGCGGATCCTTACCGAACCGTCCTCCAGATCCGCGGACACCGGCAATTCGGTCGCCTCGACGATATCGCGGGCATTCTGCAATATGACGTCGCGCGAGAGAGCCGCCGCCGAGTCCCTCCGGCCGATGGAAAACGCAAGCCCCGCGCTCGTCGTCGCCAGCGCCTCGAAGCCGACCGCCGCGAGAATGCGCGCAGAACCTGCATCCCAGGGATTGGGAATTACGAAAGCGCCCTCGCGATCATGCAATGCGCGGAATTTCAGGTGCTTGTCTTGCTGCTTTTCCATGCCGGCCATCCGTCGCTTGAAGATAACCAGCGATAGCATGAAACGAAAACACGCGGACAAATTTCCCGTGGTCAACCGCGGGGCTGCACCAGGCAAGCCTCGCCCCCACCAAACAGGCGCGAGCGGGTGAGGAACCGCTTCTCCCGGCCGTTATCCAGCGAAAACATGCCGCCCCTGCCGGGCACGACGTCGATGATCAGCTGCGTGTGCTTCCAGACCTCGTACTGACTCGAGCTGATATAGACGGGCACGCCGTCGATCTCGCCGAGCTTCACGTCGTTATCGCCGACGATGTAATCGTCCGCCGGGTAGCACATGGGCGACGAGCCGTCGCAGCAGCCGCCCGACTGGTGAAAGAGTATATCCGGATGATCGCGCCGGATTTCGCGGATGAGGTCGATCGCCGCATCCGTCGCAAGCACGCGCGACTCCGTTGCTCCGTCGCTCAATTTGCATCTCCTCATTCGCGGAAGCCGGAGGGCCCCCGATGAAGCATCGGGAGCCCGCCGAGAGGACCGGGCCGGCACGGGCCCGGCCGGCTCAGAAGAAGCCGAGCGCTTTCGGGCTGTAGCTTACCAGCATGTTCTTCGTCTGCTGGTAGTGATCGAGCATCATCTTGTGCGTCTCGCGCCCGATGCCGGATTGCTTGTAACCGCCGAAGGCGGCGTGCGCCGGATAGGCGTGGTAGCAATTGGTCCAGACACGGCCGGCCTCGATCGCGCGGCCGAAGCGGTAGCAGCGATTGGCATCGCGGCTCCACACGCCGGCGCCGAGCCCGTAGAGCGTGTCATTGGCGATTTCCAGCGCCTCGGCTTCCGTCTTGAAGGTCGTGACCGACACGACCGGCCCGAAAATCTCCTCCTGAAAGATGCGCATCCTGTTGTGGCCGTGGAACACGGTCGGCTTGACGTAGTAGCCGCCCGAGAGATCGCCTTCGAGCACATTGCGCCCGCCGCCGGTCAGCACCTCGGCGCCTTCCTCCTTGCCGATTTCGATATAGGCGAGGATTTTCTCGAGCTGTTCGCTCGAAGCCTGGGCACCGATCATCGTTGCTTCATCGAGCGGATTGCCCTGCCGGATCGCCTCGACCCTCTTTACCGCCCGCTCCATGAAGCGGTCGTAGATGCTCTCCTGGACAAGCGCGCGGCTCGGGCAGGTGCAGACCTCGCCCTGGTTCAGCGCGAACATGGCGAAGCCCTCGAGCGCCTTGTCGAAGAAGTCGTCGTCCTCGCTGGCGACGTCCGCGAAGAAGATGTTCGGCGACTTCCCGCCGAGCTCCAGCGTGACCGGGATGAGGTTCTGGCTGGCATATTGCATGATAAGCCGCCCGGTCGTCGTCTCGCCGGTAAAAGCGATCTTGGCGATGCGCGGGCTGGTGGCGAGCGGCTTGCCCGCTTCGAGGCCGAAGCCGTTGACGATGTTGAGGACACCCGGCGGCAGGAGGTCGCCAATAAGTTCCGCCCAGACCAGGATCGAGCCCGGCGTCTGCTCGGCCGGTTTGAGCACGACGCAATTTCCCGCGGCAAGCGCCGGCGCGAGCTTCCAGGCGGCCATCAGGATCGGGAAATTCCAGGGAATGATCTGGCCGACGACGCCGAGCGGCTCGTGGAAATGGTAGGCGACGGTGTCATGGTCGATCTCGCCGATCGAACCTTCCTGCGCACGGATGCAGGCCGCGAAATAGCGGAAATGATCGATCGCCAACGGAATGTCGGCGGCCATCGTCTCGCGGATCGGCTTGCCGTTGTCCCAGGTTTCGGCCCGTGCCAGAAGCTCCAGATTGTCCTCCATGCGGGCGGCGATCTTCATCAGTATGTTGGACCGCTCCGTCGCCGAACTCCGGCCCCATTTCTCCCTTGCGGCGTGCGCCGCGTCGAGAGCAAGCTCGATGTCGGCGGCGTCCGAACGCGCGACCTGGCAAAGCGTGCCGCCGGTGATCGGCGTCGTGTTGTCGAAATAGCGTCCCGCAACGGGTTCGCGCCATTCGCCGCCGATGAAGTTTCCGTATTTCTGCTTGTAGGGGTTCTCGACGATCTTCTGATGCAGCATGGACTTCCTCCCTTGGATGACAGCGGTGCGGTTGCTGTGGAAGGAGAGTGAGGCCGAACGTGCTTTTCCGGTAGGGCGGCGCCGCGGTTGATGGCACCGACTGTTTCAGAATTGCGACAGGTCGACGTCCATATCGATCAGTTGAGAGAAAGGCGCTTCATCTTGCGGTAGAGGGTCGCGCGGCTGATGCCGAGGAGATCGGCCGCCATCGACACATTACCCCTCGCCCGAGAGAGCGCACGGCGCAGCGCCGCACGTTCGGCGTCCGGCAATTCGCCGCCCTCGCCAGGCAGGTCTTCCTGAAGCAGGTCGGAAGCCGGGACGCCGGCGGCGATACGCTCGTCGTCGAGTCCGAGCCACAGCCGGGCAGCCCGCGTCGCGCCGAGAACGAGATCGTCACGGTCGACCGCAAGCAGTGCAGGTCCCGTCCGATCGACCGGTACGAGAACGATGCGAGCGCCGACGAAAGCGCGGCGGAAAAGATTGGCCTCGATTCGTGCTGCGGCATCGCGCACCGCCTGCGAGAGGATCGAGAGCGTCGCCTCGGATGCGTCGTCGCGGCAGGTGGAGATGTCTATCGCTGCGGCGAGCTTGCCGCTCTCGTCGCGGATCGGTGCCGTCGCGCAGCTCAGGCCGATATTGCGGCTGAGAAAGTGTTGGTCGCGCTGGATGAGGACCGGACGCTCGTCCGCGATCGCCGTACCGATGCCATTGGTCCCGACGCTCGCCTCGCTCCACACGGTTCCCGACCACAATCCGATACCGCGAAAGTCCGCATCGTCGCCGCCGGCGCCGCGTCGTTCCAGCGCAACGCCCTTTCCGTCGGTCAGCAGCAGGCAGCACCCGGCCTTTCCGACCGTGGCGAACAGCCGGTCGAGCTCGCCTTTCGCCTCCGCGATCAGGACGCCGGAGCTTTCGCGCGCCAGCCGGAACTCGCTCTCGGAAAGCCGCCAGGGTGAACGCGCCTCCTCGGGCGCCAGGCCGTGCAGCGTCATGCAGCGGCGCCACGATGCAGCGACCGGCGAAGTCACCGCAGCGGAAGATTGATGTGCGATGCGGTAGACCCGCTCGGAGTGGTCCCTGATCGAAGGCATTCGCTCCCTCCCTGGATCGCGGCGATCGGGCCCGCCGGCCCGTGGACGTGATCAACGCTTGCAAGCAAGGCACACGGGCGAGACCCGCGCTCCCCTCCTCCGCTTGGACAGCGTTCTTCGGCGGAACCAGGCGCCGAACTCCCCCACGGCGCAATTCCCCCGGCCTGACTATAGGCATCGATGCTGCGGGAGGTCCAGCTAGACGAAGGTTTTTTCGTTCCGCCCTCGACGCGCGCCGTCAGATCGGTATCGACAGGCGGCGAGGATATGCTACTCGACACGGAACCTCGCTTATCGCAACACCCGGTTGTCCGCCATGCTCCGAGATTTCTCCGTCCAAAGCCTCTTCATGGGCGTGCTGATTGCATTCGTGGGCTTTGCCAGCTCCTTCGCCGTGGTCCTGCACGGGCTCGCCGGCGTCGGTGCGAACGAGACGCAGGCAGCCTCCGGACTGATGGCGCTGTCGGTCTCGATGGGCATCTGCGCTATCGTCATCAGCGCCGTCACGAGACTTCCCGTCAGCGTCGCCTGGTCGACACCGGGCGCGGCTCTGCTCGCGAGTTCCGGCGCAGTGGAAGGCGGCTTCAGCGCTGCCGTCGGCGCCTTCCTCGTCTGCGGAGTGCTGATCATCGTCGCCGGCCTGTGGAAGCCCCTCGGCCGGATGGTGTCCGCCATTCCCGCGGCATTGGCAAACGCGATGCTCGCCGGCGTACTCCTGAGCCTTTGCTTCGCTCCGGTCAAGGCGATCGCCTTCAACCCGCTCTTCGGCCTGCCTATCGTTCTTGCCTGGGCCGTCGTCGGCAGCTTCAGCAGGCTCTATGCCGTTCCCGCCGCGCTCGTCGCCTTCGTTCTCGTCGTCGCCTTCGGGATCGAGATGCCGGAGGGCGCCGTGGCCGGGCTCTCCGCCGCGCTCGTTCCGAAGCTCGAGTTCGTTCCGCCTTCCCTCAGCACCTCCGCCCTGGTCAGCATCGCTCTGCCGCTTTTCATCGTTACGATGGCATCGCAGAACATTCCCGGCATCGCGGTCCTGAAGGTGAATGACTACCACCCCGATCCGGGTCCCCTCTTCGCCACGACCGGGCTTTTCACGCTGCTGAGCGCGCCTTTCGGCGGACATGCGGTCAATCTCGCGGCGATCACCGCGGCGATGTGCGCCGGCTCCGATTCTCATCCGGATCGAACGCGCCGCTACTGGTCGGCAATCAATGCCGGCATCGCCTACGTCGTCTTCGGCCTCCTGGCCGGAGCCGTCACGACCTTCGTCAGCCTTGCCCCATCGGTCCTCATCGAGGCCGTTGCCGGACTTGCGCTGATCGGCGCCTTTTCTGGTTCCGCAGTTGCCGCCTTCACGAATGCCGAGACCCGCGAAGCAGCCGCCATCACGTTTCTCGTCACCGCCTCGGGCGTCGGTTTCGCCGGCGTGTCGGGGGCCTTTTGGGGGCTTGTCGCGGGCGGCCTCATGCTGGCGCTCGCGCGTCTAGCCAAAAAGAGGGCCTGAAGCCGCGCCTTGCATTTGCGCCGGTTCTCGGTTATGGACCCCGCGTCCGCGCAGACACCCTTGGAGGCAACGCGGATGAAGCCGCATGGCGGCTTCAGGTTTTTCCGCATTCTTGACGGACGAACTCTCCAAACAACATAGAAAGGTCTACCTATGAGCGAAACCTACGAGCTCAAGGCCGAGACGCGCGAACGGGTTGGTAAGGGGTCCTCCCGTGAACTTCGCCGCAACGGTCTTATCCCGGCTGTCATCTACGGTGACAAGCAGGCCCCGCTTGCCATCGCACTCTCCACCAAGGAAGTGACGATGAAGATCCACGGCGGCGGTTTCATGACCACCGTTGCGACGATCAACGTCAACGGCGAAAAGATCCGCGTCCTGCCGAAGGACTATCAGCTCGATCCGGTCCGTGACTTCACCATGCACGTCGATTTCCTGCGCGTCACCAAGGGCAGCCAGGTATCCGTGCAGGTTCCGGTTCGCTTCGAGAACGAAGAGAAGTCGCCGGGCCTGAAGCAGGGCGGCGCGCTGAACATCGTCCGTCACGAGGTCGAACTCAACGTTTCCGCCGACAACATCCCGGAATTCCTGACGGTCGACCTCACCGGCCTCAAGATCGGCGACACCGTTCACATTTCGAACGTCGCGCTTCCCGCAGGCGCGACCCCGGTCATCACCGACCGCGACTTCACGGTTGCCACGATCGCCGGCCGCACGCAGGAAGTCGAACCGACTGAAGAAGAAGCTGAAGGCGGCGAAGAAGAGGCTTGATTTCTGTTTCCGGCGGACGCCCTGTTCCACGCCGGATCGCCCCCGAGTGAAAGAACCCGTCCCATTTTCGTGGGGCGGGTTTTCTTTTGCCCGTCAAATGCTGCCCCCCGCCCGCGAACCGGATAAGGTGGTATCGGAAAAAGGCCGTTGACTTTGGGTGATGGCGGTGATTTTGGGCTGAGGGAACTGGGCGTGGCGATTGCCACTCAAATATATCGCCACAGGGCGAATGCAGGAGTTTGGCCGCATGCTGATCATCGCGGGACTTGGCAATCCCGGCCCGAAATATGCCGGCAACCGCCACAATATCGGCTTCATGGCCGTCGACGCCATTCAGCGGCGCCAGGGCTTTTCCGCCTGGTCGAGGAAATTCAAGTCGGAGATCTCCGAAGGCGAGATCGACGGCGAACGCGTCCTGCTGATGAAGCCGCAGACCTTCATGAATCTCTCCGGCGAAGCGCTCGGCGAAGCGATGCGCTTCTACAAGCTCGCGCCGAAGGACATCGTCGTCATCTATGACGAACTGGACCTTCCCGCCGGCAAGGCCCGGATCAAGACCGGCGGCGGCCACGGCGGGCACAACGGGATCAAGTCGATCGATGCCCATTGCGGCAAGGAATACCGCCGCCTGCGCCTCGGCATCGGTCATCCCGGAGTCAAGGATCTGGTCCACGCACATGTGCTCGGCGACTTCGCCAAGGCCGACCAGCCCTGGCTGTCACCGCTGCTCGAAGCGATCGCCGACAATGCCGACATGCTGGTGAAGGGCGAGGATTCGCAGATCATGAACAAGATCGCCCTGGCAACCGGCGGCAAGCCGGAGGCGGAAAAACCCGTCGCTGCGAAGAAGCAGGCGGGGCAATCCCATATCCATCAGGCGCGTGTCACGGCCCAGCCGAAGAAGCTGCCGGCGACGGGGCCGATGGCCGACATGCTGAAGAAGATGTTCGGGCCGAAGGGGGATTAAGGCCTGTTGAGATCCGTCTTGAGTTTATGACAACTGCTGCGAGATGGATAATGGCGTTGAAGCTCTCGTCGGTTTGTCGGCACGCATGGCGATGCGCTTTAATTCCTCGAGTACCAACCGTGCGCCGCTGCGACCTCTGCGCATCTGATAAGACGCGCGGCGTTGTAGGAAACGTATCGGAGGACTGCAATCTCTCCTCCCCTCATCCCTGTGCTCGTCACAGGGATCCAGCAGCGCCGCGTCTGCGGCGCGGGAAGCGTTCTTTCAGCCCAAGGACTTGGTCTGGCTGGATTCCTGTGACAAGCACAGGAATGAGGGACCTGGTGTGCGGCTAATACAACTTCCGTTGCGAATATGCGAGGCAATGGTCAACCTGGTTTATGAAGCGCGCCGGGGGACCGCACCCTCTCCTACCCTCATCCCTGTGCTCGTCACAGGGATCCAGCAGCGCCGCGTCTGTGGCGCGGGAAGAGCCTTTCCAGCCCAAGGACTTGGTCTGGCTGGATTCCTGTGACAAGCACAGGAATGAGGGGACCGGGATGCGCGGTTTCGCCCGCATCCCGCTCCAACCGGGCAGGCCGCCGCCTCACTCCTCGGGCTCTGCGGTGAACAGCAGCGGAAAGCCTGCCTCCTTGCCGAGGTCGGTCGCTTCCTTGGCTTTGGTCTCCGCAACGTCCTTTGCACACACCACCACGACCGAAGCGCCCATCTTGTGGGCCGTCATCATCACCCGGTAGCCTGCCTCCTCGCTCATCCGGAAAACCGCCTTCAGCACCATGACCACGAATTCGCGCGGCGTGTAGTCGTCATTGACCAGCAGCACCTTGTAGAGCTTCGGCCGCTCCAGCTTCGGCTTGGTCAGGCGCTTTGCGGCTACATCATTGTCGCTCATGGGTAATCCGCCGTCGATGACATGAGAAAAGCGTTGGCGATCAAGCGGGCGAAGGTGGCAAACCGCCCACCTTTTTCCTCGCTCCGCTACCGCCAATATCGCGCTCCGTCCCCCGGCATTCAAGTGAAACCCGGCTCCCGGAGCAAGCGGACCGGCGCGAAAAGCTTGACCGCCTCTCTCCTTTATCCCATAGCCACGCTCAAGAAATCAGGAACGACGGATTATAGCCATGGGCTTCAAATGCGGTATCGTCGGGCTGCCGAATGTCGGCAAGTCCACACTCTTCAACGCGCTGACCAAGACGGCGGCGGCGCAGGCGGCGAACTATCCTTTCTGCACGATCGAGCCGAACACCGGCGAAGTCGCCGTGCCCGACCCGCGCATGCGCAAACTCGCCGACATCGCCAAGTCGAAGGAAATCATCCCGACCCGCATCTCCTTCGTCGACATCGCCGGGCTGGTGCGCGGCGCGTCCAAGGGCGAGGGCCTCGGCAACCAGTTCCTCGCCAACATCCGCGAGGTGGATGCCGTCGTCCACGTGCTGCGCTGTTTCGAGGACGACGACATCACCCATGTCGAAGGCCGCATCCATCCGGTCGAAGACGCCGACACCATCGAGACCGAGCTGATGCTCGCCGATCTCGACAGCCTCGAACGGCGTGCCGAACAGACGCGCAAGCGTGCGAACGGCAAGGACAAGGAGTCGATGGCGCAGCTTCCGATCATGGAAGCATCGTTGAAGCTGCTGCAGGAAGGCAAGCCCGTGCGCACCCTGCTTTCCAAGCTCGACGCCGACGAGCTTCGCATTCTCCAGAGCCTCAACCTGCTCACCTCACACCCGGTTCTCTACGTCTGCAACGTCGCCGAAAGCGACGCCGCGACCGGCAACGAGCACACCCGCGCCGTCGAGAAGATGGCCAGGGAACAGGGCGCCGAAACGGTCGTCATTTCGGCGGCGATCGAATCCGAAGTCGCGCAGCTTCCGGAAGAGGAAGCGAAGGAATTCCTCGCGGCGCTCGGTCTCGAGGAAGCCGGCCTCGACCGTCTGATCCGCGCCGGCTACAAGCTCCTCGATCTCATCACCTATTTCACGGTTGGACCGAAGGAGACGCGCGCCTGGACGATCCCGCGCGGCACCAAGGCCCCGCAGGCCGCCGGCGTCATCCATTCGGATTTCGAGCGCGGCTTCATCCGCGCCAACACGATCGCCTATGACGACTATATCGCCTATGGCGGCGAAAACGGCGCGAAGGAGGCCGGCAAGGCTCGCGACGAAGGCAAGGAATACGTCGTCCAGGACGGCGACGTCATCCATTTCCGGTTCAATACGTAAGCGCGGAACCGTTGCGAGCCAGGATCACCGCACGGCATGCAGGCGCGCGGTGATCGCGACCGGCAGCAGGCTCATCGCTGCGCGGCGCAGCGGCTGCCAGAAAATGCCGATCACGAGTACCGTCAGCCCAACCACCGCGAAGGCGATGAAGACGTAGGTATCGAGCGAGGCGCCGCTTTTCTGCAGGATCGTCCAAATGGCCGCGCCCAGCGACAAAAGGCCCGAGGTCACGAATGCGCGGCGATCGATCACCAGACCGATCGTCATGAAAAGCGCCACGAGGAAAATGACGGCGGCTGACTGACCCAGGCCCCCCTCGCCTCTCCACCAAACGTCGCCCTGACCGGATAAGACGATGAAACCGAGCATCGCATGGAGTAAGGCCGGTGCCGCGGCGAGATGCAGCCAGAAGGCTATGTCGGAGCGCAAGGTCAGACGATTCGGGTCCGAGATGTCGTAGCGCATGGCAAGCGCAAAAATCGCCAGCGCCGCCACGAGAAGAATCGCTGCGACCAGATGGGGATACTGTTCCAGAACGAAGTCGACCCCGAAGGCTTTGTCCAGAGCGAGGAAAACGAAGGCGACCGCCACGGCTGCTATCGACAGCAGGAACAGGGCGAAAGACAGGGGAACTCTGTAGCGCCAGTAAAACAGCCCCAGAGGGACTGGAAAAGCGCAGACATAGGCCAATATCAAATAGGTCTCGTCCGTCCACGCAGGCTGTCCGGCCGCCATGACGTTGTACATTCCCTGCCCGACCCAATGGACGAGCGCCAGGGTCAGCGCAACCGCGGGCAAGGCCAGCCTCTGCCGGCGCACGAGTATTTCCGCCAGAACGATGATTAGCGGCAGCACGGCGATCGTGCCGCCGATGCCCCAGAGACCCACAAGCACGACCACCACGCCGATCGTGATAAGAATGTCGTGGAATCCGCGCAGGAAGCGCGGCTGCTCGCTCTCTTCTGCCGCTAGCGCATCGTGAAATGTCTCGCCAGGGCGGCTTGCGGCGGCCATTGCGGGGCCTGCACTCACCCCCCGCGCCGAAAGAAAAGTATCAAGATCATTGACACGATCGGCTGATATGAGTCCCTTTTCGGCGGCTGCCGCCAGGGCCTTGTTCAAATCTGTCACGGTCGGATCCTTGCGGGAAAATACTGCAACGCACAACTTTCGGTAAGGTGATCGCATGAACAATCGACATGCGCAACCTGGAAAATCAGCCGGACCGAAGCCACGTAAGGGCCGGCCTTTGTGCGTTCTCTTGGAACGCGCGTCGCCCAAGGAGAGAATGAGGCATGCTTTATTTCGAGGATTTCACTCAGGGGCGGCGTTTCGACTACAGCCCGGTCCTGATGCAGGCCAACGACATGATCGCCTTCGCCAGCGAATTCGATCCGCAGCCCATGCATCTGGATGAAGAGGTCGGCAAGAGCAGCATTCTCGGCGGCCTCGCCGCTTCCGGTTGGCACACGAGCGCGGTCGGCATGCGGATGATGATCGAGGCCTTTCTCGGCAATTCATCCTCGCAAGGGTCGCCGGGCATCGACTTCATGGAGTGGAAGAAGCCGGTCCTTGCCGGAGATATCCTTTCAGGCTTCAGCCTTGTCCTGGAGGCGCGCCCGTCGAAAACCAAGCCCGCGATCGGCTTCGTCAAATTTCGCAACGAGATCGAGAACCAGAGCGGTGAAGCCGTGGCGGTTTCGGAATGCTCCGTCATGTTCAGGCGCCGCAATGGGGAGGCGCGCGCATGATGACGCTGGAGGAGCTCTACCAGGCCGGGCGCAAGGTCGTCACCGGCAGCCTGACATTCACCGCGGAGGACATCATCCGCTTCGCCCGCGATTTCGACCCGCAGCCCTTCCACGTCGACGAGCATCAGGCGAAACAGTCGCTTTTCGGCGGTCTTTGCGCCTCCGGATGGCATACCAGCGCCGGCTGGATGCAGTGCTTCCTGCGGTTCTGGAAAGACGAGAGCCGCCGCCTTGCAGCCGAGGGACTGCATGCGCCGAAGCTCGGTCCCTCGCCCGGCTTCAAGGAACTCAGGTGGCTGAAGCCGGTCTATGCCGGCGACACGATCACCTATGCTGTCACTTTGCTGGAGGCCCGGATCGTCGCCTCGCGACCCGGCTGGCGGATCAACACGATCCTCTGCGAGGGCGAGAACCAGCACGGCGAGCCGGTCATCCGCTTCGAGAGCAAGGTCATCGAATTCGCTTGAATGGCCGGGGCCAGCTGTTCGATCCTGGCCTATGAGCCTGTGGGCTCAATGCCCCTCGAATTCGATGAGCGTGCGCACATTGACGCCGAGCGCTTCGAGCTTCTTGCGCCCGCCGAGCTCAGGCAGATCGATGATGAAGCAGGCTGCGACGATGTCCGCACCCATCTGCTTCAGGAGCTTGGCGGCGCCCTCGGCGGTGCCGCCGGTGGCGATCAGGTCATCGACGAGGATCACCTTGTCGCCGGGAGCGACCGCGTCCCTGTGCATTTCCATCTCGTCCACGCCGTATTCCAGACTGTAGGCGATCCGCACCGTGTCGTGCGGCAACTTTCCCTTCTTGCGAATGGGTATGAAGCCGGCCGAAAGCTGGTGCGCAATCGCCCCGCCAAGGATAAAGCCCCTCGCCTCGATGCCGGCGATCTTGTCGACCTTGGTACCGGCATAGGGATGGACGAGCTCGTCTATCGCCCGGCGGAAGGCCCGCGGATTGCCGAGCAGGGTCGTGATGTCACGGAACATGACGCCGGGCTTCGGATAGTCCGGAATGCTTCGAATGGCTGAAATCAGTTCCGATTGAACAGCGGTCATGTGTGAATGCGGCCTTTGCTGGATCCTCGATTGCCACAGGCATAGCACCAACAAAGCGCCCGTTTACAGGATTTTCTTCGCTCGGGGTCCGGGCCGGAACAATTTGGCGAGAGCGCGGGTTGATGCTAGGCTTTTCAAGGGGAGGCTTGCCGATTGTAGGAAGGAGGAACACCATGCGCCTATTCGAATGCGGTTCGCTCGTCCCGGGTTGCGCTTGGCACACCCGCGCTGACAATGATGCGGAAATCGTGCGCCGGGTCGTCGAGCACATGCGCGAGACCCATGGCGAGACGATCATCCGCGAAAACATGGTCGACAACATCAAGGCCCGCATCGTCGACGAAACCAAGGTCGCCTGACCGCGGCTCGAACCGGTCTCAGCCCGACCGCACCATCGACTCGAGCCGGGCGACGAGGGTCGCCCGCTCGACCTTGAAGTTGCGCTCGACCCAGAAGGCTTCGAGCTCTGCCAACACTTCCCCCACCTTGGGACCGGCGGGAACCCCCAGTTTGAGGACATCGGCACCGTTCAACGGGAAGACAGGCCGCTGCCATTTCTCCGCCCGTGCAAGGAGTCGGTGAAAGGACGCGCTGTCGGCAAGGAATGCCGGATCGGTTTCGGCCTTGCGGCGTGCCGAGGCAAGCGCAAGCCTCAGCCGGACGACGATGCCTTCTGCGCCATGGCGATAGAGCCTGCGCTCGAGCGCCGCATCCGCAAGAGTAGCGGCGATTTCCGGCGCTTCGGCGAACCGGTCGAGGTAAGCGCTCTCCGCCTTGGACAGCCGCAGACGTTTGGCCATGGCTTCGAGCCGGTCGGCGTCGGGCGGGACCATCGCCGCAAGCCTCAGGAGCGGGTCCGCCTGCCAGGAAAAACTCTTCTCCGCCGCGATCAGCGCGGGGATAGCGTCGATGCCCCATTTCTCGGTCTCGGGCAGGATCTCGCTCAGCACACCTGCCTGCCGCATCCACAGGAGCGCACGGCCGGGGTCGTCGGCCGAAAGCAGCTTCTTCGTCTCCGTCCACACGCGTTCGGCGGAAAGCGTCGCGAGCTTCGCGCGGGCCTGGGCGCAGGCCCGCAGGCCCTCGGCGTCCGGACGGCCGCTGCCGTAATGGGCGAAGAAGCGGAAGAAGCGAAGAATACGGAGATAATCCTCCGCCACGCGTTCGGCCGCGCTGCCGATGAAGCGCACCGTCCGCGTCTCGATGTCCCCGAGGCCCCCGACATGGTCGATGATCTCGCCGTCCGCACCGGCGTAGAGGGCGTTGATGGTGAAGTCGCGGCGTTCCGCATCCGCTTTCCAGTCGGTCCCGAAGGCCACTTCGGCGCGACGCCCGTCGGTCGCGACGTCTCGGCGCAGGGTCGTTATCTCATAGGGAACACCTTCTATGACGAGCGTCACGGTGCCATGGTCGATTCCCGTCGGCACCGCCTTGATGCCGGCGCCCTCCGCCCGCTCGGTCACCTCCTCGGGACGCCAGGTGGTTGCCAGGTCGACGTCGCCGGCCGGCAAACCCATGAGGCTGTTGCGGATCGCGCCTCCGACGACCCGAACCTCGCCGCCATCGGCGTTCAACAGGTCGAAGATGCGGCGAAGATGAGGAGCCTGAAACCAGCGCTCGGCGACAATGGAAGTCATGCATAGAGCCTTTCATAGAGCATGCGGACGATCCCCGCGGTGATCCCCCAGATGTTCCTTTCGCCATAGGGCATACGATAGAAATGGCGCTCAGCGCCCTGCCAGTGACTGCTTCCCCGTCCATGATTTCGCGGATTCATCAGGAACGACAACGGCACCTCGAACACGCTCTCCACTTCCTCCGGGTTCGGCTCAAGCACGAAGCCGGGCTGAACCACCGCAAGCACCGGAGTGATGCGGAAGCCGGACATGGCCATGTAATGCGGCAGTCGCGCGACCGTCTCGACGAAACGCGGATCGAGCCCGATCTCCTCCTCAGCCTCGCGCAGTGCGGCGACTTCGATGGAGTGGTCTTCCGGATCCACCGCACCGCCCGGAAAGGCGACCTGGCCGGAATGCTTGCGCAAATTCGAGGTGCGCTGGGTGAAGATGACGTTGGCGTCTTCGCCGTCGTCGACGACGGGGACGAGGACTGCGGCGTCCTTCAGATGCAGGGACTCGAGATAGGATACGATGCCCGGGTTCAGCAGGAAATCGCCGTGATCGCGCCAGGCAGTCTCGATCGGCCCCCCCGCCTGCTGCAGCGCGCGGCGACGGAATTCGTCGGCGGAGTATGGGTGACCGTTCATCGGCACAAAGCTTCCAGCTCGGCCGCGGGCATGATCGGGAAGATCGCTCCGGCCGATCTGACGCAGAACATCTCCACCCCTTCCACCGCGATGGTCTCGCCGAGCTCGACGATGTCGTACATCACCGGTCGCGAGACGAGCGCTTCAAGCCGCCCGCGCACATGCAGATAGGGTTTGAGTTCGCGATTGTCGCCGTGGATAACGAAGCGCAAGGGATGCTCCGGGCCCGCCTCGACCACGTCGCCGACATTGGTGCGGAAGGTCAGCACATTCTCGCCTTCCTTCTCGGTCACGCTCATCTCCACGGCGATGAACGGCGCGTCGGCGACCCGGATGCCGACCTTTTCCACAGGCGTGACGAGATAGGTCTTGCCGTCCTCGTCCTTGCGAAGCACGGTCGAGAACAGCCTCACCAGCGGCTGCCGGCCGATCGGCGTGCCCATGTAGAACCAGGTTCCATCGCCGCGAATTTCCATGTCGATGTCGCCGCAGAACGGCGGATTCCAGCGGTCGACCGGCGGCAACCCTCTCGCCTCGCCGCCCGTCTGCCCGGCAGCGCGTGCGATCAGCGCCGCCAGGCCGGCCGCATCGCCCATTTGCTGAATCTTGGCTTCTGCCATTGTTCCGTCCCGTTTGGTCTCGATCTTGCATCCGAAGCATGACGCCGTTGCCTGCTACATGTTTCCTTGTTCGTGGCCGATCGAGGACAAACGCATGCAGCAGTTAAAAGTGCTACAGCAAGCCTTGCGCGTCTGATAAGACGCGGCGCTGTAGCGGGTATGCACCACAAGCTCGCTTCGGCGCATATGTCCGCATTCGCGCCTGGAACGCAATGCTTCAGGCTTTGGTGTCAAGCTCACGAGATAGTGCGACGGCGGCGGCTTGTCAGCCGCCCCGCGGGGTCTAAATTGAAAAACAGGAACTGGACAGCCGGCATCGGCGATCGATCCAGAAGCGGACGACCGGGAGACTTGCAATGAGTGTAATGAAAGGCGCGACCGAACTGGCCGACGAAAAGGCGATCGTCGCCGCAGCCGAGGCGGCGCTCGGAGAGGTCGCGCTGGTCCGCGCCGAGATCGGCAAGGTCATTTTCGGTCAGGAGAGCGTAGTCGAACAAACGCTGCTCGCGGTACTTTCCGGCGGGCACGCGCTGCTTGTCGGCGTTCCGGGGCTTGCCAAGACCAAGCTCGTCGCCACGCTCGGCATCGTTCTCGGGCTCGACAACAGCCGCATTCAGTTCACGCCCGATCTCATGCCCTCCGATATCCTGGGTTCGGAAGTCATGGACCAGGACGCGGCCGGTCATCGCTCCTTCCGCTTCATTCCCGGCCCGATCTTCACGCAGCTCCTGATGGCCGACGAGATCAACCGCGCCTCGCCGCGCACGCAGTCGGCCCTGCTG
This sequence comes from Sinorhizobium sp. P24N7, assembly GCF_042436655.1. NCBI lineage: Bacteria > Pseudomonadati > Pseudomonadota > Alphaproteobacteria > Hyphomicrobiales > Rhizobiaceae > Sinorhizobium > Sinorhizobium sp. P24N7. Next base: position 28,158 of record NZ_JBHMIW010000005.1, on the reverse strand, counting down.
CAGGCGATGCAGGAGTATCACATCACCATCGCAGGCGACCGTAAGGACCTGCCACAGCCGTTCCACGTGCTCGCAACCCAGAACCCGCTGGAGCAGGAAGGCACCTATCCGCTGCCCGAAGCCCAGCTCGACCGCTTCCTGATGCAGGTCGATGTCGGCTACCCCGAGCTTGCCGCCGAAAGACAGATCCTGCTCGAGACGACCGGACTCGCAGAAACCGAGGCGCGGCCCGTGATCGACGCAGGCCGCCTGCAGCAGATCCAGGGGTTGATCCGTCAGATGCCTGTCGGCGAGAAGGTGGTCGACGCCATCCTGGCGCTCGTTCGTTCCGCACGCCCCGGCAACGGCAATGCCGACACCGACAAGAACGTTGCCTGGGGGCCGGGGCCGCGCGCCGGACAGGCGCTCATGCTGTGCGCCCGCGCCCGCGCGCTCTACGACGGGCGGCTTGCCCCTTCGATCGACGACGTCCTTGCGCTCGCCGAGCCGGTTCTCCAGCACCGCATGGCGCTGACCTTCGCCGCCCGCGCCGAGGGCATGTCGGTGCGCGACGTCATCGCCGACCTGGTGAAGCGGGCCAAGGGCTGACGCATGGCCTCGATCGGGCACATTGTCGCGCGTACCCCTTCCGGTGAGGTCCTGTCGCGCGCGCAGCAGCGCGCGATGCTGGTGCCCGACTGTCTTGTCGAGGCCCGCAGGATCGCCAACACGGTCATCACCGGTTGGCACGGCCGGCGCAAGCGCGGTATCGGCGAGAACTTCTGGCAGTTCCGCCCCTACAGCGACGGGGAAAGCTTCTCGCGTATCGACTGGCGCCGTTCCGCCAAGGACGACCACACCTATGTCCGCGACCGCGAATGGGAGGCAGCGCACACGATTTGGCTCTGGGCCGATCTCTCGCCCTCGATGATGTACAAATCGACGCTCGGCGCCGTTTCGAAGGAGAGCCGCGCTCTGGTGCTGATGCTGGCGCTCGCCGAAATTCTCGCCCGTTCCGGCGAGCGGATCGGCTGCCCGGGCGTGATGGAGCCGGTTTCGGCGCGCAACGCCGCCGAGCGGCTGGCAACCGCAATCATGCATAGTCCGCTTTCGGAGGGCCTGCCCGATACCGGAATGATCCGCGGCGCCAGCGACCTGGTTCTGATCGGCGATTTTCTCGACCCCGCCGACCGGGTGATGGAACGACTTGGACCGCTCGCCCGCCGGGGCCTGCGCGGCCATGTCGTGGAGATCGCCGATCCGGCGGAGGAAGTCTTCCCCTATGCCGGCAGAACCGAGTTCACCGATCCTGAAACCGGCGAGAAGCTGACCGCGGGACGTGCCGAGATCCTGCGCGAGGATTACCAGCGTGCCTATCGCGCCCGCCGCGACAGCCTCGGCACGAGCCTGCGCCATCTCGGCTGGACCTTCATTCCGCACAGAACGGATCGGGCGGCGTCGGAAGCCCTGGTCACGGTGCATATGCATCTTTCAGGCATGCCGGGCCGAGCGGCCCATGGGGGGCTTGCATGATCGGCGGCCTCTCCTTCATTTTTGCCAACCCCGCCATTCTGGCAGCACTCGTGGCACTGCCGGTGATCTGGTGGCTGCTGCGCATGACGCCGCCGAGACCTGCGGCCGAAATCTTTCCGCCGCTGCGCATCCTGGCTTCGGTGATGAAGCGCGAGGAGACACCCTCGAAAAGCCCCTGGTGGCTGACCCTTCTCAGGATGCTGATGGCCGCGGCTGTCATCTTCGCGATCGCCGACCCCGTCTTCAACCCGCGCAGCAATACGCTCGCGACCTCCGGGCCGCTGGCGCTGCTGATCGACAACAGTTGGGCAACGGCGCCCGACTGGGAGCGGCGTGTCGAAGCCGCCTCGGCGCTGATCGACGACGCCGAGGCGAAGGATGTCGCGATTTCGATCGTCTTCACCGGAGAGCGCCAGCACGACGCGACGCCCGGATCGGCGAGCACTGCGCGCAACCGGCTGGCGGCGGCCAGACCCGAGCCGCTGCCCGCCGACCGTGGTTCCGCAATCGCGGCCTTGCAGGCGGCCTTCGAAGACGCTCCTCCCGGAACGGTCGCCTTCCTCACCGACGGCATCGAAGGGGGCGACGGCAAGACGATGGAGGCGCTGGCCGGGATCGGCGCGGCCGGTCTCAAGGTGATCGAAGCGGACGGCAGCGAGGCCGTGGCACTCACTGCGACGAGCAACGAGTCCGGCGGCATGTCGGTGACGGCGAGCCGGCTGAAGACCGACGATGGCCGTTCCCTGCCCATCATTGCCTTCGATACCCGCGGCCGGGCGATCGCCAGCGGGGCGATCGATTTCGCACCCGGCGCAGCAACCGCCAAGGGGATGATCGAGGCCCCGTTCGAACTGCGCAACGACTTCGCCCGCATCGGCATCGAAGGAGCCGCGACCGCCGGCGCCCAGCATCTCCTCGACGACGGCTTTCGCCGCCGTCGCGTGGCTCTACTGAGCGGCGAGGCACGTGACCTGTCGCAGCCGCTGCTCTCGCCGCTCTACTATATCAATCGGGCGCTCGCCCCCTTTGCCGATCTCGTCGAGCCCCGCCAGAACGATCTTGCCGTTGCGATTCCGGAGCTTCTCGAGCAGCGCCCCTCGGTTCTGATCATGGCCGACATCGGACGGCTGCCGGAAGAGACCTATCCCCTGCTTGCGAAATGGATCGACAACGGCGGCACGCTGATCCGCTTCGCCGGCCCCCGCCTGGCCGCCGCACCTGCGGACGATCCGCTCGTCCCGGTCACGCTTCGCCAGGGCGAACGGGCGCTCGGCGGCGCGCTCTCCTGGTCCGAACCGCAGCCGCTCGCCGATTATCCCGGCAACAGTCCCTTCGCCGGCATGGCCCGCCCAACCGACATTCTCGTCAAGCGTCAGGTTCTGGCCGAACCGACAGCCGATCTGGCGGAGCGCACATGGGCAAACCTCGCCGACGGCACACCGCTGGTCACGACTGCGACACGCGGGGCGGGCCGCATCGTGCTCTTTCACGTCAGCGCCGAGGCCACATGGTCGAACCTGCCGATCTCGGGCCATTTCGTTGAAATGCTTCGCCGCAGTGTCCAGCTCTCGCGCGGCGGCGGTATCGCCAGCGACGGCAAGGCCGTGAAGGCGCAGACCTTGCCGCCCTACCGGCTTCTGAACGCCGATGGCGTGCTCGTCGCCGAGACGGGCAATGCCCGTCCCCTCGACATCGTGCCCGGCAAGGCACCGGTCGCGACAGCCGACAATCCTCCGGGGCTCTACGGCTCCGAGGACGGCTTCACGGCGCTCAACCTCTTGCCGCGCGACGCCGAGCTCAAGCGGATCGACATGACCGCCGCCGGCCCTCATACCTCCGAGCGGCTGGCCGGTACGGAAAGCTGGTCGCTGAAGCCGGCGCTGATGACGCTCGCCCTCCTGCTGCTGCTCGCGGACGCTCTGATCGTGCTCTTCATGGGTGGCGTCTTTTCACGCGCCCGGATGGCAAGGGCCGCTTCGGCAATCATCATAGTCCTCGCCGGAACCGTCTTCCTCGCCCCGCCGCAGGCCTTTGCCGACGACACGCGCCCGGACGACCAGCGCATCCTCGAGAGGCTGGACACCACGCATCTCGCCTATGTGGTCACCGGCGAGGAAGAGGTGGACCGCCTTTCCGAAGACGGGCTGAGAGGCCTCACCGACTTCCTGACCTATCGCACCACGCTCGAGCCCGGCGCGCCCGTCGGCCTTGACATCTCCAAGGACGAACTGAGCCTCTACCCCATCATCTACTGGCCGATTTCCGCCAGCGCGCCCATGCCGAGCCCGCAAGCCGTCAGCCGAATCGATGCCTATATGCGGGCGGGCGGCACGGTCCTGTTCGACACGCGTGATCAGTTTTCCTCGCTCGGCTCTTCCTCGAACGGAACCAGCGCGAACACCGAACGTCTCCAGGCGATCCTCGGCAATCTCGACATACCGCCGCTGGAGCCGGTTCCGGCCGACCATGTCCTGACCAAAGCCTTCTATCTGCTGACGAATTTTCCCGGCCGCTATACCGGCAGCCCGCTGTGGATCGAATCCCAGCTCGATAGTCGCGAGGAACCGAGCAACCGGCCGGCGCGGCCGGGCGACGGGGTGACGCCGATCATCATCACCGGCAACGACTTTGCCGGTGCATGGGCCGTGGATTCGAACGGAGTCGCACTGCTGCCGACCGTGCCGCCGGACGAAATGCAGCGCGAATACGCCTTTCGCTCCGGTGTCAACATCATGATGTACATGCTGACCGGCAACTACAAGGCCGACCAGGTGCACGTGCCCGCCCTGCTCGAGCGGCTCGGACAATGAGGACCCGGCGATGACAATCGATTTCTCGCCGCTTCTCGCCTGGCCGTATCTCGCGGCACTGGCGCTTGTCGCAGCCGTTCTGGCGGCACTCGGTATCTGGCGCGGCGTTCGGGGAGCCTGGATCAGGGCGGCGGCCCTGGCTGCATTCTGCCTCGCGCTTGCAAATCCCGTCCTCTTCCAGGAGGAGCGCGAACCCCTCTCCACCATTGTCGCCGTCGTTGTCGACCGCAGCCAGAGCCAGGAGAACGGTGACCGCCGCGCGCAGACCGACCAGGCGCTCGAGGGGCTCAAGGAACGCCTTTCCCGCTTCCCCCAGATCGAGGCGCGTATTGTCGAAGCCGCCGACGGCGAGGAAACCGAGGCACCCTCGACCAGGCTCTTCGGCGCCCTGACAACGGCGCTCGCAGACGTGCCGCCCGCCCGTGTCGGCGGCGCCATCTTCATTACCGACGGCCAGATCCACGACGTGCCGGACGTCAACCAGAAGCTCGGCTTCGATGCACCCGTCCACGCCCTGATCAGCGGCAAGCCGGACGAGTTCGACCGGCGCATCGAAATCGTCAGCGCCCCCCGCTTCGGCATCGTCGGCGAACAGCAGAGAATGACCTTTCGGGTCGTGGATGACGGCGCGGCTCCCGGCGGCAGCGCCGAGGTGACGATCCGCCTGAACGGCAACGAGATCGCCACGGAGCAGGCGGAGCCCGGCACAGACGTTCCGTTCAGCTTCACCGTTCCGCGCGGCGGCAACAACATCCTGGAATTCGCCGTCAATCCGGTTGCCGGCGAGGTGACGGAGACGAACAACCGCGCCGTGCATGTGCTCGACGGCATCCGCGAAAATCTTCGCGTGCTCCTCGTTTCGGGAGAGCCGCATGCGGGCGAGCGCGCCTGGCGCAACCTCCTGAAATCCGATGCCGCGGTCGATCTCGTCCATTTCACCATTCTGCGGCCGCCGGAGAAGCAGGACGGCACGCCGATCAACGAACTCTCGCTCATCGCCTTCCCGACGCGGGAGCTTTTCGTCGACAAGATCAGCGAGTTCGACCTCATCATTTTCGATCGCTACCAGCATCGTGGCGTGCTGCCGATCCTCTATTACGACAACATCGCCCAGTACGTGCAGAACGGTGGAGCGCTGCTGATCGCCGCCGGGCCGGAGCACGCCGGCGACGATTCGATCGCAGCGACCCCGCTTGCGGCGGTGCTGCCGGCAACGCCGACCGGCGTCATGAACGAGAAGGCGTTCTTCCCCCGGCTCTCGGAGGAAGGAAAGAAGCATCCGGTCACCCGCGGGCTCGAAGGGGCAGCGGACGAACCGCCGGCCTGGGGCCGCTGGTTCCGTACCGTCGACGTGGACAGGCCGCTCGGGCAGACGGTAATGGAAGCTGCTGACGGCAAGCCGCTGCTGGTCCTCAACCGCGTCGGCAAGGGGCGTGTCGCCATGCTGCTCTCCGACCAGGGTTGGCTGTGGGCGCGCGGCTTCGAAGGGGGTGGGCCGCATGTCTCGCTCTATCGCCGCACGGCGCATTGGCTGATGCAGGAGCCGGCGCTCGAAGAGGAGGCGCTCACCGCCCGCGCGATGGGCCGGACGCTCGAGATCACGCGCCAGACGATCGAAGGAGATCCCGGCCAGGCGACCCTCACCTATCCTTCCGGCCGGACCCAGGAAGTCACGCTCACGGAAGGCGAGCCGGGGCTCTACAAGGCTGAGGTCGAGACCAATGAAATCGGCCTCTTCGAAGTTGCCAACGACGAATTGACGACGCTCGTCCATGTCGGCAACGTCGATGCGCCCGAATTCAAGGCGGCGATTTCCACGGAAGAGAAGATCAAACCCTGGGCGGAGAAGACGAAGGGCCTGGTCCGCCGCCTGGCGAGCGCCGACGGACCCGTCGACCTCCCGTCTATCCTCCCGGTTCGCGGCGCCGTCCGCGTGGCCGACGATCAGCGCCTGTCGCTGCGCATGACCGATGAGACGGTGTTGAAGGGCATCGATTCCCTTTCGCTATTCGCGGGGCTCTTCGGCCTGGCGGCACTGCTCTTCCTCATCTCCGCTACCTGGTATCGCGAGGGGCGGTGAACGCCGACGAGGCCACAGCTTCGCCATTCTCGGGCCGAGGACGACGAATAGCCGACGTCCAGAGATCAGGCAGCCGCCCCTTGCGCCTCCGTGCGCGCAGTGAGGCAGGCGGCGCCGTCATTCCGCCAGGCGATCACGCCTTCAAGCCGGGCGTGAACGTCCGGCGCGACCGGCACGACGAGAACCCTCGCGGGATCGACGGGACCCGGGAATTGGAGCGCGCCGTGGCGTACCTTCTCGAAACCGAGCGGCTGGTAATAAGGCGGATCGCCGACGAGGATAACCGCTTCGGTGCCCTTGCGGCGCGCCGCTTCGACTGCAATACGGACGAGTTCCCGGCCGATGCCCTGGTTCTTGTGCGAGGGCCGGACGGCAAGCGGGCCGAGCAGATGTCCTTTCACCGAACCGGCCGTTACCGGCGTCATCCGGACCGACGCGATCGTTTCGCCGTTATCGGCGCAGATGAAGGAGAGCGCCCGGTCATGGGGCCCCTGCTCGCGAATCCGCGCGGCGGCGCGGGTGAAGCGACCCGGCCCGAACGCCTCTTCATTGATGATTTCGATGGCTGCGCCGTGGGATGCGTCTTCGGTCAGATAGACGAGATCGTGCTTTTTCATGTGTCGAGAACCGGCATGCGAACGGACATGGAGGATGGCTCGCCCCGAATGGGCGTTTGCAGCATCAGCGTCGTCGCAGGCTTCCCGACAGGATCATGGTTGTGATCGTTCCCAGATGAAAGAGCTACCGTTTCGCCGATAGCAGAAAAATGCTGCCAGTCAAAGGGTAAAACGCACTGTTCGGAATTTCACATCTATCGGCCGCGGTTCTCAGCACTAATTATGACGTCAGCAAACGATCGAAAGGAGTTGGCCTATGGGTAGGCTCGTGAATGGCGTCTGGCAGGATGTCTGGTACGACACGCGTGCGACGAACGGTCATTTCAAGCGCAGCGAATCGCAGTTCCGCAACTGGATCACGGCAGATGGATCGCCCGGCCCTTCCGGCGAAGGCGGCTTCGAGGCCGAAGCGAGCCGCTATCATCTTTATGTGTCCCTTGCCTGCCCCTGGGCGCACCGCACGCTGATCTTCCGCAAGCTCAAGAAGCTCGAAGACCTCATCTCTCTTTCCATCGTCGACCCGCTGATGCTGGCCAATGGCTGGGAATTCAAGGGAGAGGACCGTGAGGGCGAGAACGGCGGCACCGCCGATCACCTCTTCGGCTCGCGCATGCTCTGGGAAGTCTATCTGCGCGCCGACCCGGTCTATTCCGGCCGGGTGACGGTGCCGGTCCTCTGGGATAAGCGGAAGAACACGATCGTCTCGAACGAGTCCGCCGAAATCATCCGCATGTTCAACTCGGCCTTCGATCGTCTGACCGGCTCGACGGCAGATTTCTGCCCGCAAGATCTGCGTCCCGAAATCGACGCGCTCAATGCGCGTATCTACGACGCGGTCAACAACGGGGTCTACAAGGCCGGCTTCGCAACCAGCCAGGCGGCCTATGAGGAGAGCGTCGCCGCCCTCTTCTCCATGCTGGACGAACTGGAGAACCGCCTCGCGTCGAAGCGCTATCTCACGGGAGACCGCCTGACGGAAGCCGATTGGCGGCTCTTCACGACACTCGTCCGTTTCGATCCGGTCTATGTCGGCCATTTCAAATGCAACATCCGCCGCATTGCGGACTATCCGAATCTCTACGGCTATCTGCGCGAGCTCTACCAGGTGCCGGGCGTCGCCGAGACGGTCAATATGCACCACATCAAGCAGCACTATTACCGCAGCCATACGACGATCAATCCCACGGGCATCGTGCCGGCGGGTCCGGTGCTCGACCTCGGAGCGCCGCACGGGCGGGATAGCCTCTGAACAAGGATGAGAGAAAATGGGCGCTAGCCGCTTGTCCCTTCGTCCGCTTGCGGGGGAGAAGGGACAAGCAGGCGGCTAAGGGGGCGATCCGACGCGATCGGTCGCCTACCAGAACGTATCGGGCGCCGCGCTTCCAGCGAGCTCCGCCAGCCGGCGTCGGGTCGCAGGCGTCGTGTCCGCCGGAAGGTCGTCGAGCGGAAAGAAGCCCGCCGCGGCGATTTCGAGATCCGCACGCTTCGGCCGCTCCTGGCGGACATTATCGCAGCGGAAGAAGATGACGTGATCGCGCTTGCTGGTGCGCCGGTTGTAGTAGACCTGAAAGAGCAGCGGTGCCGTCGTCAGCACGAGGTTGCCCTCCTCCCTGAGTTCGCGGGCAAGGCCCTCCACCGCAGTCTCGTTGCGGTCGAGGCCGCCGCCGGGAAGATGCCAGCCCGGCAGATAGGAATGCCTTACGAGAAAGACCCGCCCCTCATCGTCGAAACAGGCAGCCCGCACGCCGAGCGTCATACCGCGCGCCAGGGCGAAATAAACATGGGCAAACCGCGTCAGAAAGCGGAGCCGCCAGGAGGGCATCTCCGGCCCGCGGCTCTCGTCCATACGCCTTCTCCTCACATTCACGGTTTCCGGGAATAGTCCATTACTGATTCCCCTTCCCGGGAATATGCGCTAGACGAGATTAATGTTCAAACTTGCGCATATATCCGATGTCCACCTGGGGCCTTTGCCCGATCTCTCCCTCCGCGAACTCGCCTCCAAGCGGATCACCGGATTCGTCAACTGGCACAGGAACAGGGTGCGCCATCTCTTTCCCGGGACGCTCGACTGCCTGATGCAGGACATCGAGGTGCGCAATCCGGATCACCTGGCGATCACCGGAGATCTCGTCAACCTCGCCTCTTCGCTGGAGATCGAGGCGGTTACCGAATGGCTCGCGGAAGCGGGCGACCCCAATGAAATCTCGGTGGTTCCGGGCAACCACGACGCCTACGTGCCCGGCGCATACGAGAAGATCACGCATGCATGGTATCCCTTCATGCGCGGCGACGACGGCCCCAGCGGCTGGATGAAGAAGCATGCCTGCTTTCCCTATATGCGGGTGCGCGGGAGGGTGGCACTCATCGGCTGCTCGACGGCCGTGGCCACGCCCCCTTTCGCCGCGAGCGGCTATTTCGGGCCGCGACAGGCACGCGCGACGGTCAACCTCCTTCGCCAGGCCGGCGAAGCCGGATTGTTCCGCATCGTCATGATCCATCACCCGCCGATTCGCGGCGCCACCTCGATGCACAAGCGCATGATCGGCATCCGCCGTTTCGCTGCCACCATCTCCGCCGGCGGGGCCGAGCTGGTTCTGCACGGCCACACGCATCTCAATACGCTCCACTGGCTCAAGGGGCATACCGGGCCGGTGCCGGTCGTCGGCATCGCATCCGCCTCGCAGGGTCCCGGAGGCAGCAAGCCCGTCGCCGCCTATAATCTCTTTTCCGTCGACGGCGAGCCCGGAGACTGGCGGCTGACCCGGGAGCGCTACGCGATCAACCCGGACGCGACCGGCGTGGTGCTCGCCGAAACGACGTATTTCTGAAACGCCGGAAGCCTCTCGGTCCCGGCCGATTCAAGGACGCGCCGCGGCGTGGGGAAAACCGGTTGCCGGGGTGCAAAAACCTCTTTCCGTTCCGGCTCTTCCCTTGCAGACTTAGGACCAAATGTTCCATATCATTGATGGTGCGTCCGGATGGCGAATGGACGCGCGATCCGGCACGTTTTCCTGGAAGAGCAATGCGCCCAGCGGCAGAAATGAAGGATTTCAGACGGGATTTGGTCAGCCTGCTGCCCAAACTGCGCCGCTTCGCGATCACGCTGGCCCGCAATGCCAATGATGCCGACGATCTCGTCCAGGAAGTTTGCGAGCGGGCAATCGCGCGCGGTCACCTTTGGAACGGCGAAGGCCGGCTGGAAAGCTGGGTCTATGCGATGACCCGCAATCTCTGGGTGGACGAAATCCGCAAGCGCAAAGTGCGCAGCGCCGGTGCGGTCGACGTTTTCGAGCGGGACGAACCGCACGTCGAAGCAACAGCCGAAAAGGCGGCCTATGCCAATCAGGTGCAGAAGATGATCCTGTCGATGCCGGAGGGACTGGCAAGCGTCTTCCTCCTCGTCAATGTCGAAGGCCACAGCTACCGGGAAACGGCGGAGATCCTCGGCATCCCCGTCGGTACGGTCATGAGCAGGCTGTCGACGGCGCGGCTCAGGCTCGCGGCCATGTTGTCCGAAAATACGGAAAGGAGGGCCTGACCGTTGCTGCAAACGAAGGGGCTGGCGCTCGAGGTGCGGTTGTCCGCCTATATCGACGGCGAACTCGCAGAAGGCGAAAAATCCGAGCTTGACGCTCTTCTCGCCCGCGACGACGAGGCAAGGGCATTGCTCGACAAGCTCAAGTCGGGCAGCGCCTTCGGCAACGGGGCTTTCGAAAACTTCCTCCATGATCCGGTGCCGCTGGCGCTGGTGCGCCAGATAAAGCAAGGCCCCGGCATCAACCCGAAATCGGAGCGGGTAACGACGGCCAGCCTTCCAAGACGAAGCGCTCGCATCTGGCCGCGCATCCTCGCCGCTTCCACCGCCCTTTTCCTGCTCGGCGGAGCCGCCGGCTTCATTCTCGGCAGCGCCACGGATTTCGCCGAGCCGATGAACCAGGCCGATGACCGCCCCTGGATCGACGATATCGTCGGGTCTCACCGCATCTATTCGCGCCAGAAGGAGCATCTGGTCGAGGTGCCGGGAACGCAGGCGGCCGAGATCGAGACCTGGCTTGCCGCAAGCGTCGGCGTGAGCTTCGCTGTCCCCGATCTCGCCCGCAAGGGATTGTCCTTCGAAGGGGCGAGGCTCCTTGCCGCCAACGGCAGGCCGGTTGCCCAGCTCGTCTATCGCGACCGGGAAGGAGAGGTCTTCACCATCTGCTTTCTCAAGCAAGGCGACGCGCAACAATCCGGCGAATTCACCGAAACCATCCGCGGCGACCTCGGCTTGATATCGTGGCAACGGGAAAGCGTCTCATTCGTGATGATCGGTCCGTCTTCCGACCCCGCCCTGCAGGACCTTGCCGAAACGGTGGCGGCGAACATTTGACGCTGATCAAGACCGAGTAGCTGCCCTGCATAGAGCCGTCGCGACCTTCTTCCCCTAGGAGGCAGGGCCAGCGCATATGAGCCAGGATCGGGAGCGTTTCCGCGATCCACCTATCGAAGATCAGGCTAATGAGCGCCGCCCAATACCGTCTCCCCTCTCTCCGCGCGCGGAGAGAGGGGCGGGGCAAGGGGCACCTACCAGGGCAAGCGCGTCACTTCCCCATCACGTCCAGAACGCGGTTGGCAGCCGAGACGATCGCCTCCAGTGAGGCGGCCACGATATTGGTGTTGATGCCGACGCCGAAGAGCTTGCCGCCCGGATACTCGACCTCGACATAAGCGATCGCAGCGGCGTTCGAACCATGCTGCAGCGAATGCTCGGAGTAATCCGCCACCGAGAGTTCGACGCCGAGATAGATCGACAGTGCATTGATGAAGCCGTCGATCGGGCCCGTGCCCTTGCCCTCGATCTGTCTGGTCTCGCCGCCGTCCGTGATCTCGGCGGCAACGACGCGCAAGCCTTTGTGCTCGCCTACAGGGTAGGTGTGATGGTCGACGAACTTGATGCGCGCGCCCGGCTGCTCGACATAGCTTTCGATGAAGCGCTGATGGATGCGCTTCGAGGGCAGCTCCTTGCCTTCCTCGTCGGTGATGCGCTGGACTTCCTCACGGAACTCGATCTGCAGATTGCGCGGCAGATTGATCCCGTAGTCCTCCTGCAGGATATAGGCGATGCCGCCCTTGCCCGACTGCGAGTTGATGCGGATGATCGCTTCGTAGCTGCGTCCGACATCGCGCGGATCGATCGGCAGATAGGGTACCTCCCAGGTCGGCTTGTTCGCCTGTTTGATCGCCTTCATGCCCTTGTTGATGGCATCCTGATGCGAGCCGGAGAAAGCCGTGTAAACCAGTTCGCCGACATAGGGGTGGCGTTCCGGAATGACCATCTGGTTGGAATATTCGTAGACTTCCTTGATCCGTTCGATGTCCGAGCAGTCGAGCTTGGGATCGACGCCCTGTGTGAACATGTTGAGCGCCAGCGTCACCACATCGACGTTGCCGGTGCGCTCGCCATTGCCGAAGAGCGTCCCCTCGACACGGTCGGCGCCCGCCATCAGCCCCAGCTCGGTTGCGGCAATGCCGGTGCCGCGGTCATTGTGCGGATGCAGCGAGACGATCAGGTTCTCGCGATTGTCGAGATTGCGGCACATCCATTCGATCTGGTCGGCATAGATGTTCGGCGTCGCCATCTCCACGGTCGAGGGCAGGTTGATGATGAGCTTGTTGTCCGCCGTCGGCCGGACGATCTCGATCACGGCGTTGCAAATCTCCAATGCCACTTCGAGTTCGGTGCCCGTGAAGCTTTCCGGCGAGTACTCGAAGCGATAGCCGCCGCCCGCTTTCGCGGCCATGTCGGTGATCATCTTGGCGGCGTCGGTCGCGATCTGTTTGATGCCGGCCACGTCCTTGCCGAAGACCACGCGGCGCTGCAGCTCGCTCGTCGAATTGTAGAAATGCACGATCGGCCGGTGCGCACCTTCAAGCGCCTCGAAGGTCCGCGCGATCAATTCCGGCCGGCACTGTACCAGCACCTGCAGCGACACGTCTTCGGAGACGTTGCCTTCCTCGACGCACCAGCGGGCGAAATCGAAATCCGTCTGCGACGCGGAGGGGAAGCCGATCTCGATCTCCTTGAAGCCCATGTCCAGGAGGAGGTGGAACATGCGCGCCTTCCGGTCGTGACCCATCGGGTCGACGAGTGCCTGGTTGCCGTCGCGAAGATCCACGGAACACCAGATCGGCGCCTCGGTAATCGCCTTTGACGGCCACGTGCGATCCGGCAGCGCGATCTGCGGATAGGGCTGATATTTCACAGCCGCTTCGGGCATGCCGGTCTTGATGGAATGCGATTTCAAAATCATGTGCAGCTTCTCTTCGTCACTGGAGCGTAGCCTGCCGCATGCAATAGCCGATCATTCGGGACATTGCGATGGCGATGCCGCGGGGGCCGCGCGATTTGGCTCAGCTTTTCTGGATTTCGAGGAGCAGGTGCCGGCAAGGCTTTTCGGCCGCCGGGCGCTCCTCAGCGAACCCGGCAACCGCGGATAAGGCCGAGAAGGAGAAGGGAGGCGAAGGCGCGCGCAGGAGCACGATTGGCATCGTGTCCCGAAAAGATCGCTGCGATCTTGTTTGCGTCGGCCTCAGTCATGGAAAAGCCTATACACGGCTTGGTAAAGCGGAGCAAGAGTGCCCTTTCCTCGGGTTTGGTCCGAGGACGAGCCCTTTCCCCGCGCGTGGGGGAAAGGGGTCTGAGGCGGCGCCTCGCCTCCCTTCGCCCCGCTTGCGGGAGAAGGTGTCTGCAGGCGGATGAGGGGCGGACGCTCTAGATTTCCGCGATGGAGGTGACGATGCGCGAAACGAGACCGTAGGCCTTCGCCTCTTCCGCACCGAGCCAGTAATCGCGATCCGTGTCCTTGGCGATCTTGTCGACCGGCTGTCCGGTCGCTTCGGAGAAGATCCGGTTCAGACGCTCGTTCATCTTGATGATCTCGCGTGCCTGGATCTCGATGTCGGAAGCCATGCCGCGCGTTCCGCCCGAGGGTTGGTGCAACAGGAAGCGGGTGTTCGGCAGGCACAGGCGCTGCTCCTTGGGCGCAGCGACATAGATGAGCGCGCCGGCGGACGCGACCCAGCCGGTGCCGATGGTCCAGACCTTCGGCTTCACGAACTTGATCATGTCGTGGATGCTGTCGCCGGATTCGACATGGCCGCCGGGCGAGTTGACGAAGAGGCGGATGTCGTCGTCGCTGGCCGCGGCAAGCGCCACGAGCTGCGAGCAGACCTTCTGCGCGAGTTCCTGAGTGATGGTCCCGTAAATGAAAATCGAACGCGACTTGAAAAGGTTCGCCTCCGTCTCCTTGCCCAAGGGCAATTCGGTCTTCTTTTCTTCCTGGTCGTCGTCGTTCCGCATTCTTCGGACTCCTCATGAAATGTCTTCCAACCAGATAATGCGACTCGACGGCGAAAACAATGCAAACGGCGGCGTTAACACGGTTCGAACCGCCCGCCTCGGCACGATGGTGAACAGGGTCCGCCAAATGACGTATGGACAGCCGGTGGGAGCCCAATAAGATCAACGGATCATCAATGTCCGTATCGGGGCCCAGAATGAAGAAATCCGTCCTTCTCGCAGCCGCGCTCTTCGCCGGCTCCTCCGCGCCTGCCTTCGCCCATCTCGATCCAGCCGAACACGGGTCGGTGATGGCGGGCCTTTCTCATCCGCTGTTCGGAGCCGACCACGTTCTTGCGATGATCGCCGTCGGCCTTTGGGCGGCTCAGATCGGCGGCAGGGCTCTGTGGAGCGTGCCGGCTGCCTTTGTCGCGACGATGGTGCTCGGCTTCGTCCTCGCCCACACCGGCGCTCCCCTGCCCCTTGTCGAACCGGCCATTCTCGCCTCTGTCGTGGCGCTCGGCCTGGTCGTCGCCATAGCCGTCCGGCTTGACGCGGCAACGGCTGCAGCCATCGTCGCGGCCTTCGCGCTCTTCCATGGCCATGCCCACGGCGGAGAGTTGGGTTCGGCCGGCACCTGGTCGTTTGCAGCAGGATTCGTGATCGCGACCGCTCTTCTGCACGTTGCCGGCATCGGTCTCGGCATGGGGCTCGCCCGGCTTGCGGACCGCGGCGTCGTCACCCGTATCGTCGGCGGCGCCACCGCCATAGCCGGCGCAGCCTTGATCCTCGGATGATACTGGTTCGCTCCGCGCTGCCGCAGGAGGCGGACTTTCTCGCTCAAATCGGCCTTGCAGCCTGGCGCAAAGGCATAAAGCCGCTTGTGCCGGCGCATGTTGCGGCGGCCACCGAACAGAACAACCCGTTCCTGCCGTTCGTGCGAGAACTGGGGCCTCGGATTCTCGTCGCTGAAGTCGATGGAGAAGCTGCCGGCCTCGGCGCCCGCGAGCACGATGACGATGTCATCAGCGATATCTGGGTGGCTCCCGCCTTCGAAGGACGGGGCGCCGGATCGGCCCTCATAAAGGCGCTCGAAGTGCAAATCGCCGAGCGTGGATACAGGCAAGCCGCAATCCAGGTGGCGGCCCAAAACGAGCGGGCGCTTCAGCTTTACCAGCGTCTCGGCTACCGAGTGCTTTGGAGGAAGGTCGCTTTCGACCCGATCCTCCAGACCGAACTGGAAAAGATCGGCCTGTCAAAAGCACTTCGGCTCGATCGATAGGGAAATCCGTCCGAACCGGCGGGCGGCTCATCCCCAGGTCAGCGGATCCAGCCGAAGAGGCGAGACGGTCCTCGCAAATCGGCAACCGCCATCATCCCCGTCCGCGATAGGTCGGCACGCCCTGATCCGGCAGCCAGACGCCCTCCGGCGGGTTTCCCGTCTGCCAGAAAACGTCGATCGGGATGCCGCCGCGGGGATACCAGTAGGCGCCGATCCGTAGCCACTTCGGCGAAAGCAGCGAAACCAGCCGCTTGGCGATCTCGATCGTGCAATCCTCGTGGAAAGCGCCGTGGTTGCGGAACGAATGCAGGAACAGCTTGAGCGATTTCGATTCCACCAGCCAGCCGTCCGGCACATAGTCGATGACGATATGCGCGAAGTCGGGCTGCCCGGTCATCGGGCAAAGCGAGGTGAACTCGGGCGCCGTAAAGCGCACGACGAAATCCGTGCCGCCGTGCCCGCTCGGCACCCTTTCGAGCACCGCTTCTTCCGGGCTCTGGGGCAGATCGACCTTCGTCCCCAGTTGTGAAAGTCCCGATACGTCAGTCTTGGTCATTTCCGTGATGCTCCACTAACCTTAACGCGCACCCCGTGCGCCTTTTCGCCTTCCGGTTCGACGTGGATGGCGATCTCCGCGCCCGAGTGCACGACGCGAATCGCCTCCTCGATCCGGTCGCAGATATCGTGCGCGTCACCGACCGCCATCGCCTCGGGCACGACCATGTGAAAATCCACGAAAATCGCCGGGCCCGCCTGACGCGTCTTCAGATCATGGACTCCGAGAGACCCGCCGGCATTAGCCGCGATCGCCGCCTTGATCGCCTCCTCCTCGTCCGCCGGCACCGCCTTGTCCATCAGCCCGTCGACGGAGCGCGAAATCACCTTCCAGCCCTGGAAGAGGATGTTGCCCGCGACGATCACGGCGAGCAGCGGATCGAGGATCGCGTAGCCGGTGGCGATGGCGAGAAGAAGGCCGACGAGCACGCCCACGGAGGTCACGACATCGGAGAGAATATGCTGGCCGTCCGCACTCAACGCGGGCGAGCGATGGCGGCGGCCCGCCCGGATAAGCACATAGGCCCAGACCGCATTGACGACGCCGGCAGCAAAATTGATGGCGAGGCCTAGCGTCGGTGCATTCAGAAGCACCGGTGCCATCATTTCGGGGATGGCTTCCCAGATAATCAGCAACGCCGCCAGGACGATCAGCACGCCTTCGATGACCGCGGAGAAGTATTCCGCCTTGTGATGCCCGAAGGGGTGATCGGCATCGGCCGGCTTTGCCGCATAGCCGATCATCGCATAGGCAATCACCGCGGCGACCACGTTGACGGAGGATTCCAGCCCGTCGGACAGGAGCGCCACCGAGCCCGTCACCCACCAGGCGAGCATTTTAAGACCCATCACGGCCAGCGACAGGGGGATGCCCCAGAAGGCGAGTCGCAGGACGGTTCTATTGTCGGTTCCGGTCATCGTCATTCCTCCTGCAGATGCAAACGAGTTGCAGATGCAAGGCCATTCAAATGCAAAACCGCCCGCGCGGGTTTTCGCGCAGGCGGATCATGGGCGCCATATGGGCGATTACGGGCCGCTTGTCAAACGGTCGAATGCCTCGAGCCGATACAGCCGACGCGCAAGAGGTCAGGCTGCCTTGGTCTTCGCTCGTTTGGCGAGATGGGCAACCACGTTCTCGATCATCCGCATGCCGGCGTCGCCGCCGAGCGTCATGATCGATTCCGGATGGAACTGTACGGCCGCCACCGGCTCCTTGCTGTGTTCGATGCCCATGATCGTACCATCTTCGCTTTCGGCCGTGATCACGAATTCGCGCGGCAGGTTGGACGGATCGGCGAAAATCGAATGATAGCGCCCGACCGTCACCTCCTTGCCGAGGCCGGAGAAGACGATGCCGGGTTCGAGCACGCGGATGCGCGAGGGTTTCCCGTGCATCGGGATCGCCAGCTGACGAAGATCGCCGCCATAAGCCTCCGCGAGCGCCTGCAGCCCCAGGCAGACGCCGAAGATCGGCAGGTCCCGCGCCCGCGCCTTCTTGATCGTCGCCTTGCAGTCGAAGTCCTTCGGGGTGCCGGGACCGGGCGAAAGCACGACAAGGTCGGGCTTGACCCGGTCGAAGATTTCCTCGGCCACGGGCGTGCGCACGGTGGTGACAGTCGCGCCCGTCTGGCGGAAGTAGTTCGCCAGGGTATGGACGAAGCTGTCCTCGTGATCGACGAGCAGGATGCTCACTCCGGCGCCAACGGCAGCGACGTCGCGCGCGGCCTTGGCGCTGTTTGCGGATTTGGCGTCGCGGATGGCTGCAATCATGGCAGAGGCCTTCAGTTCGGTTTCGGCTTCTTCTTCTTCCGGATTGGAATCATAGAGGAGCGTCGCACCCGCCCTCACCTCGGCGATCCCGTCCTTGATGCGGATGGTACGCAAGGTCAGCCCGGTGTTCATGTCGCCGTTGAAGCCGACCATGCCGATCGCGCCCCCGTACCAGGCACGCGGGCTCTTCTCGTGGCTCTCGATGAAGCGCATGGCCCAGAGCTTCGGCGCGCCGGTAACGGTCACCGCCCAGGCGTGGCTGAGGAACCCGTCGAAGGCGTCCATATCGTCGCGCAGGCGCCCCTCGATGTGATCGACCGTGTGGATCAGCCGCGAATACATCTCGATCTGACGGCGACCGATCACCTTGACCGAGCCCGGCACACAGACCCGGCTCTTGTCGTTGCGGTCCACGTCCGAGCACATGGTGAGTTCGGACTCGTCCTTCTTCGAGTTCAAGAGCTTCAGGATCTGCTCGCTGTCTGCGATCGGATCGTCGCCGCGCTTGATCGTGCCGGAAATCGGGCAGGTCTCGATGCGCCGGCCGGAAACGCGCACGAACATCTCCGGCGAAGCACCGACGAGGTATTCCTGGTTGCCGAGATTGATGAAGAAGGAATAGGGCGACGGATTGATCGCCTTCAGCCGATTGGAAATCTCGGACGGGCGGCTTTCGCAGCGCTCGTAGAATTTCTGCCCCGGCACCACTTCGAAGAGATCGCCGCGCCGGAAGCTTTCCTTCGCCTTGACGACCAGTTCGGCATATTCGCCCGGGCGGTGATCCCCGTGCGGCGGGATGCTGTCGACGCTCAGGAACGGCTCGGGAGCGATGTCCGCTGCCTTGCCCTCGGTCGAAAGGTCCTCCCTGGCGAAATCGTAGCGGTCGATCCAGGCCTTTGCCGCATAGTGATCGACCACCAGTATCTCGTCCGGCAGGAAGAGAACCATGTCGCGCTGGTCGTCCGGACGGGTGAGCTTCAGTTCGATCGCATCGAACTGGAAGGCGAGGTCGTAGCCGAAGGCGCCATAGAGGCCGAGGTTCGAGTCCTCCTCCGAGTGGAAGAGGTTCGTCACCGCGCGAAGAACCGTAAAGACCGTCGGCATCTTCGACCGCTCTTCCTCGGTGAAGACACGATCGGGCTCATTGATTGTCAGGTCGAGACGACGGGGCGCAAGCGCGCCGAGCGTAATGTCGGCAACGGACTTCAGATCCTCGGCGATCAGTGCCAGCAGCACTTCGCCGCGTTCGTTATAGGCTTCGATCCAGAGCGAGCGACCGAAGGAGGAGATGGCAAGCGGCGGGTCGACCACCGCAGTGTCCCAGCGGGTATAGCGGCCGGGATATTCGTAGTTCGAGGAGAAGACCGCGCCGCGGCGTTCGTCGAGCCTGTCGACATAGCCGGCGATCGCGTCGCTGTAGGATGCCTCGCGCCGCCTGCGGGTGACGACGATGCCGCCCTTCGTGGTATAGCTCTCCGCGCCGTCTTCCAGAATTACCGCTGCCATTCGTTTCGCTCCGTAAAAGCCCGGTCTTTCCACGCGGCCAGAATACGAAAAAAGCCGCCTCGAAATCTCCGGGCGGCTCCATCTCTCAATCACGCATGACTGGTCAAGGCCGCCTCAGCGAGCCCACCACCAGATCGAAATGTTCTGCGTGTTTGCCATGGGCGGAAGTGTTAGCGCGGCTTGCAGTGGCGCGCAAGCGGGAAAAAGAGAAAGGCGGCCGTCAAAAGCCGCCTTCACATGCGTCTGCGTCGCTGCTCGATCAGAAGCGTTGCGTCAAGGAGACCTTGAAGGCACGTCCCGGCTCGGAGTAGAAGTCACGCGGCTGGGACGACGATGAGGCGAGGTTGACACCACGCACACCGAGGGCGTTGAAGTATTTCTTGTCGAGGATGTTATAGACCCCGGCCTCTACCCTCAGCCCCTTGAAGCTCTCGGGCGTCCACCACCCGGTCATATCCACGATACCGTAACCGGGCGCATCGAAGGTGTTGCTTTTGCCATCATCCGGCATGGCCGCAGAGACCGTCGTCGAAAGGTCCACGCCGAAAGTCTCCTGACTGTAGCCGCCGCCGATGATCGCCTTGAAAGGTGCGACCGTCCGCAGCCGCGTGTCATCGTCCTGATTCTTACCGTAGGAATAGGCGAGAGATGCGTGGACATTGAAGCCGTTGTCGAACGTTTTCAACGCACTCAACTCGATACCCGAGATTCGCGCCTTGTTCACGTTGGTGTAGTTGAATTCCGTGATTCCCGTTACCGGATTGAAGTTGGTAGTGGTGTCGATGAAGTTGTCATAAACATTATGGAATGCCGCAACGCGACCGCGCAATTCACCGGTGTCGAAATTGGCGCCGATCTCGAATCCGTGGCCGGTTTCCGGCTTGAGATTCGGACTCCCGAGCTGGGCATACATCCCGAACGGATTGTAGAAGCGGCTATAGAGTTCGTCTACGGTCGGCGCCCGAAAGGCCATCGACCATTGCCCGAACAGTTCGACTTCCGGCACGATGTCGTAGGTCGCAAGGAGCTTTGGCGAAAGGCGAACCCCATCCCTGTCCTTCAGTTCCCCGAAAACGCCGGATCCCGGATTTGATTCGAAGCCCCCATTGAGTTCGGGGTCATACTGGAACCAGTCGAACCGCAATCCGGGCGTCAGCGCGAACGCACTGTCACCCACGGAAATGCGGTCTTCCAGAATGGCACCCACGGTCGTGCTGGCTACATCGGGGATTTCGGACTGGTTGTTGAGCAAATCGCATGTCACCGATGTGCCGCAAAGCGCGGCGGTATATTGGCTCCAATCGGAACGGGCGACATCCAGACCGAAGGTCAGCGAATGATCGAAACCGCCCGCTTCGAAATCCTTGCCCGCGCGTCCGGTGAAGCCGACGGTCTCATTGCTGATCGAATTATTGCGGCCGTAGAGATCATCCGCAATCGTCCGGCCGTTCGAGCCTGAGGAACGTTCCAGGTCCTGCCAGTAGAGCGATGCCCGGGCGAAGCTGAAGAAGTCGTCCGATGTGGCCGCCTCGAAGTCATAGTCGAGCGAGACGCGCTTTCGGGCGCGGTCTTCGAAGCCGGAGTAATCGCCGATCTTGTACCTGAGCCCCTGTTCCGTTCTGAGGTCGTTGTCGGCATCTCGGCGGAAGCTTTCCGCCGTTAGGCCGATTCTGTGGCCGCCTTCAAGCTCATGCCGCAACTTGAAGAGCATGTTGCTCTGGTCGAAATCGGTCGGATTAGGCTCGGTCCGGGCGGAACCGTAGCCGCCGACTGTTCCTTCATTGTCCCGCTCATGTCCTTTTCGGTAACTGCCCTGAAAGAGAATAGATGTGTCGCCGAACCTGTGAGCTCCGGCGGCAGAACCGGCAATGCTGTTGTCTTCGCTGTCGTACACCGATCTGAAGATCGCCCCCCAGTCCTTTCCGTCGGAGATGACATCCTCGGGTTCAAGCGTACGCAATACCACGGCGCCGCCGAGCATGCCGGAACCGCCGCGGCTCGAATCCGCCCCGCGCACAATGTCGACCACCGATAGCGAATTGAAATCGAACATGTCCCCGCCGCCATTCGCATTGATCGAAGCAAAGGCACCCTGACGCGCGCTGTTCGAGAGGAATGGGATCGGAACACCATCGATCGTGGTCACGATACGCGGGCCGGATAGGCCCCGAAGGTTGATGCCGGAATCGGCCCGCGACGCGTTGATTCCAGCGTCGACGCTGCGGCCGAGGTCATCGAGATCCGTGACCTGTTTCTCCTCCAGAGTCTTTTCATCGATCTCGGTTGCTAGCGGCGTGTCCGCTATGCCGCCTCGCTTCGCACCTGCCGGACGGTCACCTTTCGCGACAATTTTTTTCAGTTCTGTCGCGTTGGCACTGGCTTGTGTCGACGTTTCGGGCGGCGCGCTCTGCGCAAGAGCCTGGGAGATCGGGAGCGCGAGCGTTGCAGCCGTGCAAGCCAAAAGCGCCAGGCGATGATGCCGGTTGAGCATGGACCAGTCCTTTGAAAGTGTTGGCCGGGCTTGCTGTTGAGCGGCGAACTCAAGGGCTGGCTGGGCAGTGCGGAAATCGAACAAGGCGGCAATTTCCGCCTTATTTCAGCCACATACGAAAACATGAGTGTAATTGTCAATATAAATTTGGGGGTTCTTCCTCATCTTCATGCCTGCGGCGCGAACTTCGTCCTCAGTTTCAGCACAATTTGAAACAGGATCGTTCCCGGTGCGTTTCGCCGTCTGGGGCTGCAGAAAAGCCTGGGGCTGCAGAAAAGATGGAGAGGACCTCATGCGCCACGCCGGAATCATTCTGATCTCCGCGTTTCTCCTTTCAGGAGCGGCCTTGCCGAAGACCGGACCGGTACCCGCGCCGCGTCCCTCCGCCGGCAGCGGCCAGCCGACGCCCACGCCCAAGCCCGTTACGCCACCGCCGGGTGATGCTGAGAGCCTGGAAAAATCCGGCGGAGAAAAGAAGGACGGCGCGCGAGCGGCGCAGGAATTGCCTCCGAGCTGGAAGGACGACGCCCTCGACGTCGGCCCTGTGCTGACGATCGAAAAAGAGAACCCTAAGGAATATGCATCCTGTCTCTCGGAATTGAAATCGCTCGGCGCCGCCTTTGCCGAGGTCGATGGCATCGATGACGGCAAGGGCTGCGGCATCGACAAGCCGATCCGGGTCAGTGCGATACTGCCCGATGTGACGCTGAAGCCCGAGGGGGTGATGCGCTGCAAGGCGGCGCTGGCGCTCGCGCGCTGGACGAAGGAAACGGCGGCACCGGCCACCAGAAGCGCCTTCGGCGCCGAGACGCGCATCGTCGCCTTGAACCAGGCATCAACCTATATCTGCCGCCTGAGGAACAATGCAGAGACCGGCAAGATATCCGAACATGCGCGCGGCAACGCGGTCGACATCGCCTCGTTCACGCTCAGCAACGACAAAACGATCGAGATTCAGCCCCGCGACGAGGACGGCACCCTCACCGGCGCGTTCCAGCGGGCGGTCACGGCTTCGGCCTGCCTGTATTTCACGACCGTACTCGACCCCGGCAGTGACGCGGCGCATGAAGATCATCTGCATCTGGACGTTATCGAAAGAAAGAACGGATACCGCTATTGCCGCTGAGGAGGCGCGGTCGCCCCTCAATCCGCTGCCGCGACCTTCTCCCCGCATGCGGGGAGAAGGGAATTGCGGCGAGCGCCCGCGCGGCAGAGCCGCCTCAAAACAACCCCTCGATATAACCCTGCTCGTTCAGCCGTATCCGTTCCGAAGAAGGCACCTTCGGCAGGCCGGGCATCGTCATGATCTCGCCGGTGATGACGACGATGAAGCCGGCGCCGGCCGCCAGCCGGACCTCGCGAATCGGCACGGTGTGACCGGTCGGCGCTCCGCGCAGGTTCGGGTCGGTGGAAAAGGAATACTGCGTTTTAGCCATGCAGATCGGCAGATGGCCGTAGCCCTGATCTTCCCAGGTGCGCAGCTGATCGCGAACCACCTTGTCGGCGATCACCTCGCTCGCATGATAAATGTCCTTGGCGATCGTTTCGATCTTTTCGAAGAGAGGCATCTCGTCCGCGTAGAGCGGTGAGAACTGCGAATGGCCGGCATTGGCAAGATCCACCACCCTGCGCGCGAGCTCCTCGATGCCCGCCGAACCCTCGGCCCAGTGCTTGCAGAGGACCGCTTCGGAGCCGAGCGTGCGGACATAGTCCTTGATCGCACGGATCTCGGCCTCGGTATCGGAGGTGAAGTGGTTGATCGCGACGAGCACGGGGACGCCGAATTTCTTGACGTTCTGGATGTGGCGGCCGAGGTTCGGGCATCCCTTCCTCAGCGCCTCGACGTTCTCCCTGGCGAGATCCTCTCTCTTGACGCCTCCGTTCATCTTGATCGCCCGGACGGTGGCGACGATCACCGCTGCATCCGGCTTGAGACCTGCCTTGCGACACTTGATATCGAAGAATTTCTCTGCGCCGAGATCCGCTCCGAAACCGGCCTCGGTCACGACGTAGTCGGCGAGCTTCAACGCCGTCGTGGTGGCCACGACCGAATTGCAGCCATGCGCGATGTTGGCGAAGGGGCCGCCGTGTACGAAGGCGGGATTGTTCTCGAGCGTCTGCACCAGATTGGGCTGCATCGCGTCCTTGAGCAGCACCGCCATCGCCCCGTCGGCCTTGATGTCGCGTGCAAAGACGGGGCTCTTGTCGCGGCGGTAGCCGATGATGATGTTGCCGAGCCGCCTTTCCAGATCCTTGATGTCCATCGCGAGGCACAGGATCGCCATGACTTCCGAGGCGACGGTGATGTCGAAGCCGGTCTCTCTCGGATAGCCGTTGGCGACGCCGCCGAGCGAGCCGACGATCTGGCGAAGCGCCCGGTCGTTCATGTCCATGACCCGCCGCCAGGCAATGCGGCGAATGTCTATCGCCTGTTCGTTGCCCCAATAGATGTGGTTGTCGATCAGGGCGGAGAGAAGATTATGCGCCGACGTAATGGCATGGAAATCGCCGGTGAAGTGAAGGTTGATATCCTCCATCGGCACCACCTGGGCGTAACCGCCGCCCGCCGCCCCGCCCTTGATGCCGAAGCAGGGGCCGAGCGACGCCTCGCGAATGCAGACGATCGTCTTCTTGCCGATCCGGTTCAGGCCGTCGCCGAGACCGACGGTGGTCGTCGTCTTGCCCTCGCCCGCCGGCGTCGGGTTGATGGCGGTCACCAGGATGAGCCGGCCGTCCCTCTTTTCCTGCTGAGCCGCAATGAACTCGGCGCTCACCTTGGCCTTGTCATGGCCATAGGGAAGCAGATGCTCCGGCGGAATGCCTAGTTTGGCGCCCACCTCCATAATCGGTTGCTTGCGCGCGGCACGCGCGATCTCGATGTCGGACTTTACCTCTCCCACGGCTTCCCCCCAGTTTGCCTCGCGCATCCCGCCTCCTCCGCGGGGTGCGCAGGTTCCATTCCTTTGCCTAGGCTCGCACGTCGCCCGTCAACGGGCAAGAATGTCGCGCATTTCCACGAGGTTCGACCGGACCCTGAGGATATAAAAACCCATGGTGGCGAGGTGCGTCGGCATGATCCAGCCGTCCTCGCGGCCGTTCGAAATGATGAGCGGCTGGATTCTGAGCGCCGCGCGAAGCTGCTTCATCGTCTCGGTATAGATCGGCCCCAGGCCACGCTGGGTGACGACATTCTCGAAATCGGCACCGGCAGCCGAGAGAATGCCGTAATAGCCGTAGAGCTGGCCGAAGGCGAACCAGAAGCGGTCGTCGGCCCGCGTGTCGAACCAGCCGCCATTGTGGAACTCCGATCGTTCGCGGATGATCGCCGAGGTGTTGCCGAGATCATTGGCGACGCGATCGAGGAACTCGACCATGTTGTCGGACCGTCCGTCGAAGATTGCCTCGCACTTGCCGAGCGAGACGTTGAACTTCCTGAGGTCGCGCATCGCCGAACGATAGAAGCTGGGCGTCGGGGTCTTCGGACCAAAGGGGTTAAGGCCGAAATACCAGGTTTCCTCGTCGAACTGGATGTTGCCGCGCGCGCTCTGCAGGTCCGCATTGACTCCCGATGTACCGCGGACACGGCCGAGCGAATCCACCAGTTCCACCGCTGTGCGCCGGACCGCCTGATTGATGCCGCGCTGGAAGGACGCCTTGTTGTCCAGCCAGGGCGTATCGTCCCAGTCCAGTCCGAAAAAGCCGAGCTTGTAGCCGAGCATCGACGAGATCCAGGCATTCTGATTGACGTTGAGGTCGATGAGATCGGCCGCCACCTCGACGACGGCCGAGGTCTGGCAAACCGTTCCGGCCGGAAGCTCCGCCACTGCGAGAGCCTCGGTCGTGCTGTCCGCAGCGGAGGGTGCTACCGTAGCTCGGTTCGCGTCAGCCGCAGAACCGGACTGGCCCGTCGTCGTTCCAGGTCCGCTGACGGGCGAACCGGCCGGAGTCCTGCGGTCGGCGAGCTTGTAGCGGTCGACATAGTCCGGGTCGAAATTCGTCCAGGCTTGCGTCTGCCAGACAAAGTAGGCGTAGAAGAGCACGAGGCAGAGGAGGATCAGGCCGATCGGCCCCTTGATGATCCAGCTTCGTCCCCGGTACCAGTTGCCGAGCGCGACGAACGGCCACAGAAGCCAAGCCACCGCCAATCCGATGCCACGGCCGATCGCCGTGAATACACGCTGGAAGAACGCAACGATCGGATCGAACATGTTTTATTCCTCTTTGAGACCGTAGAGCTTATGACGGAAGGCGGCCTTGTCCTTGAGATATGTGCCGGTCAGTGTCGCAACAACATATTCGCGGAACTTTTCGCTGTAGCCCTCATAGGCTTTGTAGAAGCCTTGCTTGTCGAATACGAATCGCGAGACGAAATCGCGAGGGACGAGTTCGGAGATCAGGCGGTTGACGAGCCATTGATCCGGATGCTGCGGGGCGGCCCGGACGAGCAGAAACCGGTTCTCCGGGGCGACGTCCTGCATCCTGATCGTACCCGTCGCGGCGATCGCCCGCGCCATTTCCTGGAGGAAGGGGTAAATTCCGTCGCGCGCCACGAGCGCGGCATTGCGGTGGATCCAGGTCTGGAGCCATATCCGGTCGACACTCGTCAGATCGGCCTGCGGATCGGCATCGTTGACGAGCCCACGGATCACCATGTCCGCGCGATGCTGGAAGAGGCCGGACTCCTGCACCCAGGATGCCTGCGGCAATTGCAGCCGGTTGGTCGTCGCCAGAAAGTCATAGATGCGGGCGTGGTCGGTTATGGCGATGTAGCTGACCTGCCAGGGCCGCGAACGGCGAAAACCGGGCACGGAAGGGTCGCAGATGACCGTCGTCGTCTTCTCGTCGAGAAAGACGTAGACGCCGCCGAAGTGATTTGCCCAGAAGGCCTCATGGCGGAAGACCAGTTCGTCCGGCACGAGCACGTTCTGCCTTATGTCGCCGGTCGTCCTGGCGAGTTCGACCATCCGATCGAGCATCGCGTCGTCCGCCCACGCGTTCGGCACCTTTTTCAGCCGGTCGACGAGCTCGCGCAGTTCGGTCGCCTTGCCAAGCATGTCCTCGGCCGAGAGCACCCGGAAGCGGACTTCGTTGATGGAAAGCAGATCGTCAATGTCCTCGACGACCGAGACCGAATCCTCGATCTCGCCGTAGAGCGCATCCTTGATGGTGATCGCATTGATCGCGCGGCCATTGGCGTTGAAGAATTCGTGCATCAGCGCCGCGGTGTTTGAGAAGCTCGTGTGCACGACCGGAAGCTCCGCCTGCGCCGGCGTCAGGATGATGAAGCGCCGGTTGACCCGGTTCGGATCCAGATAGTCGCGGTCGCCGATTTCCTCGGCGATTTCGGGTGAGAAGCCGGTCATGTCGATGCTGAACCGCTGAAGAGCCGTCGGTTTCAGCCCGAAGCCTTTGAGAGCCTTGTTATAGCGCGAGACGAGATGCGGTTCGGAAATGTCGAGCAGCCGTCCATAGATGAGCTCCGCTTCCAAAAGGCGCTTCATGCGGCGATGCTCCTCAGCATTCTGCCCCTCACCCTAGCCCTCTCCCCGCGCGCGGGGAGAGGGGACACCGTCGTGGCCTGCTTCAACCTCCCCGGCCAGAAGCAAGTTGGTCCCCTCTCCCCGCCTGCGGGGAAAGGGTTAGGGTGAGGGGCGGACCGAGACGCCGATTTCGACGCCCGACTCATCTCTTCTCCCCCGGAATGAAGGTCAAATCAGCACTCCTCATTGCTCCCACCATCCGCTTTTCCAGGACCGCCACGATCGTCTCCAGCACCGCCGCGCGGTCATTGAAGACGTCCGTATTCCAGAAGCGGAGCACACTCCAGCCATTCGTGATCATGAACGCGTCGCGCCTCTCATCGCCGCTGCCGATCTGATGCTGACTGCCGTCGACCTCGACGACCAGCCGCTCATCACGGCAGGCGAAATCAGCATAGTAACGACCGATGGGGACCTGCCGGACGAACTTGAAGCCGTTTAGTCGCCGGCCTTTCAGTTCCGACCAAAGGAGCGCTTCTGCTTCATTGTCGCTTTGCCGCAGACCTCTCGCGCGTTCTGTCTGGCGTTCGTTCGCTCCTCTCATGCTTGCTGTTCAACCGGGTTGATGGTCGACATTTTGGACCGGGATGATTGTCGACAGATTTTGGGTTGCGGCAGGTTCAGCGGGTTCGCGAAGCCCCGGACGGGGCGGAGCGAACCGGCTGAACCTGCCG